>QZKE01000053.1 GCA_003598015.1 Actinomycetota bacterium | reverse complement strand
CAGGAGGAAAGAAGTGTGGCGTCACTCAAATCCCCATGTATATATGCTGGACATATGGCTCAGGCATAAGTCCAGGGCCGACCCCTATGCCTGACGCCCGCTCCTCTCGGAGAAGAACCTTATTTAATAGCAGGAGACGATGGTCATAAAAATAAAAATGGGGAGCGCGAGATAAACGGGAGCGTGGCTTGAAGGTACTATTCGTCTATCCGGACTATAAGGTGAATATCGACCCGCAGAGCGGCCGCATGCTCGGAGTCGATGAGGGTGGCTGGTATATGGAAGGCGTGGGCAGCATAGCCGCGGTATTGAAGGGGGCTGGCCACGATTTCGCCCTGTACCACCTGACCAGTCCCGCGGGGCGCGGCGAATTCCAGAACACCCTGCGCAGAGAGAGTCCGGACCTCCTGGGTTTTGTGACCATGACGCGTGAATATCCGCAAGTAAAGGAGTATGTCCTCTGGGCCAAGGAAGCTACGGATATACCAATTATCTCCGGCAGCTATCACCCGACCACGCTACCCGAGGAAGTCATCGCGACACCGGGCATAGATATGCTATGTCGCGGTGAGGGCGAGGAAGCCCTGCTCGAACTGGTCGGACGCATGGACGCGGGCGAGGATTATCGCACCACGGAGAGCATATGGGTAAAGGAAGGGGGGGCAATCTACCGCAATCCCGTGCGGCCGCTCATCGAGGATATCGACGTGTTGCCGCTGCCAGATTTCGGCGCATTCGACTTCTCCATGCTGCTCTCCACGCGTATCAACACGGGGGTGGTGATACTGTCACGGGGATGCCCGTACAGCTGCACGTATTGCTCCAACAAGAGGATGCGGGATATCTATCCCAACAAGAACCGCTACTCGCGTTTTCACAGCCCCGAGTACAGCATCGCATACCTGAAGAAACTGGTGGCGTCCTTTCCCCGCGTCGAATACCTGAACTTCCGCGACGATATACTCCCCTGGAAGGGTGGGTGGCTGGAGAATTTCACCTCGCTCTACCGCAAGGAGATAGGTCTCCCGTTTATCTGCAATTACCGCGCCAACCTGGTAACGCCCGAGATAGTACGCATGCTGCGCCAGGCGGGGTGTTACCAGATGTTCTTCGGGGTCGAGAGCGGCAACGATTTCATCCGTAACGAGGTTCTCAACCGCCATATGTCCAGGGAGAAGATCGTGGAGGCATTCGATGCCTGCCGCGAGGCCGGGATCAAGACGGTTGCCTATAACATGGTGGGGCTCCCCTACGAGGACAAGGCAAAAGTCCTGGATACCATCAAGCTCAACGTGGAAATAGGCGCCGATCACTCCCTCTGCCCCATCTACTATCCTTACCCGGACACCGTGCTCTTCGAGACCGCGGTGCGGGAGGGATGGGTTCCCGAGGTCTACGACTATCGTGAGGACCGCTACGTTGACCAGCCCACCCTGCCGCGGGAACAGCTGTACTTCGCGCGTCACTACTTCCGCACCTTTGTCCGCCTCTACAGGGGCCTGCGCAAGCTCCCCCAGCCTCTCTCGGCCTACCTGGAGAGGATGGTCGATGGATTATGGCTGAGCCGGCACTTGCCACACCGCGCCCTGGTGACCCTTGCCGCGCAGGGCGAGAGCGGGTGGAACAGGGGCAAGGATTTCTTCCGCCGCAGGTTTCCAGATCTCTTCCTGTGGGTCAGGGACAGGGTCAGAGGGGTCGAAAGAGATGAATAGGGAAGTCAGGTCGCGGCTGATACCCGCATCCGGACCGGGGGGACCGCAAGCCGCAGCGTCGATGGAGGGACGCGATGCCTGAATGCGTAAGTTGCGGGAAGGAGATCCCCGCGGGGAAATTCTTCTGCGAAGCCTGCTATGTCAAGATGAAAGGCCAGAGGGGCAGGCTGAAGAAGGTGCCCCCGGCTCCGGTCAAGAAACCTGATGTCGAGCCGCCCCCGCCGGCGGTGGACAGCGTAAAGGTGGCAGAAGCGGAGCCCGTCGTCCCGGCGGGGGTAACTACGGATAAAAAGGCCAGCGGCACCCTTACCCCTGCATCCAGCAAGAAGGTGGTCTCCCTGAAGCCGGCCGTCGACAAGGTTGCAAGGGACAGGACCACCAAGAAGAGGTTCTCCATCACCATAACCTTCAGCGAGAGGACTTATGCGGCCCTGGCCCGCCTGAAGAGGAGGAAAAGCGCGGATGAGCCGGCAACGGAGGAGGGAGACGGCGCGGCCGTGGAATCTCCCGTAGCGACCAGGAAAGGTGTACGCAGGAAAGGACCACACGGCAGGCCTAAGCTGAAGGCCGTCGCGAGCGTCAGGAAACCGGCCGCGGAGAACAGGGAGGGATTCATGCGCTTCGTTGCATACCGCGATCACGCGTTGGACCGCCGGGATATGATCGCCGCCGCCATGGCCACCCTGGCGGTATTGATGATCGTCATCCTCTCCTTCACCTCCTGGGTCAGGGTCGGATGGAACGATGCTGCGACAGGCATGCTGCAGACGGCGAAGGTCAAGGGGGTGGACCTGGGTGTGATTACCTATATCTGCATGGCCATCGTGATCATCGCCTATCTGTACATGGTGGCCACGTGGTTGTTCAAGGGGCCTTTCGCCAAGGTGGACTACGGAGTATTGCTTATCGCCGCCGGGGTTGTAGTCATCCCCTTGTTCTTCATAGCTATTGCCTCCAACTCGCTGATACTGGGCGCCGCCCTCGAGAAAGTGGGCAGAGGGGGGCAACCGATACCGGCACAGTTCGAACGCCAGACACTCTGGCCATCCTATGTTATGGTCATCATGGGAGCTGTCCTCGGGTTTTCGGGGCTGGTCCGCCTCTCGGAACGTAAAGGCGGCCCGGGTGAGGGTGAGGGATGAGCGAGGCGGGAGGAAGGACTTGTCCGATAACGCATACGACCTCTTCCAGGAGGCCAGGGGCCTGCTGCAGGACCGCAAACCCGCCGCGGCCGTGAGCCTTCTCGAAAGGGCGAAGAGACTGGAACCCCGTAGGGGGTCTATACTCGAAGCGCTGGGGATCGCCTATTACAACAGCGGTCTTCACGATCTGGCCAGGCGTGAGTTCGAGGAGGCGCTTGAGGTCGACCCCACCAATCACTATGCGATATATGGATTGAGCCGGTGCCTCTACCGCAAGGGCTTGCTGCACCGCGCCATCGGGCAGATAAAGCTGGCGGCGGTTATGGCGCCCGAGATGGAGATATACGGCGAAACCCTGCAGCGTTATCAGAGCGAACTCGACGGGAGCGGGGAGAGGCGAAGCCTTGAGGGCTGACGGCGAAATGGCCACAAGCGATAGATACAGCGATTTCCTGCTGGACATGGATGGCGTCATCTACCTGAACCAGGAGCCCATTCCCGATGCCGTAACATTCATACGGCGGTTGCGGGAGATGGGCAAGGGGATACTCTTCCTCACCAACAACTCGAAATACACCCCGGGCGAGTACAGGATCAAGCTATCCGCGATGGGTATCGAAGCCAGCGAGGAGGAGTTCATCACATCGTCCGTGGCCACGGCGACCTTCCTGGAGGAAAACTATGATCTGGAGGGCAAAACGTCCTTCTGCATCGGCGGCCCGGGACTGGTGGAGGCGCTGTCCGAAACCCGACTGAATCCGCTTGCGGGAGAGGAGGGCAGGAGCGCGGATTTCGTAGTAGTGGGGTGGGACACCGAGTTGACCTACGATAAGCTGCGCATAGCAACCCTGGCCTTGTATTCAGGCGCGGTGTTCGTGGCGACCAATCGTGATGCCACTTTCCCCGCTCCGGATGGATTGTGGCCGGGCGCGGGATCGATCGTGGCGGCCCTGGAGACCGCCGCGGGGCGTGAAGCCCTGGTGGTGGGCAAGCCCAATGTGTACATGATACAGGCGGCCCTGTCCAGGACCGGGGGCAAGACGGACAGGACCCTGATGATCGGCGACCGCCTGGAGACGGACATAGTGGGCGGATGGCGCGCCGGCCTGGATACCTGCCTGGTGCTTTCGGGAGTGGCCGTCCGCGAAGACCTGGAGGGTTACAGCCCCCAACCGGATCTCATCGTCGAGAGCCTCCTGGAGCTGTTATGAACCGAGACGCGTCGCGGAAATGGACGGCCGACCTGCGTCGCAGATACCTTCCTGGAGAACCCGGCGCATACACGACTTTTCTCCACCTCGCGCTGTCGGCCTGTCCCGAGGGAGGGCGCGTCATAGATCTCGGCTGCGGGGAGGAAGGATATCTCTCGTGCCTGATGGAGAGGGCGGGGGAGATCATCGGCATGGACGACAGGCCGCTGCGCGGGCCTTACGGGCACTACATACAGGCTGACGTGGGGAAAAGCATCCCCCTGGAGGCGGGGAGCGTCGATGTGGCCGCCGGGAAATTCCTGCTGGAACACCTGGAGGATCCGGCAGGCTTTTTGCGCGAGGTGTATAGGGTGCTGCGACCCGGAGGCCGGGTGGTGCTCATGACGCCCAACATCATCTACTACCCTTATGCGCTCAACTACCTCCTTTCACTCATCCTGCCACAGGAAAAGCGCATGCGCCTGGTTGCGCTCTTCAGCGGCAGGGATGCGCATGATATCTTCCCGGTGCGCTACCGCTGCAATACGCCTCGCAGGGTGAGGCGGGAACTCGAGAAGGCGGGTTTCGAGGTCCTGCATCTCAAGACCTACGGCGATTGCGAGGTGAGCGCGGTGACCCGGCCCCTGGGCGTCCTGGCCGTGGCCTACGAGAGGATCGCGAGCCTCGTGGGCGTGGAGTGGGCAAGGGGATTCATCGTCATGGCGGGCGGCAGGAAGTAGGGGGGAGCCGGCAAGTATGCTGCCCCTTTTCGACAGGAACCCAACGCGCAAAACGCCCCTGGTCACACTGGGGTTGATCGTTGTAAACGCCGCTGTCTTCATTTACATGCTCTTCCTGAGCAGCCAGCAATACGACATCTTCATCTACCGCTTCTCCGTGGTTCCCTGGGAGATCGTGCATGCCAGCCAACTCCCCCTGCCGGCACTGCAGCAGCTCTTCTCCTTTCCCCTGTGGAGCGTTCCCTCCAAGCCGGTCTACCTATCCCTGCTCACCTCCATCTTCCTGCATGATGGATGGCTGCATATCCTGGGCAATATGCTCTTCCTGTGGATCTTCGGCAACAACGTCGAGGACGTCATGGGCCATCTCGGGTTCATCGCTTTCTACCTCGCATGCGGCGTTTTCGGAGTCCTTGCCCACGTCGCCATCTACCCCAACAGCCTGAACCCCCTGCTGGGGGCGAGCGGGGCGATCTCGGGCGTCCTGGGGGCCTACCTCCTGCTCTATCCGCGCGCCTGGGTATGGACCTGGGTGCTGCTTGTCATCATCCCCATACCCGCCTACCTGGTCATCGGGTTCTGGATAGTACTGCAGATGTTTCAGGGACTGACCTCGCTGGGGTCGGGCATGGTGGGTACGGCGTTCTTCGCCCACCTGGGCGGTCTCGCCATCGGAATGATCATCGCGGGTATCTTCTACCCGGTGCTGCGACGCAGGAGGGATGCGCTGTTGCGCATGCCGGAGGTGGCGTGGTGGGATAGGAAGGGGTCGGCACCTCACGGCCCGTTTTGAACCAGCCTCAAGGGGTGTAACAAGTTTCTTTTCGACCTTCATGGAAGCGTTGAGCGAAGATCTTTCAGGGTAAGAAGGGTCGAAAAGAAATACGTTACACCCCAATTAGATCCCGGCCTGGTTACAGCCTTGCGAGCCCGGGTGGGGAGAGTGCCTCCCGAGGGTGAGAAGGGGAGGAAGGGTCGTAAAGAAATCCGTTACACCCCCATTCAATTCCATCCTGGTTACGGTCTTCCCGGCCCGGGCGGAGAGAGTGCCTCCTGAGGGTAGGGGAGGAAGAAAAAGAGATATGCTACAGCCATATTGGATGCCGGCCTCGTGCCATGCCTGACCCGATGCGCCTGCGGCGTTCATACGAAAACGTCCGTGCGGTCAGGAGAAGAAATGTTCGAGGATGGCGCGGGCCGCCTCCTCGGGGCCGCGCATCTCGTAGCCCTCGATGCCCAGGCGCGTCCTCAACATGCCGATGCGGCAGCCCGATGCCTGCAGGCGCTCGAAGAAGTACCGGGCGATAGCCTCGTGCTCGCGGCGCTTCTGGGCGGCGCCGAAGGGGTTGGCGAAATAGGAATGGACGATACCCTTCTCGTCCGTAGTGCCCTTGGCCATGCGCGAACCGCTCTCGAAGACTGGCAGCGCATCGTCGACGCTGGCGAAGAACTCGAGGTGTGGATGCTCCTCGTCCACCTCTTCGTAGTTGTTGGCGTAGAGCAGGGCGTCTGCGGCATGGCCGCGGGTGATATAGTCGTATTCCGTGATGGGGATGACTACGCGGGCGTTGATGAGCTGCGGGTTCATGAAGATGGAGCGGTCCACCTCGGAATAAGCATAGCCGGGCTGCAGGTCGTCGAGGCGCACGAAGGCGCCTATCTCGGTGCCGTAGGCCACCACTCTGCCCGCGTTGTCGCTTCCCAGCACGCCCATGTCGTCGAAGACGACGCGTATATCGACGTTGCCTTCGCCCGCGATGGCCCGGAAGGCCTCCAGGGTTTCGGACTTGCCGGCGCCGCTGTCCCCGACGATGATGATGTTGGCCGAGGCGCCAGAGCTCATGCGGATATGGGCCATGGCGCCGTGCAGGGGCAGCATACCGCGGTTGATCATGATCACGTTGTGCAGCGTGAGGGCTGATTTCTTCATGTACCCGAAATAATCGTGTTCCTCGATGCCGCTGACGTAGCCGACTACCAGGTTGTTATCGGCGTCCTCGTGGTAGAAGGTCTCCTCGGGAGGCAGGGAATCCGCCTCCCCCCCGAAGACGAGGATCCCGTCGGGCGTGCATGAATGGATCTCGTCACCCTGGGCGAGCTCGAAGAGATTGCACAGGCTGGTGCCGAGGTGCAGGAACGACGCGTGAAAGTAGATGAAGATCACCAACAGGCCTACCTTGGCCGGGTAGCAATACCAGTTGCCCTGCAGCTCAGACAGATGGCGCAGAGGATTTTCCTCCAGGGGCTTGATGGCGCCCCTGCGGTAATTGCGCTTGGGATAGAGGATAAGGGGGGGCTTGATGACCAGCAACTGCATGAAGGGGAGGTCCGCCAGCAGCCCGTAATCGCCGGGAGGGCATTCCCAGGGGATATGCTCCACCAGCGCTCCCGCTCCGGCTCCACTGGGCAACTGCCGGTAGACCTTGGGCAGTTCGCCGCCGATGTTATAGGCGATGCGGCGGTAGGTCTCACGCACCAGGTCCTCGAATGATCCCACGGTGGCGATGAACCAGTTGTGATAGTCGCTGGTCATGATGTTGGTGGCTTTGTATTCCTCCTCCACGACGACGTAGCGCTCCATCTTGCGCCAGAAATTGTAGAGCTGCTCCACGAATTCGTGCAGGATCACGGCGCCATCCGCGAGCCTGGCATGGGCGGGGCGGGTTGCGTCGATATCATCGAGGCTCTTCGCCGACAGGGAGGTCAGCAGCTCGGCCATGCCGGTTATATCGAATGCCCCGTCTTCGCCCCGACGCAGCAGGTTACGGCCCAGGAGAAAGTCGCAGAGTTCAGATCCCATGCCCGAGAGCTGGTCCAGGAAAGAGCGCAGGATCGCGGCGAAGAGCGCGCTGCCCACCAGCTCTATAGGCGTGCGGCAGAGGTCTTTAGCGGCAAGGATGACCGGGCGCATACTCCGTACCTCCTCAAAGCGTACAAGCGATACTGCATAGTATACAGTGTTGGTTCTTCTCCAAGAAGCGTGGGTAAAGGATAGTGAGAAATGGGTCAGGCATAGGGGTCGGCCCTGGACTTATGCCTGAGCCATACGTACAGCATATATACGTGGGGATTTAAGTAACGCTACAACCCTTTCCCCCTGCTCCTCCTGGCTGTTTCAGGCATAAGTCCAGGGCCGACCCCTATGCCTGACGCCCACGCTTCTCGCATATGAACCACGATGTCCTGCCGGTAGTTCCGGTCACGTCATCAGGAAGCGGCGGCGTCCACCTTGAAGGCCAGGGTATCTCCGTCGGCCTCGACCCTCACCGCGCCTCCCCGCCCGGCTTCACCTTTGAGCATGAGGTCGGAGAGGGGGTTGGAGAGCTCCTTCTGGATGGTCCTCAGCAGGTAGCGGGCTCCGAACTCACGGCTGAAGCCCTTCCTCGCCAGCAGGGATCGCGCCGACGGCTCCAGGAGAAGCTGCAGGCCTTTTGCCTGCAGCTGCTGGGCTACGGCATTCACCTTGATCTCCACGATCCTCTCGATATCGTCAGTGCCCAGGGGATTGAAGACCACGATCTCGTCGATGCGGTTGATGAACTCCATGGAGAAGTGTTCCTTCACCTTGTCCATGATCATCTCCAGCATATTAACGTCCAACCCGCCACCGGGATCCGTGTCGCTCAAGGGAAGGGTGTTGATCGTCTCTCCGGCGATGTTGGAGGTCATGATGACGATGGTGTTGCGGAAATTCACCGTCCTGCCCTTGCTGTCCGTGAGCCGGCCTTCGTCCATGAGCTGCAGCAGCAGGTTGAAGACCGCGGGGTGGGCCTTCTCGATCTCGTCGAGGAGGATCACCGAGTAGGGTTTTTCGCTGATAGCTGAGGTCAGTTGGCCGCCTTCCTCGTAGCCGATATAGCCGGGCGGCGAGCCGATGAGTTTGGCCACGGAATGTTTCTCGGAGAACTCGGACATATCCAGCCTGACCATGGCCCTCTCCTCTCCGAAGAGGAATTCCGCCAGGGACCTGGCGACCTCGGTTTTGCCGACCCCCGTGGAGCCCATGAAGAGGAAGGTGCCTATGGGGCGTTTATGGTCGGATAGTCCCGCACGGGAGCGCCGTACCGTTTCGCACACTACCCTTATCGCCCTCTCCTGGCCGATCACCCTGCGGCCGAGTTCCTGCTCCATGTTGAGGAGGCGCTCCGATTCCTCCTGCAGGAGGCTCTTGGCGGGGATGCCGGTGGCCATGGTAACCACCTCGGCGACTTTCTCCGCGCTGACCTCGCCCGTCTCTCCTGTGCCGCTCTCTACCGACACGTGGGCCGCGGCCTCGTCCACGAGGTCGATGGCCTTGTCGGGAAGTCGCAGGCCGGTGAGGTAGCGGTCGGAGAGATAGACCGCCGCATCCAGCGCCTCGTCGCTTATGCGCACGTTATGAAACGATTCGTAGTGCGATCTAAGGTTGGCGAGCAGCTCGAGGGTGCTCTCGGTGGACATCTCGTCAACGGTCATCTTCTGGAAGACATCGCTCAGGTTCTCGTCGGGGACGATGAGGTTTTCATAGTGCTTGAAGGTCGTCGTGGCTATGCACCACAGCTTGGGGTTTTCCAGGATCGGCTGGAGGATGCTGTTTAGGCTCACGCCCGACGTCCTGCCCTCCTCGCCCAGCATGTGCTGGATATAGGGGACAAAAAGGATGAATCCGCCGGGATACGATGACATCTCCCTGGCCAGCAGCCTGACCCGCTTCTCCAGCTCACCCTGGATGGAAGCCCCCTCCATCAGGGCCACCGTATCCAGTTCGGCGATGGATATGCCCTGCAGCATGGCGGGGACATCCCCATCCGCTACCCTCTGCGCCAGTGCCTCGACGAGGTAGGTCTTGCCCACTCCGCCGTCGCCCACCAGGAGGGGATTGTTGCGCCTCTCCCGGCACAGTACGCGCACCATCCTCTCGACCAGGTCGGCGCGGCCGACCGAGGCGTCGAAGTCCCTCTCCCTGGCCTCCTGGACCAGGTCGCGCCCGAAGAAACGCAGGATGGAGCCGTCGACGGGTTTGTCGCTCAATACCTGTTCAAGGGGCGTCATCTGTCTGAAGATGGGAGCGGTACCGTGCATGTGCCTCTCCATGCGCTGGCATTCCAGGTAGTAGAAGAGGCGTGCCTTCAATTCCTTGATGTTCACGCCCAGCTTGAGCAGGATCTCCGTGGCCAGCGACTTCTCGCCGTCCAGCAGCGCGAGCATGATGTGCTCGGGTTCGACCACCTTGTCGTCGAATTCGGAGGCTTTCTGCTGCGCCTGGGAGAGCAGGGCGCGCGCCGTCAACCCTTCGTTGCTGCTCCTCGCGCGGGCGGCCTGATCCTTGAGGGCTTCGTGCAGGGCGCGAAACGCCTTGTCGAGATTGACGCCCATCTCGCTCAGGATCTGGTAGCTGGCGCTTTTCTCCTCGGTGAGCAGGCTGATAAGGATGGCGCTGGATGCGATGCCGTCCATTCCGAACTGCCTGGTCTCCCTCTCCGCCCATTCCATGACCTTCTGGCCGCGCTTGGTGATGGCGGTGAAGACCACCGCTTGCGCATCCTCGGGGAAGGGGAGGGAGAGGTCCTGGGTGAAATGCGTCTTGCCTTCCGTCGCTTTCCAGCCCTTGTCGTCCCAGTTGTTCCGCATCTGGACGCGGTGCGCGCACAGCCCGCATAACTTCAGGGTGTTCACCTTCCCGTCGACCAGGATATCCGCCGCCATGGTGGCGGGCCGGCGTTTGCAGCTCTGGCAGATCAATATGTCGCTCCCCCACTATGTCCTGTTGACTGGATTATACAGCGCGCAATCCCCGTCGCATATGGGATGCGAAAAACCGCAAGATCATCAAAGGTTCGGCGTGGCGAGACGAAGCTTTATGTCCGGGGCGGAAACATATGACATCATTTGTCGGAGGCGAGGAGGATGGGGTAGGGATTGACGGCGGCTCCACCTCCCGGATGGACCTCGAAGTGGAGATGGGGCGGCCCGCCCACGGCGTTTCCGGTATCCCCGACATACCCGATGACCGTCCCCGCGGTGACATGGCCGGTGGCCGCGAAGCGCAGCAGGTGCATGTAGTAGTATACGTTCCCGTCGTCGCCCACCAGGCGGACGTAGAGCCCCGCGTTTTTCCCCTCCCCCTGATTCACCGTGCCCGAGACGCAGGCCACGCAGGGCGTACCCGATGCGGCGAAGACGTCGCAGCCCTGATGCAGGTGACCCGTGCGCGGGGCGTGCCAGTCGTTGGTGAAGGTATGGGGCCCTCTCACCGGGAAGATGAACGATCCTATCGGCGTCATCACCGGAGTCCCCCCGCCCCCCGACAGGGTCAGGAGCTCCAGGATCTCCTTGTTAACGGAATCGAGATAGGCCTGCTGCTCCTGCAGGGAAGCCTCCATGGCCTGGCGCTTGGCGTTGACGGATCCCAGGACCTGTCTCTGGCGGGCCTCCTGTTCCTCGAGGGATCTCTGCCGCTCGCTTATCTCCTCCCGCAGGCGCTTCACTTCATCGAACAACTGGAAATCGCGGTTGCCGATATAGGAGAAGAAGTCGTAACGGGTGAGGAAGTCATCCAGGCTCGTCGATTCGAGAAGGACCTCTACGGAGCTGACGTCGCCCGATTTGTATATCTCGCGCAGGCGGTCGTGGAGGATGGTGCGCGCCCGTTTGTAGTCGTTCTGGGCTTTCTCCAGCTGCTCGCGGTTGGCCTCGACCTCGGAACGGATCACCTCGTATTCGGAGAGGGCGGTGTTGTATTCCTGGGCCAGCCGCTGCGATTCGACCTTCATCGCTTCGATCTGCTGCCGGACCCGGTTTGCCTCCGCCTGTTTCTCCTCCAGGGTCTCCGCTGTTGCGGGGAAGGGCAGGGCGAAGAGCAGGAGAAGGGAAACGGCTCCCGCGATGGCGATCAACCCGACATTGCGCCCAGTGACCATGCTACCTCCGGCCGACGGTTTATCCTTTAGAGGATATCTCCACCCCTTTTGTTCATACTAAATAATATATCATCCGGAATCGTCCAGAACTTTAATCGTTTCTGTTGCTAAAAATAACTGTTGTTAGTAAATCATACTTTTGATGCTGTGGTCAATTTTTGTGAAGAATAAACACAGGGGTTAGTGGGGCGACGTCTGCTACAATCAAGCTCAAAGCAGCTAGACGCGGAGGTTGAGGCGTGATCTCCATAAAGGACATCAGCAAGGAGTTCGATGGGGTCAAGGCGCTGGACAACGTAACTCTTTCCGTTGCGAAGGGAGAGACCTTCGGCCTCATAGGCCCCAACGGCGCCGGGAAGACCACGCTGATCCGCATCCTCACCGGGCAGATAGCGCCTACCCACGGTGACATCCTCATGGGAGGCGAGACGGTCTACCCCATGGACTCGCGCTACAGGCTGCGTGTGGGCCTTGTACCCCAGGAGCCTGCCTTCTACGGACGTCTCGATGCCCACGAGAACCTGCTCCTCCTGTCGCGGCTTTACGGCGTGGACGCAAAGGAGGCCGCGGAGAGGATCGATAGCCTGCTGGCCATGGCCGGCCTCACGGAGCACGCGTCACGGCAGGCACGTTTCTACTCCCGCGGCATGCAGCAGCGTCTGAGCCTGGCCATGGGCCTGGTCCACGAGCCGGAGCTCATCTACATGGATGAGCCCACTTCCGGCCTCGATCCCGAGGCACGCAGCGCTCTCTGGGAGCTCATCATACGCCTGGCTGCAGAGGGAAGATCTATCTTCATCACCACCCATAACATGCAAGAGGCGGACCGCATATGCAACAGGCTCGCCATCCTGGCAGAGGGTAGCCTGCGGGAAGAGGGTACGCCGGCCGAGATCAAGGGGCTGCTGGGAACGGACCGGGTGGAGCTCCAGCTCCTCGACGACCGCACCACGGAACTGGATGTATTATGCCGGCGCCTGGGCCTGACCTGGAAGATGGAGGGGGACACGGTGATCGTTACCGGCCTCGAGCTTCCGGATAAGCTCCCGGAGATAGCGTCCGGGCTGGCGGGGTCGGTACGCAACCTCCACTACCGCGAGGTCACCCTGGAGGATGCCTTCCTGCGTTTCATGCGGGAGGCGGAACGATGAGAGGCTGGAAGGCGCTCGTCGCCAAAGACTGGAAACTCATCTTCCGCAACCGCCTGCTGCTGGCGATACTGGTCATCTACCCCTTTCTGATCATGGGCGTCATAGGTGCCGCATTCTACGATGTCGGGCGCCCCGTCCCCATCGGCCTGGTCAACCTGGACCGCGCAGGCCCCGGAGAGCAGGCATGGTCGGGAGCGGTGGTCCCGTCGCCGCGCGGCCTGGAGCGGCGTTTCCGCCGCCGCGCGGTGCAGGTGGAGGAGTACGGGAGCGGGGAGGAGGCGGAGGCTGCCCTAGCTGCGGACAGGGTGAGCGCCCTGCTGGCCACGGGCGATCCCGGGGAAACGGAGTTGTGGATGGGGGCCGACCTCTCCAGGGACGAAATAGCCGCGACCATCCTGGACGTTCAGACCGAGACCGAGGTGTGGCGGGAATACTCTACCGCGCAGGAGGCGCTGGCAAGCTTTGCGCAGGGAGAGGTCAACGTCGTCTTCGCCATACGCGAGGGGGATTATCCCTACATCGGGGAGACCATATGGCTGGAGGACGAGAATTACGATGCCGCCTCGCTTGTGCTGAGGTTCGGGCAGGACGTGACCGAGATCGAGGAATACACCTCGGAATCCGAGGCGCGTGACGACTTGAAACGGGGGCGGATAGATGCGGTGATCGTGCTGCCCCGCGCCTTCGTGCACCAGTTGAAGACGCTGGATGAAATCGCGAGGGTGCAGGTTATCATCGACCAGTCCAACCTGGTAAAGGCGGAGTTCGCGGAGACGAGCATCCGCGGGTTCCTCTCGCGTGTCCAGGAAGGCGTGGTCGAGAACAAGACGCAGGCGGTGGTCGCCGGCCTCTATGTCCTGGTTACGGGGGGAGATTTCTTCGGCACCGAGGTCGTAGGTCTCGAGCAGATCAGGGAGAACCTGGAATCCCTGAAGCAATCCTTGCAGGACCGCCCCGACTTGCAGGAGATGGTTGACGTGGGGATCGACCTTGCGAACACGGTGATAAGCGATATAGAGGATGCCGCGGCATATCTGCGGGGCACGGCTCTCCCCATCGACCTGGAGATATCGTCGGTTGCCGGCAGGCCACTCTCGGCCAAGGACGCCGTTGTCCCATCCCTTATCGCCCTGTCCATCCTGTGGACGGGCGTGCTGAGCGGCGCCATCCTCATGGTCATAGAGGACGAGGAGGGCATGCGCATCCGGCTCGGCCTGACCGAGATGGGAAGTTTCGCGCTGGTCGGCTCCAAGCTCATCCTGGCCACCGCGGTGGTCTTCGTACAGTCGGCCGTGATGCTGCTCCTCGCAGTGGCCGTCTTCGGGGTATTCGCGTCAAACGCGGCGGCGGCGCTGCTGGTCATAGCCGCCGCCTCTTTCTCGTGCATCGGTATAGGCCTGGTGATAGCGGCCTTCGCGCGTCAGGTAGCGGGCGCGGTCATCCTGAGCGTGCTGGTCAGTTTTCCTCTCATATTCATGACCGGAGCGGTATTCCCTCTTTCCCAGATGCCCGCATTCATGCAGTGGATAGCCAGGGCAATACCGCTTACCTACGCCATCGAAGCGCTTTCCGGTGTTATGCTCCGCGGCGAATCCCTGGCGGATGTGGCCTGGCAACTGGGCGTACTCATAGCCTTCGGGGTGGTGCTGCTGACCCTGGGCTCGCTTTTGGTGCGGCGCAGAACGGATTGATATAATCACGCCGTGATCGTCTCATGGTGCGCTGCTGCCGCAGCCACCCACGAGAAGATGAAGCTGGAAGGAAACCAATGTTAGTAGCGCATATCGATTCCCGCGGTCTCATCATGCATTCCAAGATACCGTTCCCGTTGAACGTGATCGGCAGTAGGTACGAGTACGTGCTTATGAAGACCCTGGGATATCTGACCGACGCCGAGTGGATATACCGTTTCCGTGCGGGAAGGTATCTGGTGGACAGGCTGGCCAACCGCGTGGTGCTCCCCCTCATCCACGGTGAGGTCATTACGCCCGGTGAGTTGCAGCACATGCTCGAGCGCCTGGGGGCGGAGGGGCACACCATGGCACTGGGCATTTGCGAGTGCCGTCATGGCGAGAACAATATCGAGAAGGAATTGGTGGAAGGAGTCGATCCCAATTACACCTGCGTTATGATTGGCGATTGGGGCACGGGGCATCTCTCCGCCTATCCCGGATACTACCGGCGCGTAACCGCGGCCGAACTGGCCCTCAAGGCAAGGTTCTGGCACGAGCGGGGACGCATCCTGACGGGCTGGGGCGTGGGTACCGCTCACGGTTTTATCGTCTCCTACTGCCATTGCAGACCGGAATATTGCGTACCCTTGCGCAACCAGATAAAGAGGGGGAACAAGGTGTTCAGCCGGGGGTACAACTATGCGGTCGTAGACCCCGATCTGTGCCTGGGGACGGCGAAATGCCCCATTTTATGCGCTTCCCGGTGCTATTTCGGAGCGATCGGGGAGAGCGACGGCAAGGCGTACATCGATCCCGAACTCTGCTTCGGCTGCGGGCAGTGCTTTATCTACTGTCCCGCGGGGGCGGCGAGCGCAGTGCGCAGAGAACACCATGAGTTGACATACTGCGCGCCGGATCTGCTCGGGTATGAATGAGCGCGGAACAGGGAATGAAGGAGGGGCCCGTTCGCGATCGTCCCGGCGCCGTGCTCGCCATCGACCTGTGGGAGGCTCATTCCATATGTTAGAATTACCCTGAGCTTGAGCTGGAGAAAGAGGGGAAAAAGATGGATTATTTCAACCCGGTAGAGGCCTGGGAGCGGGAACGCCTGGACGATTTGAAACTGCAGCGCCTGAGGGCCACGGTGGACCGCCTCTATGAAGCAGTGCCTTTTTACAGGGAGAGGCTGGATGAAGCGGGGTTCGAGCCGGGTGACGTGAAGAGCCTGGAGGACCTGGAGCGGCTTCCCTTCACCTACAAGGATGACTTGAGGGATAATTACCCCTTCGGCCTTTTCGCGGTCCCCATGCGGGATATCGTGAGGGTGCATGCTTCGTCCGGAACCACGGGCAAGTCCACCGTGGTGGGATATACCGCAGATGACATTCAGGTATGGGCCGACCTCGTCGCGCGCACCATAGTGGCAGCGGGAGGCACCGCGGACGACGTCGTGCACGTCTCTTACGGATACGGATTGTTCACGGGCGGCCTGGGGCTGCATTACGGGGTGGAGAAGATGGGGGCCACCGCCCTGCCCATGTCCGGCGGGAACACCAAGCGCCAGGTGCGCATGATGGTGGATTTCGGAAGCACAATCCTCTGTTGCACCCCGTCCTATGCCTTGAATATCGCCGAGGTCATGATCGAGATGGGGGTAGGGCGCAGCCAGGTCAAGCTGAAGTCGGGGATACTGGGGGCGGAACCCTGGTCGGACGAGATGCGGCGGCAGATCGAGGAGGAACTGGCCATCTCGGCGCACGATATCTACGGCCTCTCGGAGGTGGTGGGGCCGGGTGTTTCCATAGAATGCTCCGAGAAGAACGGGCTGCATGTCTTCGAGGACAGCTTCATACCGGAAGTGATCGATCCCGAGAGCGGCAGGGTATTGCCGCCCGGTGAGAGAGGCGAACTGGTGTTCACCAATATCAACAAGGAAGGGCTGGCCTTGATCCGTTATCGCACCCGCGACATATCCAGGCTGTTTCACGAACCCTGCCCGTGCGGGCGCACACATGTGCGCATGGAACGCATTACCGGCCGCACCGACGATATGCTCATCATCCGGGGGGTCAACGTCTTTCCCTCCCAGGTGGAAATGGTGCTCATGCAAGTGCCGGGGCTCGCCCCCCATTATCAGCTGGTGGTGGACCGTGTCGAGAACCTCGATGTCCTGGAGGTGCAGGTGGAGGTCTCACCGGAGATGTTCTCCGATGAGATCAAACGCCTGGAGGAACTGGAGAAAAGAATCCGCGACGAGGTACAGAGCTACCTCGGGGTCAGCGTCAGGGTACGTCTGATGGAGCCTCGCTCCATACAGCGGAGCGAGGGCAAGGCGATAAGGGTCATCGATAAGAGAAAGATCTAGGAGGTTGGGGAGTGAAGGTAAGACAGGTTTCCGTTTTCCTGGAGAATAAATCAGGACGGCTTTACGAGGTGTGCAGGTGCCTGGCCGATGCCGGAGTGAACATCAGGGCCTTATCCATAGCGGAGACAGCGGATTACGGCGTGCTGCGCCTTATCGTCAGCGATCCCGCGAAGGCCATACAGGTGATGACCGAGAACGCCTTCACCGTCAGCGAGACAGAGGTCATAGCCGTAGAGGTACCCGACGAGCCCGGTGGGCTGGCCAGCGTCCTGGCCCCGCTCTACGATGCCAACGTGAACATCGAATACCTCTACTGCTTCGTGGAAAAGAGCGGAAAGAGCGCCATCGTAGTATTCCGGGTAGAGCAGCTCGACGAGGCTATCCGCGCCCTTCAGGGCGGCGGCTATACGGTGATGCGCGAGGAAGACGTCTACCGTATCTGAGAGGAAGGCAAGGGGGTTTCGCGCATGGCTCTCCATACGACGATGCTGGAGCTATCCACCCAGGGAGACGCGGATATTATCGACATAACCCACAGGGTCCAGGAGGAGTTGTTCAACTCGCCTCTCAGTGATGGCCTGGTCACCGTCTTCGTCCCGGGATCCACGGGCGGCGTGATCACCCTGGAGTTCGAGCCGGGCCTGGTGAGCGACCTCAAAGAGGCCTTCGAGCGCTGGGCTCCCCGGGATCTTGTATACGAGCATGATCGCGCCTGGAGGGACGGTAACGGCCATGCGCACGTGAGGTCATCCCTCATCGGGCCCTCGCTGAGCATCCCCTTCAAGGAGCGCAAGCTCTCCCTGGGAACCTGGCAGCAGATCGCGTTCGTCGATTTCGACAGCCGCCCTCGGCAGCGGGTCCTGATCCTGCAGATCATGGGAGAATAGGGAAGGAGCTGAAAGATAGCTCGTAATCAACCCCTTCCGGCCCCCACGGGCCGTGGGCAGAATGGGTGGAGGAGCTGGCTTGCGGCCGTTCCTATCTGGGGCTGGAGCGCACTTTACTATGCCGCCATCTTCCTGCTGTACCGCTTCCTGATCTACGGCTATGTAACGGATATTCTCGACCGGCAGATCCTGGGGCTCGCGGACACTATGGCATTGACGGCCGTCCTCTCCGGATATCTCCTTACGCTCGCCATACCCCCTTTTATATGGAGCAGGCGGAGCTACTACCATCCTGTGTGGAGGGGGATAGAATCGTTCATATGCTACCTGGCGGTCGCGCTAGGGTTGGGCGCGATATTCGCGGCGACCGATGGCGGAGAATGGTCCGTGTGGAGCGGTATTACGGCGGGAGGGGATGCCTGGGCCCGCATCGGTTCGCTCGTCCTGATGCTGGCGGTTTTCGTAGCCGCGGCATGGCTGGGAGGCAAATCGGCCACCAGCCGCAGAAGGCACATCAAGAGCAGGGACCGCAGGAAGAGCAGGAGGAGAAACGCTTCCGGCGCCTGATATACGTGCGTTTGCACCCTTCTTTGCATGAATCTCCGCGCTGCTGCTTGTCTGTCGGGGCCTGCCTGCAAGAGCCGGTATGCCGCGCATACACATCCTCGCCGGCTGCACGCGCGACTCACTTGAATTCGCCGCGGTCGATGTTGTCGACCATGGAAACCACGAAATCGAGTGACAGCCTGAGCGACCGCGGGTCGACGTTCAGGAAGTCGTCCTTGTTCCACCTCCAGTACCTGGGGTAGCGGGACTCCTCCCGGGCGCTGATGGTGATCGCCCTGCGGCCACGCGAGAGCAGATAAAAGCCCTCGCTGAGATAAATGCAGTTCCTCCTGAACCCCGCGCTGTAGTGGGCCTGGACCTCGGAGATGCGTTTCACCAGCGCGGTCAGTTTGCGGTTCGCGCGGAAGGGTATGAGGCGGCCCTCGCGCCTGTAGCAGACCGGAAAACCACGTCCCACCCCATCCATGAGTATGAAGAAGGCGCCCTTGAGCTCGCGGCGGTTCCGCCTAGCCAGCCTCCTTACGCCTATCCCGCCCGCATTCGAGGCGCCGGTGGAGACCAGCCATAGATCGGTATTGTGTGGTTGGCGGCGCGTATATACACGGGCCAGTTCCAGGAGAACGGAAATCCCGGATGCGTTGTCGTTTCCTCCTGGAATGGCCTTTCCGGCGGCGGCTTTGAAGAGCAACGCGACGAGGGAGAGGAGCGGTATGATGGCGAGGATAAGGCCAAGGTGCCAGAATAAGGTGAGCATGTCCTGCTCCATGCTGAGGAGATAACCTCCGTAGGCGACGGTGAAGAGCATGAAGAGGGCGGCGATGCAGGCGAAGTCGAGCAGGTAGGCGAGGCGGACCAGCCTTATCCAGCCAGGACGGTAATAGAACGCGCTGCGGGGGGAATCCATATGAGCTATGATCACCACCGTCCTCTGCGCATCACGATGGGGTTCGATCCTTGCTACCACGTTCTCTGAGCGGCGGTGCGGCTGCAGCCAGGAGAACGGACTGCGACCATAGGATTCGAGCAGGAAGAAAAGAAAGCCCAGGCAGACGAGGGCATAACCCAAATGGCTGCTGGCGTTGAAGCTGATCGCGCCGATCACGGGAAAGAGGTGGACGAGCATTTCGCTCCACGCCGTGGTGGCGGGTGCACGGAAATCCTGTATATCGGCCTCCAGGCCCAGGGCCTTCAGCTCCTTTTCGATGAAGCGAGCGGCGGACCTCTCGGCCTGGCTTCCCGGGGGTCGGGGGCCTAGATCCTTGGCGAGGTGCCGTACCGGCCAGGTAATACCCTTTACCCTCTTCCTGGCGTCGGTACCCTCGCCCCCACCTACGGTATGATGCAGGATATGCTCGCTATCGTCCACGTCTTTTCCAACCTCTGCGCCACGGCAGGCGCTCCTGAGCAAGAAGACCGTGAAGATCCGGCCGCACCTTCCGCTGCAGGCGCAGGCCGTGAATATCATATAATAATTCAACATCCGGCAATCCGCTACCTGCCCGATAACCTTGCGGCTCGCGGAAGGGGTCAGATAGAATCCACTTAGAAGAGAACGGGCAGCCGGAGATGGCGGAGACGAATCCCCGCGGCTTTCGTTCGAGAAGTCACTGCCATAGAGGAGGAAATACGGATTGCCGGAAGACAGAGAGAACATGGAGGAAGTGCTCCGCAGGGTGCGGGAAAAGGCGGACAGGTTACAGGAGGAGCTCGAGGAAGGCGAGGCCCTGGATGTCCTGGAAGAGGCCGTGGAAGAAGTGGAGCGCTGCGGTGAACAGCTCGAAAAGGGGGAGACGTGAGCGATACCCCCCTGCTGGATACCATCTCCGGGCCCGGTGATCTGAAAGAGCTGGATTATGAAGAGTTAAACCGGCTGGCCGAGGAGATCCGCAGCGTAATCGTGGAGACCACGGCGAGATGCGGCGGGCATCTTGCTCCCAGCCTGGGAGTGGTGGAACTCACCATCGCCATTCACAGGGTCTTTCAGAGCCCGCAGGACCGCATAGTATGGGATGTGGGACACCAGTCCTATGCACACAAACTGCTCACCGGGAGAAAAGAGGAGTTTATACGGCTGCGCTGCCATGATGGATGCAGCGGGTTTCCACGACGCGAGGAAAGCCCGCATGACGTCAATAACGCCGGACATTCCAGCACCTCCATAAGTTATGCGCTGGGCCTGGCCATCGCCCGCGACCTGAAAGGTGAGGAGCACCACGTAGTAGCCGTGGTAGGAGACGGAGCACTTACGGGAGGCATGGCCTTCGAAGCTCTCAACCAGGCCGGTCATCTTAGGAAGAACCTTATAATCGTGCTCAACGACAACGGCATGTCCATATCGCGCAACGTCGGTGCCATGTCTACCTATCTCACACAGCTCCGCTTGAACCCGCGATATATGCGCGTTAAGGACGAGGTGAAAGAGCTCATCGAGAACGTGCCCATCGTTGGCGCTCCCACCGACCGCATCATCCATTCCTTCAAGGAGCGCTTGAAGAACTTCCTCATCCCCGAGTTCATCTTCGAGGAATTGGGCATCCAGTACGTGGGCATCGTCGACGGACATGACGTACAGGCGGTGGAGAGGGACCTGAGGCTGGCGGCGGCCGCCGAGGGTCCGATCCTCATCCACGTACTCACCAGCAAGGGCAAGGGGTACCCGCCTGCCGAGAGGGACCCCGATCTCTTCCACGGCCTGGGCCCCTTCGATCCGGCAACGGGGAAGTCCCTGGAAGAACGGCAGGCGCCCTCATTTACGGATACTTTCGGACGGGTGCTCTGCGACATGGCCCGGGTTGAACCGCGGCTGGTCGCCATAACCGCCGCCATGAAGCTCGGGACTGGACTGGATGATTTTGCCAGATTGTTTCCACGCCGCTTCTTCGACGTGGGGATCGCGGAACAGCACGCCGTGACCCTGGCCGCCGGCCTTGCACTGGGCGGTTACCGGCCGGTGGTATCCATCTACTCCACCTTCCTGCAGCGGGCCATCGACCAGTTGATACAGGAAGTATGCCTGCAGAACCTGCCGGTCATCTTCACCCTTGACCGGGCGGGGCTCGTAGGCGAGGACGGACCTACACACCATGGCGCGTTTGACCTTTCCTACCTGCGCATGATGCCCAACATGTCCGTCATGGCCCCACGCGACCAGGAGGAACTGAGGGACATGCTCTGGGCCGCATTGGTTTTCGCGGGCCCCGTGGCCATCCGCTATCCAAGGGGGGCCGGCCGTTCTCTCGTAGTAGAACCCGAGCCCAGGCCCATCGCATCCGGCAAAGGCGTCGTGATCAGGGAGGGCGGAGACGCGGCCCTGCTTGCAGTGGGAAGGATGGTTGACGTCGCACTGGAAGCCGCAGAGATACTCTCGGGCGAGGGGATAGAGGTAGCCGTGCTGGATGCACGCTTCGTTAAACCCATGGATGAGGAGATGGTGATGGATCTGGCGTCCCGGCATCGCCTCCTGGCGACACTGGAGGACAGCGTTCTCACAGGCGGGTTCGGGGAAGGGGTTGCAGCCCTGCTCGAGAGGATGGATTCATCGTGTATGCTGGTGAACTTCGGTTTGCCCGACCACTTCGTGGGACATGGCAAGGTGCCGTATCTATTTGGTGTCGAGGGTATTGACGCCGCCTCCGTGGCGAGGGTGGTACGGCGCAGGTTACGCGGTGAAGCCGGGTAATAGATGAAACGGCTTGATCAGTGGCTGGTGGAGGAGGGATTCTTCCCTTCGCGAGAGCGTGCCCGGCTTGCGGTGATGGCGGGCGAGGTGGAGATCGAGGGCAAGGGCAGGACCATCAAGGCCGGTACCAGGTTGGGGCCCTCGGACAGGGTGATCGTCAAGAGCAAGGCACGCTTCGTGTCACGTGGCGGTGATAAACTCGATGGTGTGCTGGAGCGCTGGGGGATGGACGTGTCCGGGCTTTCGGTTCTGGATGTCGGCTCATCCACGGGAGGGTTCACCCACTGCCTCCTCGAGAGAGGCGCTGCGCGGGTCACCTGCCTGGATGTGGGCAAAGGACAACTCCACTGGGACTTGAGACGGGATGCAAGGGTCACGGTGATGGAAGGCAGGAACGCCCGCCATCTCACGCCATACGAACTCCCCTATATCCCGGAGATGATCGTTGCCGATCTATCATTCATCTCGCTGCGCCTCGTATTTCCGGCGTTGGGCGCGGTGCTCGAAGAGGGGGGCGTACTCGTTGCATTGATCAAGCCGCAATTCGAGGCGGAGAGGGGAAGAGTCGGCAAGAAGGGAGTAGTGCGCGACCCGGATGTGCACCGGGAGGTACTGCAGGTCGTGCTGGAGGCGGCGCAGGGGTATGGCTTCAAGCTGTGCGGGCTTGCCCCTTCGGCTCTGAGGGGGGCGGATGGGAACACGGAGTTCTTCGCCTGGTGGACAAGAAAACCGTATCATGAGGAGATAGACATCGCCTGTGAGGTGGAGAAAGCGGTGGAGGAAGCATGGCGAACGAGATAAGTACCATCGGGATCATGCCCCATGCCTATAAGAAATCATCACTGGATGTCGCCGGCAACCTGCTGGAATGGCTGTCCGGCAGGGGGATAGACGTGCATATCCTACGGGAGGACGCGCAGGCCATGGGGTGCCCGGAAAAGGGAAGCGACAACGAGGAATTCGCCAGCGGGCTGGAGCTGGTAGTATCGCTGGGGGGCGACGGCGCCATGCTAAGGGCGTCCGCGGCGGCCTATGCGGCGGACGTTCCGGTGGTGGGCATAAACCTGGGCAAGAAGGGTTTTCTAACCGCCATGGATGCCGATGGAATGTATCCGGGCCTGGAGGAGATCCTGGCGGGTCGTTACATGTTGCAGGAACGCATGCTTCTCGCGTGCTCCCTGGGGGAGGAGGACTCGCCGCAACTGCATTATGCCCTCAACGAAGTGGCGGTAGGTAAGCGGGAGTTGCAGAGGATGATCCGCCTGGAGGTGGATATAAACGGGCGCTATTTCCACTTCTACGCGGGTGACGGCGTGATCTTCTCTACGCCCACGGGATCCACCGCCTATTCGCTTTCCGCCGGCGGCCCCATCGTGGACCCGCTGCTCGACTGCATAATCCTCACTCCCATCTGCAGCCACTCGCTCATGGACCGTTCGGTCATCATATCGCCAGAGAGTTACATCGAGGTACAGGTGCAGAGGGAGAAGGTCATGCCCACCCTGTCCTTTGATGGTCGGGAGGAGACGGAACTGCCCCGGGGAGGAAGGGTACTCATACGCAGGGCGGAGCGGCGGCTGAAGATGATCAAACTGCAGGGCTATTCCTTCTACAGCCTGCTTCGTGCCAAATTCGATTTTCCGGATTATGGCAAGTAGCAGCAGGCTGCGCCAGCAGCGAGGTAAGACATGCTGAGAGAACTGCACGTGCGCAACCTGGCTCTGATCGCCGAAGCCAGGCTGGAATTCGGACCCGGCCTGAACGTATTGACGGGTGAGACCGGCGCTGGAAAGACGGTGCTCGTAGAGGCACTGGGGCTTCTCCTGGGGGGGCGGGGGGACAGCGGCCTCCTGCGCGAGGGAGCGGACAGGTTGGAGCTGGAGGCGGCCTTCGACATCGCGGTGGGGGAGGGAGTGAGAGCGCTGGCGGCGGAGGAAGGCATAGACATGGAGGATGACACGATCATCCTGAGGCGCGTGATGACGGGCGACGGCAAGAGCAGGTGTTATGCGAACGGCGGGATGTGCACGGTAGGGACGCTGTCGAAGCTGGGCGAATACCTGGTCGACATCCACGGCCAGCATGAGCACCAGCGCCTGCTACGCCCGTCATGCCATCGAGAATACCTGGATGCCTACGGTGATCCCGCACATGCCGAGATGCTGCGAACCTACCGCGCGCTCTACGGGGCATGGCGAGATGCGCGGGAGAGGCTGGCAAGAGCGTCCATGGATGAAGCGGAGAGGCTGCGGGAGATCGACCTCCTGCGTTTCCAGGTGCGCGAGATCGAGGAGGCGCAGCCGCTGGAGGGGGAGATGGAGGAGCTGCTGAAGGAGCGCAAGCGCATGCAGAACCGCGAGGAGCTCTTCACGGCGGCGCGCGCTGCATATGAGCTCATCGTGGGCGAGGGGGAGGGGGAGGGTGCGACGGACCGCCTGGGAGGCGCGGAAGCCGTGCTGGAAAGGGCTTTGCCCCTCGACGATGACCTGGCCCCATGGGCGGAGAGGCTGCGCGATGTCCAGGGGCAGCTGGTGGATCTCGCCCATGAAATGCGAGACTACGCGGAGACGCTCGATTTCGAGCCGGGCCGCCTGGAGGAAGTGGAGCTGCGCCTGCGCGTGCTGTCCGAGCTGGCTCGCAAGTACGGCCGCGACACCACCCTCATACTGAAGCACCTGGAGCGCTCGCGCCTGCGCCTGGAAGAGCTCGAGAACCTGGACTCACAAAGGGAGGTCCTTAAAGCGGATGAAAAGCACAAGGGTGCGGCGCTGCGCAAGGCCGCAGCCGGGCTCACCGCTTCGCGTCAGGACCTGGCCACCAGGCTTGCCCGAGAGACCAACCGCGAGCTTGACGAGCTCAACATGGCGGGCATGCGCTTCCAGGTGGAGGTGGGGAAGGCCGAGGACTTCGGAGAGTGGGGTGGCGATGACGTGGAGTTCACCGTCTCGCCGGGCAAGGGATTGCCCTATCGGCCCATAGCGCGCATCGCCTCCGGGGGCGAACTCTCGCGTATCATGCTGGCATTGAAACTCGCCCTCGCCAGGGCGGATGCGGTGGCTACCCTGGTGTTCGACGAGGTCGACGCGGGTATCGGAGGGGCGACCGCCGACGTCCTGGCGGAGAAGCTGTCGCGCATATCCCGCTATCACCAGGTCTTCTCCATCACCCACCTGCCGCAGATTGCTGCTTTCTCAGACAGCCACATGTCGGTGAGCAAGTGCGAAACTCCAGAGGGAATAGTCACCGAGGTCGAGTCCCTCGCGGGAGGGAGGAAGGTGGATGAGCTGGTGCGCATGCTCGGCGGCGATGAATCCACCGCACGCAAGCACGCCCAATCCATGCTCAAGAAGAGGGCCGCCGTGGACAGCTGACCTTTACGATCGCCAACCCCTTAGACCGTACCCGTCCGCAGATGCTTGTTGCCTCTCGTTACAGGTTTAAATACCATGGTAAACTGGTATAATAGATGATAATAATTGTCAATAAGGAGTAGCGCATGGACCTGGGAAAGAGGTTGCGGTCGCGAGGATACCGGGTTACACCACAGCGGGAAGTGATCTACCGCGTATTGCAGGAGAACGAAGGCAAACCACTGAGTCTCGACGATATCCATTCCCTGGCCTGCGAGAAACGCCCCGGCCTCGGCCTTACCACCGTCTACCGTACCCTGGATCTCTTCCGCGAACTGGAGGTAGCACTGCCTGTACACCTGCACGGCGACTCGCAATATTACGAGATAAACGAGGGTAAACACCACCACCACATGGTCTGTTTATCATGTGGCGACGTGGAGTTGCTCGAGGCATGCCTGATAGAGGAGATAGAGGATATCGTGCGGGACGGAAGCGATTTCATGATCACCGGTCATTGCATGAGCCTCTTCGGGTACTGTCCGGATTGCCTGGAGAGAGGCAGGGGCAAGGGTAGTCGGTGAGTACCCGACTGAAAAAAGGGGGGTTGTGGCTGACTAGGGTAATGCAAGGAATTCTCGATAAATGCCGGGTGCGCGCGACCTGTTACGCTGTCGCGGTATTGGCGGGCATGCTGGCGCTGGTATTGTCGGCTGGCTGCGGTACCGGCGGTAAAAACGACCCTGGAAGGATGAAAGTCGCCGCCGATATCGTCCCCATGGCCGACTTCTGTCGAGAGGTCGGTGGAGACATGGTAGACGTGGAGGTGATGGTGCCTCCAGGTGCGAGCCCGCATACCTACGAGCTGACCACGGGACAGATGCGTTTCCTGGCGGAGGCGGATGTGCTGGCGACAGTGGGGTTGGGGCTGTCACCCTGGGCGGAGGGTATCTTTGCGAATACGGACAATCCCGACATGATCTTGGTCGTTGCCGGGGAGGCGATACCGCGGTCGTTGCTCGTGCGTGCCGGAGAGACCCACGAAGGAGCGCAGGATGAGGAATCCGCGGGTGAAGAAGGGCAAGAGTACGACTCATATGATCCGCACGTATGGCTCGATCCGGAACTGGCCGTATACATGATCGTGGCTATACGGGATGGTTACATGGAGGCCGATCCGGAGAACGCCGAGGTGTATCGCGGCAACGCGGCGAGATACATCGAGGAGCTGGAGGAGCTCGACCGCGAGATAGGGGAGGAACTCGTATCCGTTTCGAACCGCAAGTTCGTTTCTTTCCATTCCTCGTGGACCTATTTCGCCAGGCGCTACGGCCTGGAGCAGGTGGGAGTGATAGAGGAACAGCCCGGCAAGGAGCCCTCCGTGGGGGAGATCGCCGCACTTGTCGAGGGGATGGAATCACAGGGGGTAAAGGTTGTCTTCGCGGAACCGCAGTTCAACCCCAGGGCCGCGGAAGCCATCGCCGAGGAATCAGGCGGTGAGGTGGTGGTCGAGATACTGGATCCGCTGGGCGATCCCAACCATGCGGCGGCGGACACCTACCTGGAGATGATGAGGCAGAACGTGGCGGTCATTATGGAGGCGCTGAAGTGAGAGAGTGCCGCGTAGGCGAATTCTTCACCGGGCCCACTGACGGGCCGCGCCAGGTCATCATACTGGAAGACATGTGGGCGAGCCTGGACGGACACAGCGTGCTCGAAGGAATCACCTTTTCCCTGGCCGAGGGGACTTTTCTGGGGATCATCGGCCCCAACGGAGCCGGCAAGACCACGCTTATACGGGTTATCCTGGGACTGGTGAAGCCGGACCGCGGCGTGGTGAGGGTGATGGGCCTGAGCCCGGAAGAGCTCAAACACGAACTGCACCATATAGGCTACATGCCCCAGCAGGTCCTCTTCGACCCGCTGTTCCCGGTCTCCGTATACGACGTGGTGATGATGGGGCGTACCTGCTGCATCGGGACGTTCCGCTTCCCCCGCCGCGCCGACCGCGATGCGGTAATGCGGAGCATCGATGCGGTAGGCCTCACCGGCCTGGAGAAAAGGCCCATAGGGGAGCTCTCGGGCGGGCAGCAGAAGCGGGCTTTCCTGGCCCGGGCCCTCTGCCTGGAGACGCGCATCCTCCTGCTGGACGAACCCACTTCCGGCCTGGACTACGAGGCCCAGGAGAATTTCATGGGCCTTCTGGCTCGGCTCAAAGCGGAGCAGGGCCTCTCGGTCACCTTCGTCTCTCATGACGTCAACGTGCTGGCGCGCTTCGCAGACGAGATAGTGTGCATCAACCGCACCATGCACCTGCACGGCAAGCCCCTGGATGTGCTGGGAAGCGAGAGGCTCAAAGACGTCTACCGCTGCGAGTTCGATTTCCTTGCCGGCGTGGGAACCCATATGGATAGCAAGGAGTGATCCATGCTGGCCTACGGTTTCGCCCAGCGCGCGCTCGTCGGGGGAGTACTGGTGGCCATGGTCTGTTCGCTCATCTCCTTCTTCGTGGTGGTAAGGCGACTGGCCTTCGTGGGCATGGGTATCTCCCACGCCGCTTTCGGCGGCGTAGCCATCGGGCTTGCGGCCGGCATAGACCCGGTCGTCTCCGCCGGCGGCTTCTGCGCCGCGGTGGCCCTGGGGATAGGCTGGTTCAGCCGCAGGGGACGCATACACGAGGACACGGTCATCGGCATCCTCTTCGCCACGGCCATGGCCCTGGGGGTGGTGCTGGTGAGGCTGGCCGGCGCCTACAACCTCGACCTCATGAGTTATCTCTTCGGAAGCATCCTGGCCCTGAGCTGGAGCGACGTGGCGGTGATCGCCGTATTGAGTGCATTATCGGCGGCTTTCATCCTCCTTTTCTTCAAGGAGCTGCTGTTTATCTCCTTCGACGAGGAGACGGCGACGGCAAGCGGATTGCCGGTCAGGTTCGTCTATTACGGGCTGCTGGTCACCATGGCCCTGACCATAGTCATCTCCATAAAACTGGTGGGCATCATCCTCGTATCGGCCCTGCTGGTCGTCCCGGGGGCGGCGGGAACCCAGCTGTCCCGCAACTACCGCGGAGTGCTGGTAATCGCCCTGCTGGTTGGGGTAGCCTCCGTCGTTCTCGGGCTGTATCTTTCCTTCTTGTGGGACGTGGCCTCCGGGGCGGCCATCGTACTGGTGCTCTTCGCCTTTTTTCTCGTCTCCATGGCTCTCTCGCCCCGCCGCGCTTACATGCAGCGGCTGCGGCGTCGCGCCCGCTGAGAGCTTGCGCGCTTGCATCACAGGATCCGTGGGCGAGGGACAGGCGTATTGAAGGGCGCGGCAGCCTTGAGATATACTGGGGTCAGTGGCGGAAGGAGAAAACGAAGACCGGGAGGTGACCGGCTATCGATAGGCCGGATGAATCCCGCGAAAGCAGAATAACGGAATCCCTGGCTCGAGTAGGGATTCCGTCTCTTTTTGCAGAATAAGGCGGTGAAGCGATGACAAGGATGGGGAGGTCAGATGATATGCCGGTGAAATATATCTTCGTGACGGGGGGGGTTTCGTCTTCACTCGGAAAGGGGATTACCGCCGCTTCCATCGGGCGGCTGCTCAAAACACGCGGGCTCAGGGTGACCATGCAGAAGATGGACCCCTATATCAATGTCGATCCGGGCACCATGAACCCCTTTCAGCACGGCGAGGTCTTCGTGACCGACGATGGCACCGAAACCGACCTCGACCTGGGACACTACGAGCGTTTCGTGGACGAACACCTGGGCAGGGAGAATAACGTAACCACCGGCAGCGTCTACTGGTCCATCATCACCCGGGAACGCAAGGGTGAGTTCCTGGGCGGCACGGTACAGGTCATACCTCATGTGACCAACGAGATAAAGGAGCGCATCCTGCGTCTCACCCGCTCCAGCGAGGTGGATGTGGTCATCACCGAGATAGGCGGGACGGTGGGCGACATCGAGAGCCTGCCTTACCTGGAGGCAATCCGCCAGTTCAAGAAGGACGTCGGTCCCGAGAACGTGATGTATATCCATGTAAGCCTGGTGCCGTTCCTGGAGACGACGAAGGAGATGAAGACAAAGCCCACCCAGCACAGCGTGAAGGAATTGCGCTCCATGGGCATTCAACCGGACGCCATCGTCTGCCGTTCCAAGGAACCCATAGGGGTCGATCTGAAGGACAAGATATCGCTCCTCTGCGATATAGACATCGACGCGGTGGTATCCGCTCATACCGCCGATTGCATCTACGAGGTGCCCCTGCTCCTCCACGCCGAAGGCCTGGGGGATTTCGTGGCTCGCCACCTGGGACTGGAGGGCCACGAGGAGGACCTTTCCGAGTGGGAGGAGATGGTGCGGAGGATCAAGTCGGCGACACACGAGGTGACCATCGCGGTGGTGGGGAAGTACGTCGACCTCATAGATGCCTATCTCTCCATAATCGAGAGCCTGAAGCACGGAGGATTCGCGCACTCATCCAACGTGGATATCAGGTGGGTAACCTCGGATGATATCACGCCGGAAAACGCGGGTTCGTTGCTTGCGGAGATGGACGGCATACTCATCCCCGGTGGCTTCGGGGTGCGCGGTGTCGACGGCAAGGTGGAAGCCGTCCGCTACGCGCGCGAGAACGGCGTACCCTTCCTGGGCATCTGCCTCGGGCTGCAGTGCGCGGTAATCGAGGCGGCACGCACCCTCTGCGGACTCACGAAGGCCAACAGCTCGGAGTTCGATCCGGCGACACCGGACCCGGTGATCGACCTCCTCCCCAGCCAGCGGGATGTCGACGAGATGGGGGGGACCATGCGGTTGGGCCTCTACCCGTGCAAGCTGGACGAGAACTCGCTGGCCTTCAGGTGCTATGGCGAAGAGGTCATATACGAACGCCACCGCCACCGTTTCGAAGTGAACAACCACTACCGCACCGTACTGCAGGAAGCGGGCCTGGTGTTCTCCGGGCTCTCCCCGGACGGCAGGCTGGTGGAGATCATCGAGCGGGAGGACCATCCCTGGTTCATCGCCGGCCAGTTCCACCCGGAGTTCAAGTCACGGCCGAACCGGCCGCATCCTCTCTTCCGGGATTTCATAGGAGCGGCTCTGAGGCGGCGCCTCGGCCAGGAGGAATCACCCAACCTCAAGGTTGTCGGCTGACCCTCATGGGCCAAGCCCGGGCGGAGGCGGAACGGGGCTTGGAGGACGTTCGACGCTATATGGGAAGATATGTCAATTCGCCATGCCGTTTTCGTCCATGCGACCAGGTAATGGCGCTGGGGAGCGTAGCTGAGAGGAGTGCACGGACATGCAGGACAGGATACTAGACACTTTTCTTGGTCTGGTGAGGATCGACAGCGAGACCTATCACGAGGCCGCGGTGGCCGATTTCGTCATGCAAGCGGCGCGAGAGGCGGGATTCGAATCCTATATGGATAATGCGGGAAAGGCCATCGGCGGGGAGGCCGGAAACGTCTACATCAGGATGCCGGGCACCGGTGTGGATGCGCCACCACTCTTGTTAAGCTCCCATCTGGATACGGTGAGCCCCGGAAACGGCGTTGAACCCGTGGTGAAGGGGGAGCGGGTGTTGTCGGGGGGGGAGACGATACTGGGTGCCGATTGCAAGGCAGGTGTGGCCGCCATCATGGAGATAATGCGTCTCTCGGCCGAGGGCGTGCTGCAACACGGGGTGATCGAGATCGTCCTCACCGTAGCCGAGGAGGCACAACTGCAGGGGGTACGCAACCTGGAATGGGATCGCATCGCGGCCCGGCATGCCTTCGTCCTGGATGGCGCGGGGGGCGTAGGCGAGGTAATAAACGCGTCTCCCACCCAGGACAACCTGGAGTTTATCTTCAAGGGTAAAGCAGCCCACGCCGGAGTGGAGCCCGAGAAGGGAACCAATGCCATCTATGGCGCTTCCTGGGCCATAAGCCTTATGCACCTGGGCCGTATAGACAGTGAGACCACGGCCAACATCGGGGTGATCGAGGGAGGCCGGGCGGTGAATATCGTACCGGACAAGGCGGTAGTACAGGGGGAAGTGCGCTCCCTGGATCCCAAGAAGCTGGAGGACCAGAGAAAATCCATGTTGCGGGCGGCGATGGAGGCCGAGGTGGCGGTCGGCGTGGGGGTGGATGTCAGTGTAGAACGCGTCTATGACGGCTATCGCATCGATCCCGGTGATCCCCTGATCCTCCTGGCGGATGAAGCCGGCAAGGCGATGGGCATGAGGATCGAGGTCGTGAGCTCGGGTGGGGGAAGCGACGCCAACGTGATGAACGCATGCGGCATAAAATCGGTGGTGCTGGGCATAGGCGCCAGGCAACCACACACTACCTATGAGTACATAGACGTGCCGGAGTTACACAAGCTGGTGCGTTTCTGTAGTGAGATCGCATCCGCTTCCGGACGCTTGAGGAGCGATAGATGAACGGCGAGGAGCACGAAACGCTGGAGCGCAAGGCGGTCTTCGAGGGCAAGGTCATCCGCGTCTATCTCGATAGAGTGCGACTGCCCAACGGCAGGGAGGCCGAGAGGGAAGTAGTTCTGCACTGGGGAGCCGTGGGCATGGTGGCACTCGATGAAGAAGACCACGTATTCCTCGTCAGGCAGTTCCGCCACGCTACGGGCAGAGACCTGGTGGAGATCCCGGCCGGGAAGCTGGCTGCGGGGGAGGATACGCTGGACTGCGCCCGTCGCGAGCTGATGGAGGAGATAGGGTACAGCGCGGACAGGTGGGAGGGGCTCGCCGTCTTCTTCACCTCACCCGGGTTCAGCAACGAGACGCTCCATCTCTACCTGGCCAGGGGGTTGCACCGCGGCAAAGCCGCCCCGGAAGAGGATGAGTTCCTGGAGATCATGCGGGTGCCGCTGGCGGAGGCGCTGTCCATGATCGCGAGAGGAGAGATCGAGGATTCCAAGACCATCTGCGGCCTGGCCCTGGCTTCCCTGCTCCTGGGGGGCGGGTATACGGTAAAGGATTGAGGGGCGCCGGGGGCCGCGCGCCGCATGCGGCCGCCACGTGGGGCCCGGGCCTGATTGGGGAGGGAGAGATGATCGTAGGAGTGCCCAGGGAGGTCCTGGACCAGGAGTACCGCGTGGCCCTGACCCCGCAGGGAGCCCACGAACTGGTGATCGAGGGCCACAGGGTCCTGGTCGAGAGGGATGCCGGCGCGGGATCCAGTATACGCGACCATGACTACGAGGCAGCGGGGGCGGTTATCATGCCCGGCGTGGAGGATGTCTATAGCGAAGCGGCATTGATCCTCAAGGTCAAAGAGCCGCAGCCGGAGGAATTCCCCTTGCTGAAGCAGGGTCACATCGTGTTCACCTTCCTGCACCTTGCCGCCCATGAGGAGCTCACCAAGGAATTGATAAGGCGCCGCGTTACCGCCGTGGCGTATGAGACGGTGGAGCGACCGGATGGGAGCCTGCCACTGCTCGCGCCCATGAGCGAGGTCGCGGGACGCATGGCGCCACAGGTGGGAGCGCATTATCTGGAGAAGATGAATGGGGGGCGAGGAATGCTCCTGGGTGGCGCCACCGGGGTTCCTCCGGCCAACGTGGTCATACTGGGGGCGGGGATAGTAGGTTCGCATTCGGCGATCCTGGCCACCGGTATGGACGGCCATGTCATCGTCATGGACAAGAGCCTGGAGAAACTGCGTTATCTCGAACATATCCTGCATGGGCGCGTAACCACGCTGGTCTCGAACAAGATGAACGTGAAGGAGATGGTAAGGGAGGCGGACCTGGTGATAGGGGCGGTTCTCATACCCGGAGCCCTGACCCCCGTGCTGGTGGACGAGGGTACCGTGCACAGTATGCGCCCCGGTTCCGTGGTAGTGGATATCTCCGTCGATCAGGGTGGCTGCATCACGACCTCCAGGATGACCACACATTCCGACCCCGTCTATCTCGAACACGAAGTGCTCCATTATTGTGTGGGAAACATACCCGGCGCGGTTCCCAGGACCTCCACCTTCGCCCTCACCAACGTTACGCTGCCCTATGCGCTCGAGATCTGCGAACTGGGATTGATAGAGGCGGTGAGCTGCGATGCGAGCCTGGCGAAGGGGGTAAATGTCATCGAGGGCCGGGTGACTTCCCGGCCCGTTGCCGATGCACACGGACTGGAATACGAGCCCCTGGACCACATACTCCCCATAGGCTTCGCCAGCGGACAACTTTTTGGAGAATAGGGAGGGTGCGCGGGGGAATTCCGGGGGAGGAAGACAATGCGAGGCAAACATCCCGATGAGACCGCCTGGCCCGCCCTTGCCGCCGATTACCTCGCTTATGTCAAGGTGGAGAGAGGGCTTTCACCACGCACGGTTGAGGCATACGGCAGGGACCTGCGGCGGTGGGTCGATTTCATCTCCCGGAGAGGAAAGTCGTCTCCGGAGGAAGTAGAGCGGGAGGAGATAACCCTCTTCATGGAGGAACAGTGCGGCCGCGGCCTCTCACCGCGCTCCCTGGCCCGCATGACCGCCACCCTGAGGAGCTTTCAGCGCTTCCTGGTGGAGGAGGGTGACTACGGAGGGATTCCCATTGCGGACCTGCCCTACCCGCGTCATGGCCTTACCCTGCCCAGGGTGCTGAGCCAGGAGGAAGTGGCCAGGCTGCTCGAGCAGCCCATGGTGGAGGATCCTGCGGGGCTGCGGGACAGGGCCATCCTGGAGACCCTGTACGGGACGGGTATTCGTATATCCGAGCTGACAGGCCTGGACGTCGAGGATATGGATCTGGCGGACAGAGAGATGCGCGTGCTGGGCAAGGGAGCGCGGGAGCGGGTGGTGCCCATAGGGGACGCCGCCGCAGAGGCCCTGCGGCGTTATGTGGGTGGAGGCAGGCCGAGGTTTGCCCGCAGCGACAGCCAGAGGGCGGTATTCCTCAATCAACGGGGAGGTCGGCTGACCCGCCAGGGCGCCTGGGAACTGGTGAAGAAATACGCCCGGCGGGTGGGTCTCGAGGAGAAGATGACCCCGCACACCCTGCGCCACAGCTATGCCACCCATCTGCTCGAGAACGGCGCCGATCTCAGATACATACAGGAGCTGCTGGGACATGCCAGCATCAGCACGACCCAGATATATACACACGTGAGCAAATCCAGGGTAAGGGAATCGTATCTCAAGGCTCATCCCCGTGCTTGAGAGATGGAGCCCATACAAGGGAGGTGTTCGCGTTCAGGTCCAGAACTATATCCATGTTATAGTCCATGTAATATATAGATAGGCACACGGGAGTAACCGTAGAAGTCTTATCCTGTTATATGTTTAGAGGAAGTGGGGATAAGGTAATCATGAACCGTTTGCCGACCCTCTGTTATTCATACGCCTAAGGAGATGATGTGCGAAAAGAACATAACGGAAAGGAGGTGAATAAATTGCCGGATGTATCCGTGATAAGGGATTACGCTATCAAGAAGACGATCAACGGCTTAATCTTCGTTCTTCCCAACATCCCCGACGACAAGCTGCTCAGCTTCGCCGAGAAGTTCGTGGGCAATGTTAAGTGGCCGGATGGGCAGGAGTTTGTCAGAACCCTTATCCTGCAGATAAAGAACCGCCTGCCCGATCTGCACAAGAACGTACGCCGCGGGGCCATCAACTTCCTCACCGATGCCCTTTTCTACAAGGCGAGGGCACGTGAGGCATACGAGAAGGAGCATGGCTACAGCCCGCCTCTACTCCTGGTCATAAGCCCCACCATGCGCTGCAATCTCAAGTGCGTGGGGTGCTACGCGGGCATGTACTCCAAAAAAGACGATCTCCCCAGGGAGGTCATGGACCGCATTCTCACCGAGGCCAAGGAGATGGGCATCTACTTCATCGTCGTCTCCGGGGGTGAGCCCTTCTCCTACAAGCCCCTGCTCGACCTGTGCAGGAAACACCACGATGTCACCTTCCAGGTGTACACCAACGGGACCCTCATCGACCGCAAACTGGCTACACAGATAGCGGAGATGGGCAATATAATACCCTGCATATCGGTTGAGGGCTACAAGGAGGAGACGGACGCGAGGAGGGGCGAGGGCGTGTACTCCAAGGTCATAAAGGCCATGGATAACCTGAAAGAGGCGCAAGCACTCTTCGGTTTCTCCGCCACCGTCACCCGCTTCAACAGCGACATGCTCACCAGCGAGGACTTCGTGGATTACTACATGGACGAGAAGGGTTGCTTCATCGGATGGTACTTCCAGTACATGCCCATCGGCACGCGCCCCTCACTGGAGCTGATGACCACGCCGGAGCAGCGCATTCAGCGGCTGGAGCGCATAACGCGCATGCGCCAGGAGAAGAGGGCACTCATATCCGATTTCTGGTGCGACGGACCCCTGGTGGGAGGATGCCTGGCGTCGGGACGCCAGTACCTCCACATCAACCAGAACGGTGACGTGGAACCCTGCGTCTTCGTCCATTTCGCGGTGGACAACATCAAGGACAAATCCCTGTCGGAGGCGCTGGAATCGGATTTCTTCACGTCCATCCGAGAGCGCGTTCCCTACCATCCCAACCTGCTGCGCCCGTGTATGATCATCGACCATCCCCACGTGCTCAGAGAATGCGTAGCGAAGTGCGGCGCACACGCTACCCACCCCGAGGCGGAGGGGATCATCACCGACCTGGCACCCGACCTCGACGCCTACGGTGAGGAATACGGCCGCCTGGCGGATGAGGCCTGGATGGAGAGATACCAGGACTATTCCACCATCGCGGAAAGCGGCACGGCTTGAGAGGTCAAGACCATGCAGAAGGGCCGCCTCGGGGCGGCCCTTTTCATGCGTTCAAGGCTGGCTCTCGTCCCGCCGGCCGGCGTGCTTCTTCTCCGTGTTCTGCGCCCTCCAGGCGAGCAGGGAGGGGAGAACGAGCAGGGATGAGAGCAGGGCGACGACGAGGGATATCGCGGTTATACCTCCGAAGCGGCGCATGTAGGAGATACTGGAGGTGGCGATGATGGCGAAGGCGCCCGCAGTGGTCACCGCCGCGGCAAGCAGCGCCTTGCCGACGTTGGTCACGGTGCGCCGCATGGCCTCGTCTATTTCAACTCCGCCGCGATGCCACTCCTCGCGGAAGCGGTGGGTGACATGTATGCCGAAGTCTATGCCCGCCCCGATGACCAGGGACGAGACCATCACGGTCATGAAGTCCAGAGGCCAGCCCAGGATGGCCAGGCACCCAAGCTCGACGGCGATGCTGATGAAGACCACGCTGGTGGCCGCCAACCCGAAGAAGAACGACTTGAACACGAGGATGACGACGAGGGTGCAGAGCAGCAGCGCCAAGCCGGAGGTCTTGAGCTGGGTGGGCACCAGCGTGCCCATGATGTCGTTGATGAGGATGGGAAAACCGCTGTTGCTAATGGTGATGGCGGGGTTATCCATGGTGACCTGGTCGGCGGCGCCGCGCATGACCTCGGCGATATGTGCCATATCTTCCTGGCTTCCCCGGCTCACCCGGGCGGTGATCATCGCCGTCATCTGGTCGTCGCTGACGAGTTCGTTGCCGCCCGCACCGCCGTTTTTCTGCAGCGTTAGAAGGGATGCGATCACTTCCTCGCGAGTGGCGGGTATGGTGCCGCCGCCTGCCTGCAGCGCGATGTCCGCGATACTGACCACTCTATCCCTCAGGATGAGAGGTTCTCCGGCCTCGTTGAGGTAATGCGAGGACGAGATGAGGTCCTCGAACTCCAGCATGGAAAGCAGGTCTTCCGGCTCCAGGATGTCCCCCTTGACCAGGGAGTAGGCGATATCCTGCCCTCCAAAAGCCTCCTCGACCTTGCTCGAGGCCACCCTGGAGGGCATGTCCTGGGGCATCATCTTGGTCATATCGGCCTCGGTGGAGACCTGGAATCCGAGGACGATGCAGGCCGCGATGACGATGACGGTGGAGACGCCGACCGCCAGGCGGTGATGCTCGGAGAGGACGGCTATCTTGACGAGGACCCGATCCAAGAGGGAGGACTTCCACCTGTCGGCCATCTTCTCTTCCTTGCGATCCCATTTCTCCCGTGCCCTGCCGCGGCGGTCGCGCAGGACCAGCGAGGCGGGCAGCAGGGTCACCGCCAGGATGAATGCGAAGATAACTCCCGCCACGCACAGGGCTCCGAACTGCTGGATGGGCGGCATGTTGGAGATCCCGAAGGAGGCAAACCCGAAGGCGGTAGTGGCGGCGGTGAGGAAGACGGCCACACCAACGGTGACCACCGAGGTCACGGCGGATCCCTGGGGATCACCCCCCTTGCGCCGCTCCTCGTAATAACGCGTGAGGACGTGGATGGCATAGGCGATGTCTATGCCCAGCAGCAGCGGCATGATACCCGAGCTGTTGTAGCTGAAGGGAAACCCGACCCACCCCGCAAATCCGAATACCCAGATAATGGTAAGGATGATTACCAGCAGGGTGAGTAGGATGTCGGATACCCTGCGGAAGGTGATGAACAGGACCATGACGATGAAGACCATGGCCATGAGAAACAGGAACCCGGTGTCCTTCATGGTCTTCTCGTTGGAGTCCTTGTTCGTGGAGGCATAGCCGGTGATGTAGGTATCGGTAGCGGGAAGTACGCCGAAGTACTCCCGCGTGTAATCCTCGAAGGGGGTCGCCAGGCCCATCTGCACGTTGGTCTTCATGCCGGGGTCGAGCCTGCCGGTTATGCGGAGCGCATCGCGATGCTGGGAGACGTAGCGCGAACCTCCTCCCGGCAGGCCGGCTTTTTCCGCCTGCATGCGAGAGTATGCGAGGTTCAGTTCCGCCTGCTGCTGCAGTTCCCCGTCGTTGAGCTCATCTACCCGGGAGGACAGGGGGACTCTTCCCCCATCGGCGGGTTGAGGGGTATCGCAGCTCGTATCGAAGAAGACCATGCTGTCCAGGGGAGTGATGACCTCGGTGATGAAATGGCCGATCATATCCGGTTTCTCCGCCAGGAATCCCCGGAATCCCGCCACCTTGCGCAGGATATCCCCCCGCAAGACGTCTTCGGCCTGCAGCAGCACCGTCTCTTCCGAGACACCCCCGAAGATGTCCTCCTGCTCCTCCATGGTCTGAACGGACTCTTTATTCTTGGGGAGCATTATCTTGTAGCCGTATTCCTGGTGCAGCCGCGTCATGCCCGCGAACGCCAACACCGTCACCAGCAGGATGGCTCCCATGACTATCCAGGGCTTTTTCTCGCTGGCGGTAGCCAGCCATCTGAACGCTTTCTCCAACCTCGCCGATCCTTTCACGTCACGGGCATATAACGGTAGGCATCCCCCACCTGGTCGCGACGGGGAGTGAGCCCCGTCTCGCTATGCATCGTCTCAGGCCCGAATAGCATTTACACCGTTCGTTCAACATTCCTTTCCGTCTTATATCACGCCTGATGCCATGCATCAAAGTGCGCCGGCAACCCGGTTCCCCGGACGCGGTCTAAGCGGGCAAAGGGAAGGCCAATGCAAGGGCCGGGGCGAATGATAGAATAGTCTAAAAGCCGGAGGAGAAAGGCAGGCGGCACATGGAAGACCTTTTCTTCGGAGACGGTTGGCTGAGCGACCTGCTCAGGGAAACCGGCGTGCCCATCAGGGTAAAAGACAAGGTCAGAGAGAAGATGCAGGCGCTGGCCGCGGGTGGAGAAGGGGAGTGGGAAGAGGATTGGAGAATAGTTGACGGTCTACTGGACGAGGGCCAGGTCGGTGAAGCCCTGGAGAAGGCCATGGGCTCGCTCTACCGTACATTCGAGATCCTGGGCGATCACCTCGGTGAAGAGAGCAACGCGCTGGAGAGGCCCTTCAGCACGTTTATGGTCAGAAACCGGGAGATAAAAAAGATACTGCATCCCCGCGAGGATATGCAGGAACTGACGAGTTCGGACGACGATCTGGACGTGGTGATCAGCCTGGAGATGATCAACGACGCCCGCCGCCTGTTGGCGAGTTGGGGAGCGGGGGTCTGGGGCGAGGGACCCTTGCAGCTGATCCCCCGCCTCGAGGAGGATCTCGAAGAGCTGCGCAAAAGCCAGGCCGCATTCGCCGAAGACGAGTCCCTCGACGACGAGGATATCGAGAGGGAGATAGAACAGGCCGACAGGTTCGCCACCATGGCCACGCGTTTCGCGCGCGACCTCATGGACCTGCACATGCTGAACGCGAAAAACCCCGAGGTGAGGATGCGCTTCCTCAAGCTGTGGGAGACGGTGCGTCAGCTCGCAGAGGACCGCGACATGCGGGCGGCGGCCTTCGAAGCCATGCAGGTATTGGAGGAGGCCCTGGGACTTGCCGGTCTAGGCGGCGGTGAGCTGCTGCAGAAGATAGACCTTCTTTACGACGTATTCGACGAAGTGGAGGAACTGCGCAAGGCCGTAGACCACCTGGTTTCCGTCTCCCGGGATGGGGAGGGTAGCGTCCAGCCGGAACAGGGACGGTTCTACATAGAGTCTATAGCCGAAGCACTGGGCGATATGGGCCTGGAAGTCGGCTGAGATCTCATGCCGACAGCCGGGCTGCCGGCCCGGCTTCTCAACGGCGGCAACAGGCGTCTGGCGTCGCCGCACGTTGTATGCCACGAGTTTTCATTAACCAGGACCCCGCCCACACTTTGCGGGGAAAGCCTGCTATATACATAGGTCGGATAGACGGGATCATGTGGAGCGGGTGCCGTGTTCACAGTACTGAGAAGAGTCGTATGGATAGTCCTGGATGGGGTGGGAGTGGGGGCCCTGCCGGACGCCGCCGCCTACGGGGACGCCGGAGCACACACCCTCGCGCATACCGTGGAGGCAGTGGGGGGACTTTCCCTACCCAACCTGGAAGCGATGGGCCTGGGCAACCTGTCGCCCATGGAGGGTATGGACCGCCGCGCGGATGCCGCGGGCGCGTATGGTGTACTCAACGAGCTATCCCCGGGGAAGGATTCCACCAGCGGACATTGGGAGCTGGCGGGTGTCGTCCTGCACGAGCCGTTCCCGCTCTTTCCACGGGGCTTCCCGCGCGAGCTCGTGCTGCGCTTCGAGGAGCTCATCGGCCGCAAGGTGCTGGGTAACAAGGCGGCCTCGGGGACGGAGATCGTAGCCGAACTGGGCGAGGAACACATGCGTACCGGCAGGCCTATCCTCTATACCTCGGCCGACAGCGTGTTTCAGCTCGCCGCCCACAAGGACGTCATCCCCTTGGACGACCTCTATACCATGTGCCGCGAGGCGAGAGAGCTGCTGCGGGGTGAATACGCGGTGAACCGGGTTATTGCCCGGCCCTTCGTGGGCGTTCACGGATCGTTCGAGCGCATCGCGGGGGAGAGACTGGACCTGTCCCTGCCCCCGCCCCGGCCCACGGTCCTTGAGCTGTGCCGGGAAGCGGGGATCAGCGTAAAAGGCCTGGGAAAGGTGGGGGACCTCTACGCCGGCAGGGGATTGGACGAGAGCATGCACACAGCAGGTAACGGTGAGACCATGGACCTCCTGCTGAGCGAGACGAGAGGGGGTGGAGAGGGCCTGCTCATGGCCAACCTGGTGGATTTCGACATGTTGTACGGACACCGGCGCGACCCCCGGGGTTTCGCGCGGGCCCTGCGGGAATTCGACGCCTTCCTGCCGGCGCTGCAGGAGGCCATGGGCCGGGGCGATATCTGCATGGTCGTCTCCGATCATGGTTGCGACCCTACATATACGGGAAGCGACCATACGCGCGAGTATGGTGTGCTGCTCGTCTTCGGGAAGCCGGTGCCGGAAGGGAAAGATCTCGGTGTCAGGGGTAGCTTTGCGGATTGCGGAAAGAGCATGGCCGATCTGTTCGGTATCGACGGTTCCGGACTGGATGGAACGAGTTTCGCTGCCGAGGTGATCGCATGATCTTTGGCGGAGATGTTATCCGCATACTGGCATATAATGGATGCGGAAACCCGCAAGACACGGGCGGCTGCACCGCACAACCGGAGCGCCGCAAGAGCGATGGGATGGGCGGAACGAGATGGACGTGATCCTGGGCCACGCGAGCGTGGATTTCGACGCGCTGGCCTCCATGGTGGCGGCGAAGAAGCTGTACCCGGAAGCGGTAATGGTATTCACCGGTGCCGTTAACCGTAACGTGCGCGAATTCATCGCCCTCCACGGAGACGTGCTGGAGTTCATGGAGCCGCGTTCCCTGGATGCGGAGGCCATCACTCGACTCATCGTCGTGGACAACCGCATCGCGGACAGGCTGGGGGAATTCCGCGGCGTTCCGGGAAGCCCCGGCGTGGAGGTCTTCGTCTACGACCATCATCCCGCATCTTTGCATGACATGGCCGGGGTAAAGGACTACAGCGAGCCTCTAGGTTCAACCACTACCGTGCTCGTGAAGATAATACGCAGCAAGAGCATGCCTGTCAGCCCCTTCGAGGCCACCCTCTTCGCACTGGGGATTCACGAGGATACCGGTTCCCTTACCTTTGCCGGGACGACCTACGAGGACGCGGAAGCCCTCACCTACCTCATGCGCGAGGGGGCGAACCTCAACGTGGTCATGCACTTCCTGGGACCGCAGCTGACCACCTCCCAGCACGAATTGATGAAAAAGCTCCTGTCCAGCCTGGAGATGCATCGCGTAAAAGGGGTACTGGTGGCGGTGGCCAAGGCCAGGATGGAAGAGTACGTGGAGGGAGCTTCGCTCATCGCCGGAAAACTGGCGGAGCTGGAGAACCTGGACGTGCTCTTCACCCTGGCGCATATGCATGGCCGGGTGGTGGTGGTCGGCCTGTCCCGGCTGAGCCAGGTGGATGTGGATGAGGTGCTCTCCGGGCTGGGGGGAGGCGGGCACGCCAAGGCGGGCTCGGCGGTGATGAAGGGCTATTCACTGGGACGTGCGCAGACCAGGCTGATGCAACTGCTGGAGGAGAGGGTACGGCCGCTGGTGACGGCCGGGGAGATCATGAGCGGCCCGGTGAAGACCATCGGCGAAGATACGCCCATAACCGAGGCATCGCGGCGCATGGAACGCACCGGCCACACCGCGTTCCCGGTGGTGGACGACGCGGGAGGGCTGGTCGGTATCATCTCCCGCAAGGACCTGGACAAGGCGGGGCATCACGGGCTGGGTCACGCGCCGGTCAAGGGCTTCATGTCCCGCAACCTCATCGCCGTTGACGAGGGCGCTTCCCTGCAGGAGATACAGGCCTTGATGACCGGAAACGCCATCGGAAGGGTTCCCGTGGTCAGGGATGGGAGGGTAGCCGGCATCGTAACGCGCACGGACGTCATCCGTGCCCTGCACGGCACTGATTACCTGCGGGGGTTCGTGCCGCCGGGCCGGGTGGCAGGATACTCCAGGGCGGTGGTGCTGGAGATGATGCAGCGCTCCCTCCCCGGAGACGTGCAGGCCCTCCTCCGCGGCATATCGCAGGCGGCGGAGAGGGAAGCATACAACGTGTACCTGGTGGGTGGCGTGGTGAGGGACCTTCTCCTGGGATTTCCCAATCTGGATCTGGATATCGTGGTGGAGGGCGAGGGGATAGAGTTCGCCCGGCTGCTTGCGCGCGAACTGAAGGGCAGGGTACGGAGCCACCGCAAATTCGGCACTGCGGTGGTCATCCTTCCCACGGGACGCAGGATCGACGTGGCTACGGCGCGCACCGAGTTCTACGAGTATCCCGCGGCCCTTCCCACGGTGGAGATATCCTCCATAAGGCAGGACCTCTACCGCCGCGATTTCACCATAAACGCCATGGCCATGGCGCTCGCGGGAGAGCATTTCGGCGAGATCCTCGATTACTTCGGCGGACTCCGGGACCTGGAGAGACGCCACGTGCGCATACTGCACAACCTGAGCTTCGTGGAGGACCCGACGCGCATCTTCAGGGCCGTCCGCTTCGAGCAGCGCTACGGTTTTCAGCTCGAACGCCAGACGGAGATACTGGCGCGCCGGGCGGTGGAGATGGAGATAGTGGGCAAGCTCACCAACGCCAGGGTGCGGGACGAGTTGATCGACATCTTCTCCGAGCCATGCCCCCTGCCGTTCAAGGCGGTGGAGAGGCTGGAGGACCTGGGGGCGTTGCGAACCCTACACCCGGAACTCGTGGTGAGCCCGGCGATGCGGGGGCGGTACCGCCTGCTGGCGAGGCATGGCGATGAGGCGATGCGGCTGGTAGGCGAGGGAGCGAAGAAGTGGATACCGTCCCTGGCGGCGATGCTGGAGGACCTGCCCCTGCAGGAGTCCGAGAAGTGGTGCCATCAGATGCGCTTCAAGCGGGACGACACCGCCGCCATCCTGCAATGCCTCGGCCGCGTCCCGGAGACAATAAAGGCTTTGAGCGGCGAGGAGCTTCCTCCCAGCCGCATAGCGGATTTCCTTGACCCGCTTGCCGGGGAGGCCTTAGCATATCTCTATGTGCTGGGCGGCCCGCTGCCCCGCGCATCGGTCGTATCATACATGAGGAAATGGAAGAACATGATAACGGAGATAGACGGAAACGACCTGGCCGCACTGGGCTTGCAGCCCTCCCGCGCCTACGCGGAGATCCTGGCGAAGGTGAGGGCGGCCAGGCTGGACGGCGCGGTCAAGAACCGCGAGGAGGAGCTGAAGCTGGCGCGCAGACTGGTGAAAAAGGCGAAAGGCTGAGCGCATGTTGAGCAACTGGGAGAGGGCTATATACATGCTGGTGGGCCTGATCATCGGGGTCATCGTCCACGAGTACATGCACGGCTATGTTGCGTACCGCATGGGGGATACCACCGCCAAGCGGGCCGGCAGGCTCACCCTGGACCCCCTGGCGCATATCGATCCTTTCGGCACCGTCATCCTTCCCGGCATACTCTTGCTTATGAGTATAATGGGCTACGGTACATTCATCATCGGCTACGCCAAGCCTGTGCCCATCAACCCGTTTCTCTTTCGCAAGCCGCGTGGAATTATCTGGGTCTCCCTGGCCGGGCCGTTGTCGAACCTGGCCCTTGGAGTTATATTCATAGGCATCATAAGGATCCTTATACTATTCGATGGCGGAACTACCCTGAACCGTATTATCTACACGTGTCTCTTTATCTCCTACATCAACATCCTTCTCTTTGTGTTCAACCTCATCCCCATCCCGCCCCTGGACGGCTCGCGCATAGTAGGATATTTTCTGCGCGGAGAGGCAAAGCGCATGTATGCTTCCATCGAGCCTTTCGGTTTCTTTGTCGTATTGGTACTGGTGATGTTTTTCGGGTTCCTGCTGAGCAATGCCGTGGGGGGCCTCGCCAACGCGATCCTGCGCATCTTCGGCCTGAACCCGGTCTTTTAGCATGAACACCTGGCGCAACCTACCCGGCAAGATATGGGTGACCACGCTTTCCCTCGATCCACGTCTGCGCGCCCGCGCGCACGGTGACGCCGCATGCCTTTCCCCCGGCGAGCACGACCTGTTCCTGGCCATGGGCCGTTACGATCTGGCGCATTCCATGGCCGTGGCCGCCAGGCTCGAGGACGACCCCCTGCTGCACCGGGCGGGTTTGCTGCACGATGCCGGCAAGCTCCGCAGCGAGCTGGGCATCTTCACGCGCTGGTTGTATACCGGCTTGGAGTTGATCTTCCCCGCGTTGCTGCGACGTATATGCGCGGCCGTGGAGGACAAGGCCGCGGGCGGGGGGAGCATGGAGGGGATGCAAGTCCTTCCTCGCGGCTGGCGGAGGGGCCTCTACGTGCAGCTGCATCACGGCGAGATAGCGGCGGAGATGCTGGCGAGGATGGGTAGCGAGGAAGAGCTCGTACGTCTGGTGGGGCGACACCAGATGGAACCCCGCGATGGGCTTGAGCGGCGCCTGGCGGAGGTGGACGATGCGTTGTGAGCGAAGAGAGTAGCTGCAGAAGGCAGGATAATGAACCTTATAGAATAATGGTATATGGGTGTTGAAGAGCGAGAGGAGAGGTTTTGACGCAGAGAATACTGACCGGATACCGGCCGACGGGGAAACTGCACCTGGGCAACCTGCACGGCAACCTCAGGGGCATGATAGAGCTGCAGGAAAAGGCGGAGTGCTTCTTCTTTATCGCGGACTGGCATGCCCTGACCACCGATTATCAGGACCCGTCGCTGTTGCACGCATATATCGAGGAGATGGTCCTGGACTGGCTGGCGGCCGGAATCGACCCCGATAAAGCGGCGATTTACCGCCAGTCCGACCTGCCGGAGGTGGCAGAGTTCCAGCTCTACCTGTCCATGATCACGCCCCTGGGATGGCTGGAGAGGGTCCCCTCCTTCAAGGAGCAGCAGGAACAGCTGCAGGGAAAGGACATCGCCACCCACGGCTTCCTGGGATACCCGGTATTGCAGGCCGCGGACATACTCATGGTCCGTGCTGACGGCGTGCCTGTGGGGGAGGACCAGTTGCCCCACCTGGAGCTGACGAGGGAGATAGTGCGGCGCTTCAACTTCCTCTACGGCGAGACCTTCGCAGAGCCGCGGTCGCTGCTCTCGCACAGTCCCCGCATCCCCGGTACCGACGGGCGCAAGATGAGCAAGAGTTATGGCAACTATATCTCGCTCACCGATCCGCCGGACGAGATAAAAAGGAAAGTCCTCTCCATGATCACCGACCCGGCGCGGCGTACCCGCAAGGACCCCGGAGACCCCGAGAAGTGCAGCGCCTTTCAGCTGCACAAGGTGTATTCGGCTGACGGGCTCGCCGGGATCGCGGAGAAATGCCGTACCGCTGCATGGGGCTGCGTGGAGTGCAAGGGGATCCTGGCCGAACGGGTGGTGGAATCGCTGCTGCCTTTCCAGGAGCGACGCCGGGAACTCGAGAGCAGGCCCGGCTTCGCATGGGAGGTTATGGAACGGGGCCTGGCCAAGGTGAAGCCTGTCGCCGGCGGCGTGCTCGCCGACGTCCGCATGCGCATGGGGATCGATTGAAGGGGGAGACGTGCCCTACCAGGTAAAGCTGGAGGTTTTCGAAGGACCCTTCGACCTTCTCCTGCACCTCATAGGGCGTAAGGAGATCGATATCTACGATATCTCCATAGCGGAGATCACCGACGAGTACCTGAGCTACATGGAATCCCTGCGCGAGCTCGACCTGGAGATAGCCACCGAGTTCCTGCTCATCGCGGCGACACTGCTCAAGCTGAAATCCGATCTACTGCTGCCGGAACCGGAAGTGGAGGGGGAGGAACCGGGGCCTTCCGAGCTGCGCGAGGAGCTGCTGTGGAGGCTGGTGGAATACCAGAAATATCGCAACGCGGCGGCGGAACTGGGCAGACGGCTGGAGCGCGAGGAGAGGTATTACTACCGCCAGGTCGACCTGGAAGATCCTTTCCGGCACGTCATGCCGGATGTCCTGCGCGGGCTCACCCTGGAGAAGCTGGCCGCCACGGCCCGGGAGATCGTCGAGCTGGAGTCGCAGGTGGACGTGTCGTATATCGCACCCATAAAGATCAATATCGATGAGTTCATGGACCGGGTGCGCGCCGTCATGGCCGCCCGGGGCAGCACCAGTTACCGGGAGCTCACCGCGGAGTGCGTCCTGCGCGTGGAACTCATAGCCATGTTCCTCGCCCTGCTGGAGTTGTACAAACGCGAAGAGATCGATATGCGCCAGGCATCCCGTTTCGGGGATATCCGGGTGTACGCGGTGGAGGAGGGAAGAGATGGAGAATAGACCTATCGGGGGCAAGCTGTGGAGGACGGGAGCCGATCATGACGATATCCAGGGGATGGAGGATATCAAGGGTGCGCTCGAAGCGCTGCTCTTCGTCGCCGATGAGCCATTGGTGCCACGCCAGCTGGCGGAGGCCGTCGCCGGCGATGAGGGCAAGGTGCTATCGGCATTGCAGGAGCTGCGCAAGGAATACGAGTCGTACAACCGCGGGATGCAGCTGAGAGAGGTAGGCGGGGGGTGGAGGATGCATACCCACCCCGCCTATGCGGCGCAGATAGAGAAGCTGCTTCTCTCCTCGCGGCGGGCCAGGCTTACACGTGCGGCGGTGGAGACCCTGGCCATCATCGCTTACCTGCAGCCGATAACGCGGACGCAGATAGCAAACCTCAGGGGCGTGCAATCCGAGGGCATGGTCAAGGTATTGGAGGAGCAGGGCCTGGTCAGTGAAGCCGGCAAAGAGAGATCGCCCGGCGGCCCCGCGCTCTACGTGACCAGCGAAAAGTTCCTCGAACGGTTCGGGCTGAACTGCCTGGATGACCTTCCACCCCTGGAGGATTTCGCGCCGGACCGGGAGACGGTGCAGCGCATCGCCCGGTCCCTGGCGGGTCACAGCGCGGGAGAAGGGGATGAAAGCGATGCCGAAGGTGAAGACCGCGTGGACCGGATACTGCACGCGGATATAACGGGCGATGATGGCGGGGAGGATGGAGGCGCCACGTACCGGGCTACGGAATGGGGGGGGAAGCCGGGAACGGACGATGAGAACCCCGGCGCGGACCCCTTTTGACTACGGACACACGGGTAAGTCATGTCTCCTGAAGAGAGGCTGCAGAAAGTCATGGCGGCGGCGGGTTTGGGCTCCCGCCGCAGGTGTGAAGCGGCGATAGAGTCGGGCCGGGTGAGGGTGAACGGCAGGACGGCGGAACTCGGCGACCGCGTGGACGTGGAGCGAGACAGGGTGACCGTCGACGGCATCCCCCTGGAGCCGCAGCAGGAGAAGAAGTATTTCCTACTCAACAAGCCACCGGGGTACATAACCACGTTGAAGGATACACGGGGGCGTCCCACGGTGATGGAGTTGATAGAGGAAAAAGAGAGGCTCTTCCCCGTCGGGCGCCTGGACCGCGATACACGCGGCCTGCTGCTGGTGACCAACGACGGCTACCTCGCTCATAAGCTGATGCATCCCAGCCACGGGATCGAGAAGACTTATATGGTGGAAGCTTCGGGCGCACTGACTCCTGGAGGGCTTGCCGCTCTGCGCAAGGGAATAATGCTGGAGGAGGGGAAGACCGCGCCGGCGAAAGTGAAAGTCATCTTCAACCGGGGTGGCCGCTGCGTGCTGGAGGTAGCCATCCGCGAAGGAAAAAAACGGCAGGTGCGGCGCATGTGCGCGGTGGTGGGCCTGGAGATACAAGACCTCGTGCGTACCCGCCTCGGCCCCCTCGACCTCAAGGGAGTGGAAGAGGGGAGCTACCGCGCCCTGACCCCCAACGAGACAAAAGACCTCCTCGAGCTGGAGGAGGAGTGAAACGCCGCAGGCGATGCACAAGAACCAGAAAACCCAAGACCGGCGGCAGGAGGTTATGGTAAACTGTTGTTCTGAAAACGAGGAGGCTGGATATGCAGGTGAGAGCGTTGCGGGGTGCGATACTCTGCAGGGAAAACACCAAGGAAGAGATAACGGAGAAGGCGGCGGAGCTCCTGCGCGAGATGATTAAGCGCAACGACATCCGGCCGGAGGATATCATGGACATCATCTTCACCGCCACCGAGGATCTCACCGCCGAGTTCCCGGCGGCGGCGGCGCGGCATATCGGCCTGACCCACGTGCCGCTGCTGTGCGCGCGCGAGCTGTCCATAGAGGACTCGCCCGGGATGTGCCTGAGGGTCCTCATGCATTTCTACACGCGAAAACATCCGCATGAACTGCGCCATCCCTATCTGGAGGGGGCGCGCCAGCTGAGGACGGACCTCCCCGAATAAGCCGGCAGCGCCTCACAATCACATAGAAGAAAAAGGGGAGTTCGAGCCCGGGGCTCGAACTCTTTGGATTTTCAGGAATCGCGGTAGCGGCGGGAGAAAGGAGCGCTGAGCCGCGGGGAAGAATATATGTCGCACGCGGGCGTGATAGCAGCCAGAACATCCTGCGGGGTCCAGGGCAGGAACGGGGATAAGGAAGGAAGTGGTGGAAGTGGTCATCGTACTGCACGAAGACGCGAGCGAAGAGGAGATAGAGGAACTAGTAGCCGTTCTGCACGAGGTCGGCGCCGAAGCCCATATATCGCGGGGAGAGTTTCGCACCGTTATAGGGGTGATCGGCGACCGCGAGAAGGTAATGCAGATGCCCTTCGAGGCCTATGCGGCCGTGGAAAAGGTCGTTCCGATCATGAAACCCTACAAGCTCGTAAGCCGCGAGTTCAGGGAAGAGCCCACGGTGATCAGCGTCGGGAGCGCCGTGATCGGGGGAGGCAGCTTCAGCGTCATCGCCGGGCCGTGTTCCGTGGAGGCCGAGGAGCAGGTGGTAAAAGCCGCGCGTGCGGCGAAGGAGGCGGGCGCGATGCTCTTCCGCGGCGGCGCCTTCAAACCCCGCACCTCTCCCTACAGCTTTCAGGGGCTGGGCGAGGAGGGGCTGGCCATGCTGGCGCAGGCACGCGAGGAGACCGGGCTCCCCATCGTCACCGAGGTACTAGACGTACGGGATATCGAAGTCGTTTCCCGCTATGCGGACGTGCTGCAAGTTGGCGCCCGCAATATGCAGAACTTTCTCATGCTCAGGGACCTGGGCCTGCAGGACAAACCCATCCTCCTCAAGCGCGGCATGAGCTCGACCGTGGAGGAATGGCTGATGGCGGCCGAATATATCCTCAAGGAGGGGAACAAGAACGTCATCCTCTGTGAAAGGGGCATACGCACCTTCGAGACCGGAACCCGCAATACCCTGGACATATCATCGGTGCCCATGGTCAAGAACCACTCCCACCTGCCCATTATCGTAGACCCGAGCCACGCCACCGGGGTACGGGAGCTCGTCGTGCCCCTGTGCAAGGCCGCCCTGGCCGCGGGTGCGGACGGGGTCATGGTGGAGATGCACCCCAACCCGCGCGAGGCCCTCTGCGACGGGCCGCAGTCCTTGACCCTGGACTGCTTCAAGGAGATGATGGACGAGCTGAACGAAATGGCTGCTTTCCTGGGCAGGAAGTGAGCAGACGCGGAGAGGTGTGGAGAGAGATGGCGGGAGACGCCCTCTACGAACAAGTGGGTATCCTGGGCACGGGATTGATAGGCGGCTCGCTGGGACTGGCGCTGCGAAAGGAGGGCGCCGCCGGACGGGTCATCGGCTACGATGCCGACAGTGCCATGCTGGCACAGGCATTGCAGCGGGGGGCGATCGCGAAGGCGGCAGGCAGCGTGGGAGAAGTGGCAGCGGAGAGCGAGCTGGTATTCATAGCCGTGCCGGTACGCGCCATACCGGCGGTGCTTGCGCAGGTCGCACCGGCGCTGCGATCCGGCACCACGCTCAGCGACGTCGGATCGGTGAAGGAACACGTCGTGGATGAGGCCGCCAGGATACTGCCGCCCGCATGTCACTTCATAGGGGGACACCCCCTGGCCGGTTCGGAGCAGAGAGGGGTGGGTTTCGCGGACCCGCACCTGTTCCGCGACGCGTATTACGTGCTCACTCCCAGCACCGCGTGTAACACGGAGGCCTATTCCAGGCTCCACGCATTACTCACTTCCCTGGGGGCGAGGGTGATCGCCATGGACCCCCGCCAACACGACCGGGCGGTGTCGGTGATCAGCCATCTGCCGCACATCATGGCCATGTCCCTGATGAACCTGGCGCTGCAACGCGCGGAGGAGTATCCGCTGCTGCGCCTCGCAGCGGGGGGCTTCCGGGATATGACCCGCATAGCTGCGTCCGATGCGGGCCTGTGGCTGGACATCCTCATGGAGAACCGCGAGGCGGTGGAGGAGTCGCTGGAGGAATGCATCGCGGCCATGCAGCGCATCGGCGGACTGCTCGCGGAAGGCGAGGAGGCGGAATTAACACGCTGGATGGAGAGCGCGAGCAGCGGCAGGCAGAGCCTGGCACCGGTGCTGGGGGAATCGTTGGCGGGTTACTACAGCATCATCCTGGCGGTGGACGACCGTCCGGGCGTGATCAGCGACGTGACCCTCACCGTGGGGGAGATGGGGATAAACATCGAGGACCTGGAACTGGTACACCCCCTGGAGAGCGGCCGGGGCCTGCTCAGGTTGACCATCAGTGGTGAGGAAGCAGCGTCGCACGCGACGGAGGCGCTGAGGTCGAAGGGTTATCGCGCAAACCTGAGCAAGACGCTGGGGGATGAATAATGGAGGCAACCTTCGCAGCAGCGAGGCCGCTGCGGGGCGAGGTCACGGTACCCCCGGATAAATCCATATCCCACCGTGCCGCTATCCTGGGGGCGCTGGCCGAGGGAAGGACGGTCGCGAAGCCGTTCCTCCTTTCCGAGGATTGTATGTCCACCCTCAGCTGCCTGCACTCCCTCGGAGTGGAGTGGGGGCTCGACGCGGACAGGTTGACCATAGACGGCAAGGGGCCGGATGGCTGGAGACGGGCTGGGGGCGAGCTCGACGCCGGGAACTCGGCCACCACCATGCGGCTGCTGGCGGGAGCCCTGGCGGGGAGGCCCTTCACCAGCGTGATCACGGGCGACGACTCCCTGCGCCGCCGGCCCATGGGCCGTATAGTAGAGCCCCTGCGCCGCATGGGTGCGGAGATAACGGGCGAGGAAAACAACTCAAAACCCCCACTGACCATCCATGGCGGAGGACTCGAGGGCATAGAGCACCGCATGGAAGTGGACAGCGCCCAGGTAAAGTCGGCCCTCCTTCTGGCGGGACTACAGGCGGAGGGGGAGACGCGCATACTGGGAGGCGGGTCATCGCGGGACCACACCGAGAGGATGCTGCTGCTCATGGGCGCGGATCTTACCTTCGCGGGCGAAGACGCCATGACGGTAAGGAGAGCGACCCTGCAGGCGCGGGAACTGGACATCCCCGGAGATATCTCCAGCGCCGCCTTTCTCATAGCCGCGGCGGTAATGGTGCCGGGATCGCGGTTGCTGCTGTCCGGAGTCGGCCTCAACCCCACGCGTGCCGGTTTTCTATCCGTGCTCAACTCCATGGGCGCCCTGGTGACGGAGAACAACTACCGTGAGACGGATAACGAACCGCGCGGGGACCTGGAGGTGGGGGGAGCCCGGCTCAGCGGCGTGGAGGTGGAGGGATGGCGTATCCCCGCTCTCATCGACGAGGTACCGTTGCTGGCGGTGATGGGCTGCAGGGCCCGTGGGGAGACGGTGGTGAGAGGAGCGGGAGAGCTGCGCGTGAAGGAGAGCGACCGCATAGCCGCCATCTGCGTGGAGCTGGCGAAGATGGGCGCGGACATAGCGGAAACCCCGGACGGGTTCGTAGTACGCGGTCCGGTGAGCCTGCGGGGAGCTCACGTAGAATCTCACGGCGACCATCGCATCGCCATGGCCCTGGCGGTAGCGGCCCTGTGCGCAGAAGGCGAGACGGTCATCTCCGGCTGGGAATGCGTGAACATATCCTTCCCCGGCTTTGCACGAACCCTCCACGACTTGAGATAAGGCGTATGCTCAAAGCCCGCAGGATATCCATGCGCGCAGGCGGATGCGGAGAATCTCCCCTTCAGGAATGGTTGAAACTGCTTCCTTCCTGCGGCTGTATCGGCGACGCGACCGGGTGCTTCGCGAAGAATTCGAGACAACGCCTCATGTCCTCGAGGAGGAGGCTGGCCATGTCGAAACTGACGCCGTGGCGCACCAGAATCCTCTGCACGGCGATATCCCGGCAATCGGGTGGCAGGGTATATGCCGGGACCTGCCATCCCCGGGAGCGCAGCTTTTCCGCCAGGTCGAAGAGGGTGAAACCCGGATCCGCACCTTCCTGCATTCTCCAGCACAGAGCGGGTATACCCCCGTCACCATTGTAGATGATGCTGAACGGTCCCATCTTGGCGATCTGCTCGGCGAGATAGACGGCCACGTCCCGGCAGGTCTTCTGAATCTTATAGTATCCCTCCCTGCCCAAACGCAGGAAATTATAGTACTGGGCTATGACCTCGCCGCCCGGCCGGGAGAAATTCAGGGCGAATGTCGGCATCTCGCCTCCGAGGTAGTTGACGTTGAATACGAGCTCCCCGGGAAGGTCTTCCTTGTCGCGCCATACGACCCAGCCGACGCCCAGGGGCGCCAGGCCGAACTTGTGTCCAGAGGTATTTATCGATTTCACCCGCGGCAGGCGGAAGTCCCATACGAGGTCGGGATGGAGGAAAGGAGCGAGGAAGCCTCCGCTGGCGGCGTCGACGTGGATGGGTATGTCCAGGCCTTTCTCTTCCTGCAAGCGGTCGAGGGCGTCGCTGATTTCCTTGACCGGCTCGTACTGGCCCGTAAAGGTCACTCCAAGGGTCGGGACCACGGCGATGGTGTTCTCGTCACAACGCTTGACCGCCTCCTCCCCGTTCATGAGGAAGCGGTCTGGCTGCATGGGTATCTCGCGCAGCTCTATATCCCAGTAACGGGCGAACTTGTGCCAGCATATCTGCACCGGGCCGGTCACCATGTTCGGCTTGTCCGTGGGTTTACCCTGGGCGCTCATCTTCTTTCTCCACCGCCATTTCAGGGCCATGCCGCCAAGCATAGCCGCCTCGCTGGACCCCGTAGTGGAGCAGCCTATGGTCTTGGCGGCCTGGGGGGAATTCCATAGGTCGGCGAGGATGTTGACGCAGCGGCATTCGATCTCGGCCGTCTGCGGGTATTCGTCTTTGTCGATCATGTTCTTGTCGATGGAGGAAGCCATGAGTTCCCTGACCTCCTTCGGCACCCAGGTAGTGCAGAAGGTTGCCAGGTTCTGGCGTGAGTTGCCGTCCATCATCAGTTCGTCGGCGATGATGTGATAGGCGACACGCGGAGCCATCTCACCATCCGGCAGTTTGTACTTGGGCACTTCCTTGAACGCGAAAGCGACTGCGTAGGCCGGAGCCAGGAGCTCGTCCAGCTCCTCCTTGTCTTTGTTCGAGTGCAGCATGGCGATTCACCCTTTCCTGTCTTATGCCAAGGACCTGAGCCGATAACCAGTTATTACCAAACAGCTAGCTAAACGTCTTAAACGGCGCCACCTGACTGCAAGTGCCCCCGAGCGCGAAGGCGGCGCGAGGGATCACGAGCTTCAACCCGGAGAAAGCACACCATGGATACCACTACAGCCGGCAGTGTTCTCTAGCGGCCCGGTATCACCCGCTCTGTATCCCATCCCTCAAGCGCCTCCCGGAAGGTATCGAGGTTTTCAGGGCAGTACACCTCGATTACCGCCTCGTCATAAGCGACGACGCTGGGGTCCAGGAACGAGGGCCGGTAGCCGGTATTGCCGAAATGAACCAGGTTGAAGTAGATCTGAAAATCCGAATCCGAATACGAGCTTACTACACCACCGTTGGTGCCGTAGAGCCTGGTCAGGGTAGCGGTATCGGGTACCGGCAGACCCGCATCCTCCAGCTTTTCCTGGAGTTGCAGCGCTTTCTCCAGCGCCTCGGGGCTGTCCGGGTCCCTGGCCGGGCTGCCCTGGCATCCGCTGAGCGTGGCGGCCAGGACCAGCGTGAGCAGGATCAGCGGAACAGCGGGCCGGTACGGATGCGAATTGCGCGCTATCTCACTCCACCTCCCCTCTATGCTCGGGAGTCGCCGGCGATGCGGCCGCGACCGGCTTCATCTGGGATTCCGTGCTCTGGTCTGTCTTCCAGGCCGGCTTGCGGAACCTGTAAAAGATAAAGGGACCGCAACCCAGTACAAGTATGCCGATGAAGAGAGCGACAACGTAGAGGAGCTGGTTTATCTTCTGGCCCGACGGGACCACGAACCCGAGGAGGAAGGCAAGGACGCTGGCCAGCAGTCCGGTCCACGCCACCAGGCGCATGGCGGGTACGCGATACCCTCGCTTGACTTCCGGCGCCTTCTTGCGCAGGCGCATGGCGGCCAGGAACATGAGCATATACATGATGAGGTAGAGCTGTATCGCCATGGTCACAATAAGCCAGAACGCCGATTGCACGCTGGGGAGGAACGCGAATAACAACGCGAGTATGGTGACGATCCCACCCTGAACGACGAGTATGTGGACCTGGATACTGTTCTTGTTCGTCTTCTGGAGCCAGCGGGGCAGGAAACCGTCTTCCCCCACCATGAGAAGTCCCCGGCTCGGACCCGCGATCCAGTTGACGACGCTGGCGAGGATGCCTATGACGATGAGGATGCAGAGAACTTTCGTAAACCATACCATGTGCAGATGTCCGAAGAAAACATCGAAAGCCTGCATAACTCCGGTGGTAAGATCGATGCCCTTGGCCGGGACGGCCACGGCTATGGCCAGTGTCGGCGGGATGAAGATGAGCAGGATGAGCCCGCTGGCCAGAAGGGTAGCCTTGGGGTAACCCTTGGCGGGTTTCTTCATATCGCCAACGTGTACCGCGTTCATCTCCATGCCGGCATAGGCCAGGAAATTGCTCACGATGAGCACGATACTCGAGAAGCCGGCCCAGGCTGGAAACCAATCCGTAGCCTTGGCGGCGGCCAGGTTGGAATGACCACCCGTCAAGACGAAGACGATGGCTAGGACGACCAGCACCAGCGCCGGTATGAGGACGCCCACGATCAGGCCCTTGCTGCCGACCCACGCCGCGGTGCTGAGGCCTTTGAGGGCGAGCAGGGTGGCGATCCAGTAGACTACGAGGATGGTGATGCCCACGAAAAGGCCGTTGTTGGCAAGAGACGGGGAGAAGATATAGGCTAGTGCTGCGGCGAAGAAGGCCAGTTGTGCCGGATACCACACCACGTTCTGCATCCACTGTTGCCAGATGGCTACGAAACCGGCCCGGTCGCCGTAGGCCGCCTGGATCCACCTGAAGACGCCACCCGTCCACCCGCTGGCCAGCTCGGCCGAGACGAGGGCGGTGGGGATGAGAAAGACGATGGCGGGGATCAGGAAGAGTAGGATAGACGCCATACCGAAAGGCGCCATAGCCGAGAGACCGCGTATTCCGGCCACCGCGGTGGTGATCAGCAGAGCCATGGTCACCCAGGATATCCTGGCGGCTCTTTCTCCGGCCGGCGCTCGCTTACTCTCCGCTTTCATGGTCTGGACGGGAATATGGAACGCTCAACGTTTCCGTATATGTAATCTCATGGTTTACAACCCTTGCGCTCACGATCGTGCACCTATGGTCTATAGTCTCGACAGGTCCGGGAACAAGGTTGAGCCCGGTTCCCCTGAGCCCCCCGGTGAAGGTCTAGTCTCGCGTCCGCGATGCCACGGTATGGGGCGATTAAGCCGATAGAGCGTCGATACATCCAGAGTATGGCGCAATGCCGATCGTGGCAACCCCCGCTGCGGAAATCATGGCCGGCGACCCCCAGGTCAATCCGGCCTTCCCACCGTGGTCTCGGAAGAGGTCGCGATGCCCATGACGCGGTTGAAGAGGTCGAGCATGGGGATGGGGGTTATCGCCTTGGTCAGGGGGACGAGGTATACGGACAGCGGCACCCCGATAAAGGAACGATTCTTCTTAATACCCTGAACGATCTTGGTCGTCACATCCTCAGCGCTGAGCAGCCTGGTGCCTTTGACCGGGCTGGCGCCCGCGAACATGCCCGTCCCCACGGTGTTGGGACAGACATAGGTGAAGCGGATCTTGCGCAGTCCCCGCAGCTTGAATTCCTGGCGCAGGGATTCGGTCAGACCTATCACCGCGAACTTGGTGGCGCAGTAATCGCTGATGTAGGGTACCCCCAACAGCCCTCCAGCCGAGGCCATGTTCACCACGTGGCCTTCTTCCCTTTCCACCATACCGGGGAGGAAGGCTTTCATGGTCCAGAAACAAGCCAGCAGGTTCACCGCCACGGTGTGCTCTATTACTTCATCCGGCTTTTCCACGAAGGGGTTGGATTTCACGATACCGGCGTTGTTGACGAGGATATTGATGGTCCCGAACGCGGCCCGTACTCTATTTTCCAGGGCGTAGACATCCTCTTTCTTGGAGACATCACACAAGAAGGAAGCGATCTCTCCGAGGCGTGAGAGTTCTTCCCGGGCTTCCTCGAGTTCTGCTTCCCGGATGTCCACGATGGCCACCCTGCAACCCTCCTCGAGCAGGAGGCGAGCGAGGGACCTGCCCATGCCCAAGGCCCCCCCCGTGATGAGAACGTTCTTACCTCGCAACTCCTTCATATCCGCACCTCCCGTGTTTTGAGAAGAGAAACGGCACGCAAGATTATATTATCGAGCTGGCGGCAGGATCGCAGAGCCGGGCTCTTTCAAGGTGTGTGATAAGGCTCTATGATATTCTCATGGCCGTTAAGAACGTACCGCATATAGGAAATATGATCATCGCCATAGACGGGCCCGCCGGAGCTGGAAAGAGTACGGTGGCGCAGAAGCTTGCCCGACGCCTGGACCTGCGTTACCTGGATACGGGGGCCATGTACCGTGCATTGACCCTGAAGGCCTTGCGCTCCCATCTGGATCTCGATGACGAGGACAAGCTGGCCTCTATGGCGGCGGACATGGACCTGCACATGGAATATGCGTACCGCAGGATACCGCCCTACCGCGTGCTCATGGAAGGTGAGGACGTCACGGCGGCCATCCGCTCCCGGGAGGTATCGGCCCATGTCTCCCGGGTCTCTTCCCTTCCCTGCGTGCGCAAGGAGATGGTGAGGAAGCAGCGCAGCCTTGCCGCGGGGGGAGGGATGATCGTTGAGGGAAGGGACGTGGGTACGGTGGTGTTCCCACAGGCCGATATGAAGTTCTATATCACCGCGTCCGTTAAGGAAAGGGCGCGCAGGCGACATCGGGAGATGAAGAAGGATGGTTACGACGTCTCGTTACATACCATCCAGCAGGAGATGATACGCAGGGACAACTTCGATTCCACCCGAAAATACAACCCCCTTAAGCGCGCGCCGGATGCCGAGCTCGTCGATACCACGGGCGAGAACGTATCCCAGGTAGTGGGGAAGCTGCTCAGCCTGGTCACGGAACGGGCGAAGGAGGCAGGTGAAGCAGGGTGACCATGCGCCGCGGCCGGCCTGGCGCGCCGGATAACTGGATCCCACCTCGGATAGCGGAAGTCCGCGACGGCTCTCCCTGCGACGGGATCGTGAAGCCGGGAGACCTCCTCCTGGAACTGGCGGGCACACGACCCCTGGATATACTGGACTACCTGGAGGCCTGCGGGGAGAGGCGCATATCGCTGCGATTGTCGCGGAACGGGAGAGAGGTAGCCCGCAGGGTACGCAAGCATGCGGAGATACCCCTGGGGCTGGTCTTTGAGGAAGCGGTTTTCGACGGGGTACATACCTGCCGTAACCGGTGCATCTTCTGTTTCGTCGACCAGTTGCCGGCGGGCCTGAGATCGACCCTGTACGAGAAAGACGACGACTACCGCCTCTCTTTCTACTATGGCAATTTCGTCACCCTCAACAACCTCTCCCGCGCGGACGAGGAAAGGATAATGAGACTGCGCCTCATGCCCCTTTATGTATCGCTCCATTCCACCGACCCCTTCCTGCGCTCTCGGCTTATGGGCGGCGAGGGAGGCAAAGGGCTCTCCATGCTGGAAAGACTGCTGCACGATCGCTTCGAGATACACCTGCAAGTAGTGATCTGCCCGGGCATCAACGACGGTGAGGAGCTGCGCCGCACGTTCCAGGATGTAATGACCACATATCCCGCGGCTTCCCTGGGGGTGGTTCCGGTTGGCCTGACTGCTCGTGACGGACTGCCGCACGACCTGTCGCCCTGCGACGGCACCTCGGCGCAGCGGGTTCTGGAGCTGGTCGAGGAGTACCAGGGCTATGCCCTGGGGAAATATGGCAGGCGTATCTTCTACGCCTCGGACGAATTCTACATCCTCGCGGGCAGGGATTTCCCCGCGGGCGAGGAGTACGAGGAATTCCCCCAACTTGAGAACGGCGTTGGGATGGCGAGGAAGTTCATCGACGAGGCGCTGGGGGAATATGGCGCAACAGGTCAGGCCGTACCGTATCGCGGCGTGATTACCGGCATGGCGGGCGAGAAGGTGCTGTGCAGGGTGATGGATGAAGCCTGCCCCGGAGGGGTGGAGGTGCTGGCTGTTCCCAACCTTCTCATGGGAGGGACGGTGACGGTGACCGCCCTGTTGGGGGGAGCGGATATCATTGCCGCGTTGAGGGAGAGGAAGCCGGCTGCGCGCGAACTGCTCATGCCCGAGAGCATGCTCAGGGACGGATCGTTCGTAGACGACCTCACACCTCGCGATGTCGAGCGCGATACCGGTTACCGCCTCCTGCCCGTGGAAGTGAACGGAGCCGGGTTCGTGCGTGCATTATATGAAAAAGGGAGGACGGACTGATGGCATCCAACCTGCCCCTGGTGGCCGTAGTGGGAAGACCCAACGTGGGCAAATCGACCATGGTCAACCGTATCGTGGCCAAGGGGGACGCCATCGTCGAGAAGGATCCGGGCGTCACCCGCGACCGCAACTATTTTACCGCTTCCTGGGGGGGCCGGGATTTCGTTATCGTGGATACCGGCGGTATGGATCCGGTGGCTGAGGAAAAGCTGACGCAGGCCATCGGGAGACAGGCCATGCTGGCCGTGGACGAGTCCGACCTGGTGCTGATGATGGTGGACGCGTCAGAGGGAATAACCGCTGCGGACGAGGAGGTCGCCCAGGCGTTGCGGCGCACGGGTAAGGCGGTGATCCTGGCGGCGAACAAGGTCGACAATCAACGCCAGGAGGATGAAGCGGTGGAATGGTATTCCCTGGGAATGGGCGAACCATGGCCGGTTTCGGCCATGCACGGTCGCAACATCGGGGACCTTCTGGACATGCTGGTGGAGAGCCTGCCGGAACAGGTGGAGGAATCAGAGGAAGAGACGGCTGAAACCGTAGTGGCCATTGTGGGAAGACCCAACGTGGGCAAGTCAACGCTCTTCAACCGCCTGCTCAGAGAGGAGCGCTCCATTATCAGCGACATCCCCGGCACCACCCGGGATGCAGTGGACACGGTATTGGAGGCGGGAGACAAGACCTATCGCTTCATAGACACCGCCGGCTGGCGCAAGCGCACCAAGATCAAGGAGGGGGTTGAGTTCTACAGCCAGGTCAGGGTGTGGAAGGCTATTGACCGCGCCCAGGTGGTGCTGCTGGTTGTCGATGCGGCCCAAGGCGTCACCGAGCACGATCAGAGGATAGCGGCGCGCGTCAAAGATGACGGCCGCGCATGTGCCGTGATCTTGAATAAATGGGACGAGGTGAAAGCGGCGGGAAACGCGCAGACGACCTACGAAGATGCCGTGGAAAAACTCCACTTCATCGCTTACGCCCCCTTCCTGCGCGTAAGCGCACTGACCGGGCTGGGAGTATCGCGCCTGCTGCCGGTAGTGGACCGTATCAGGTACACCTGGGAATCCAGGATACAGACGGCTCGCCTCAACGACCTGCTGCATCGCGTACTCTCGCAGACGACACCACCATCGCTCCGGGGCAAACGCCTGCAGATATACTATCTTACCCAGGCGAGGACGGCTCCCCCGCAATTCGTCTTCTTCGTTAACCGCCCCGAATTGGCGAAACCGGCGTTCGAGCGTTTCCTGGAGAGAAAGATCCGGGAATCCTTCGCGTTCGAGGGAACCCCCATACGCATCGTGCTGCGTTCACGCCGGGCGATGGAGAAACGGGGGCGCTGATGCCGGCGCAACCGTGAGCGTGAAACCCCGGCGCACGCGGATGTGTTATATTCAACGAGATCCAGTTGGAGCGGGGAAGCGCCGCCTGTAGTGGAAAGGTGGTCGGGATTTGGCCCTCAAGGCTGCTGCATGGATACTCGCCAGCTACGTCATCGGCTCCATACCATTCGGGTTGGTGGTCTCCAAACTCCTCTTCAAACAGGACCTGCGCAAGCTCGGTTCGGGCAATATCGGAGCCACCAATGTATTGCGCAACTTCGGGGTGCAGCCCTTCATCGCCGTCATGCTCCTGGACATGGCGAAAGGGATCGCCGCGGTGGCCATCGGGAGAGCCCTGGGATTGGGCCCCACCCTGTCGCTCGTGGCCGGTATGGCATCCATTATCGGACATAACTGGAGCGTTTTCCTGGGTTTCAAAGGGGGGAAAGGAATCGCAACGAGCGGCGGAGTGATCATAGCCGCCTACCCCTGGCAGGTGATAGTGGTGGTGATCGGAGTCTTCGTGCTGCTGGTCCTGGTCACACGGATCATGTCCGTGGGCTCCATCGCGGCTGCGGTGGCTTTCCCCGTTGCCGCATTGGTATTTCTGTGGGGAGACATGCGGGACTACTGGGCGTATATTATCATCGCCATACTGACCTGCGTCTTCGCCATCTACAAACACAGGGAGAACATCAAGCGCCTGATGAAAGGCGAGGAGCCGAAGATAAAGTCGCGGAAGGCGGCTCCCGAGGGAGTATGAAGATGAAGGTGGGCGTAGTCGGCGCGGGCAGTTGGGGAACGGCGATGGCCGCACACCTGGCGCTGTCGGGCCACCAGGTCGGCATATGGGCCAGGGAACCGGAAGTGGCGGAGGGCATAAACGGCGAGGGGAGAAATCCCCTCTTTCTCAAGGACATACAACTCCCATCGGGTATAGAAGCATGCGCTGAACTCTCGCGGGCCCTGCGCGAGAAGCAGGTCGTAGTGATGGCCGTCCCCTCTCGCTGGACCCGGGAAGTAGCGCGTGAAGCGGCCGGATATATCCCGCGCGAGACCGCCATTCTCAATCTCGCCAAGGGCTTCGATTACGGGACGAACCGACGGCTGTCCGAGACCATCTCCGAGGAGTTGAAAAGGGATGCCGCTACCGGGGTGGCGGTACTCTCCGGCCCCAACCATGCGGAGGAAGTGGCAAGGGGGATACCCAGCGCCACCGTCATCGCATGCGGCGATCCCGCGCTATCCCGCGACCTGCAGGCCTCCTTCAGCTCGTCCTATTTCCGCATCTATACCAACAGCGATGTCATCGGGGTGGAGGTGGGGGGCGCCTACAAGAACGTTATCGCCCTGGCAGCCGGAATGCTCGATGGGCTGGGCCTGGGAGATAATACGAAGGCCAGCCTGATAACCCGCGGGCTCGCGGAGATGGCGCGTTTCGGCAGCGCCCTGGGGGCTAATCCCATCACCTTCTCGGGGCTGAGCGGGATGGGGGACCTTATCGTCACCTGTATCAGCAGGCATTCCCGCAACCGCGGTTTTGGCGAGAGGCTGGGAGCGGGCGGCTCTCCCGCGGCGGTTCTCGAGGAGACCAGGATGGTGGTGGAGGGCGTATTCGCCACGCGTGCAGTGGTGGAGATCGCGCGCGGATTGGATGTCGAAATTCCCATAGCGAAAGGCGTCAAGGCCGTTCTGGATGAGGCAGCATCACCCGCGGAAATGGTCGAGAAGCTCATGACCCGGCGGCTGAAGGAGGAGACGGAGGAATCGTTATACCGTGATTTCCTCCTGAAATAGCGGGGCCAACTCTTCGTAATCCGCTCCAGAGTCCAGCCCTTCGTTCTTCGCGCATTGATCGTGCAGACGCATACGGCGCGCCGCCGGACCGTATGGGCCGCTTCATACAATACGTCATGCCGTATCCCGCCCGATGTCATTATCCCCGGATAGAATTGCATTACCCGATGAGGAGGGATATCCGTGCGCAAGATACTTTTCGGAGTGATAGTGCTGCTGGCCCTTCTCCTCGCCGCGGAGGTGGGGATAACGTTGTTGAGCCAGCATGGCATGGAGAGGGCCCTGAGCTCGCAATACGGGCTACCCTCCGGTTTGGAGGTGAGCATCAACTCCTTTCCCTACCTCATCAGCCTGGCCAGAAACCACCTGGGCGAGCTGCAGCTCACCTGGGAGGGAGAACTGCAGTACGGGGTAGAAGAGGGGGCAGCTGCGCAGATACCCTATGCGGGCCGCGTGAACCTGTACGACGTCGAGCTTAATATGCCCTCGCTTCTCTCCGGCAAGCTGGAGATAAGAGACATCTCCCGCCTGAAGTCGTCTATCTCCCTCGCTATCGGAGATATCAACCAGGCACTCGGCATGCCGGATGAAGGGTTTTTCGTGGAGGATGAGAGGTTATATATGCTGAGCGATGGTGAAAAAGTTCAATACAAGGTCAAGGTCATCGATGAGGACACCCTTTCCTTCGTGCCCGTCGCGGTATCTACGACAGCTGAAGGTTCATCCGCAAACGATCTATATCAGGTCGAGACAATACTTTTCTACGGTCTCCCCATGAGATCTTGCATCGATCTGGCCAGCGTAGACGGGGATAGGGTCGTTTTGGAGATCTCTATACCGATGTGGGAGGGTTATCTGTGATTCTCTTAAGCAGTACTCAAAGAATAAACCCTAAAGTTAATGTTGATAAAAGGTTTAGCCTTGAAGTGTAAACATAAGGTAAAAAGATAGTTAAAAAATGGTAGTATTTTCGCAAAAACCCTTGACAACTCAACATTTAGTGTTTTATAGTCCATGTAAAGCACAATATATGGGATATACTGTTTGGGGAGGGGATACATGATGAGATGCCCCTTTTGCGGAAACCCGGACAGCAAAGTGATTGACTCGCGAAGCGCGGAAAACGGGCAGGTTATCAGACGCAGGAGGGAATGCAAGGGCTGCAGAAGAAGGTTCACGACCTTCGAGAGGTTCGAGCAGTTCCCGGTAACGGTGATCAAGAGAAACGGAGACAAGGAACCGTACAAGCGGGAGAAGATACTTCTTGGACTGCGCAAGGCCTTTGAGAAGAGGCCGGTTACCAGCCAGCAGGTAGAGGACCTGACCAGAGAGATCGAGGCAGAGCTCAGGGCAGAGGGGAAGAAAGAGATACCCGCCAGCCAGATCGGTATGGCCGTACTCAAGAAACTGAAGGGGGTAGACGAGGTCGCCTACCTCAGATTCGCATCGGTCTACAAGGACTTCAAAGATATTACCGAATTCCAGAGCGAGCTGGGACAGCTGTTAGAGAAGAAAGAAGACGCCTAGGCTGTTTCGCAAGGGAGAGGGGGGAACAACGTGTCGGCTGCCAGCAATATAAGGGTATTGAAAAGGAAGGAGAGGGCGGAAGACGCCACCGACATAGCGCTTCTCGTGAGCACGTCTTCCAAAGAGGAGATAAACCTCTGGGAAAAGAGCAAGATAGTCAACTCGCTCGTCCTGGAGACGGAGGCCAGCCCGGATCTGGCCCAGGAGATAGCCGACAGGGTTGAGGAACGGATAATCCAGGGGCGCATGAACACCGTGACCACCTCGATAATCCGCGAGCTCGTGGACCTGGAACTCCTGGAGCGCGGACTGGGCACCATGCACAAGAAGCATTCGCATGTCGGCCTGCCCATGTATGACGTGGAGCAGATCATCACCAGCGCGAACAAGGAGAACTCGAATACCACCCACAATCCGGAATCGATCAACCTGACCCTGGCGGAGGCCATCCTGAAGGAGTTCGCCCTGCGCAACGTCTTCTCCGACGATATCGCCCGCGCTCACATGGTGGGAGACATACACCTCCATGACCTGGGTTTCATCATCCGTCCTTACTCCTACCTCGGGGATACGGTGGTGCACTGGAGGGTCAAGGGAGCGCACCTGGTCTTTACGACCACCATGGAGCAGCTCTATCACCTCCTCCCGGGTGAGAACAGGCCTGAGCCGACGGTGCGGGTGAAGTACCCCGCTGCGCTGGAGATGCTTGACCGCGGAGGGAACTGGACGGAGATCAAGAGGGTGGTGAAGAAGGACCGCCTGGGGAAAGGGATGGTATTCCTGGCGACCTCCGACGGCAGATACTGCGTGGTGACCCACGACCACCCGGTGATAACAGCAGATGACATCAAACCCGCCTCGCTGGTGCGGGTGGGTGAGGAGCTGGAGACTCTCGACGTAGAGGAAGGGAAGTTACGCGGACTCGAGGAGGTGAACATCACCCACCTGCTCGAGGCCAACGCCACCTCCTTCAAACTGCGCTTCAACGCCGAGGACGTGTTTGTAGCCCACCAGAGGCTGCAGGAGCTCGTGTCCCAGGCATCGCAGGCGTCATCCGGAGCGCGCGCGCGCCGCAGCCGCGAGAGGAGAAAGGGGGCATCATCCCCGGCGGCGCATCGTGCACAGGTGGTCATGGCGGAGCCCGTAGAGGTGCTGGATGTCTACATATACGACGTCACCACGGAGAGCGGCACCCTTATCGCCAACGGCATATATTCACATAACTGCGGGGGGCACAGCCTGGACTATATAAAGAAATACGGCATCTCGCTGCCGAATATCACCAGCACCTCGAGTCCGGCAAAGCACCCCGAGGTACTCATCGGCCACATGGTGAAGATGGCCTCGACCCTGCAATCACATTATGCGGGCGCCATCGGCTGGGAGGCAGTGAACATGTTCTTCGCGCCCTACCTCGTCGGAGTGGACTACGATCGCATCAGGCAGCTCGCGCAGATGCTCATCTACGAGTTCAACCAACTGGCGGGGGCAAGGGGGAGCCAGGTCGTTTTCACCGATTTCAACCTCTACTGGAACATCCCGCGACATTTCCGGGACGCCCCGGCGATCGGTCCGGGGGGAGTGTACACCGGAAAGACTTATAAAGATTACCAGAGGGAAGCGCAGGAATTCCTCAAGGCGCTATTCGAGGTGTACATGGAAGGCGACGCCATGGGAAAGACCTTCGTCTTTCCCAAGCCCCTGCTCCATATAAACGAGGACTTCTTCCGTACCGAGGGACACGAGGAGTTCCTGGACCTGGCCTGCAAGGTGGCGTCGCGGCAGGGCATAACCTATTTCGTGTTCGACCGCGGCGACGAGATAACCGTCTCGCAATGCTGCAGGTTGAAACTTAAGCTCAAGGAGCAGGACCTGCAGGAGGTGATGACGCCGGAGAGGATGCGTTTCTCGGCGCTGCAGAATATCACCATCAACCTGCCGCGCATCGCCTACAAAGCCAACGGCTCCAACGAGGTCCTCTTCCACGAACTGGAAAACGCCCTGCAGATGGTGGCGAAGGCACACATGCAGAAGAAACAGTTCATCGCCAGCTTGCTCGAACAGGGCGTGGGCGGACCGCTCTCCGTGCTCTGCGACGCCAAGGACGGTGAGCCCTATTTGAGGCTGGAAAGGCTCACCTATCTGGCGGGTCTGCTCGGACTCAACGAGATGGTGCAGTACCATACCGGAATGGAGCTTCACCAGTCCCAGGAGGCTCTGAAGTTCGGCCTCAAGGTGGTCGCCAACATGAACCTTACCTGCAAACGCCTGTCCGAGCAGTATGGGATCAACCTGGTGCTGGAGGAATCACCCGCGGAATCCAGCGGCTATCGCCTGGCCAAGCTGGATACGAAGTACTATCCCAATCAGGCGGCGCTGGTGCTCAAGGGCGACCTGGAAAACAGCGAGTTCTATTATACCAACAGCGTGCACCTCAACGTCGAGGCGGATATCGACTATATAGAGAGGGTACAGAAACAGAGCCTCTTTCACCCCCTCATCGAGGCGGGTGCCATATGCCATGTCTGGCTGGGGGAGAACCAGCCGGATCCGGAATCCATCAGGAATTTCGTGATCAAGACCTTCCGCAACACCCAGTCGTCACAGATCGCGTTCTCCCCCGAGTTCACGGTGTGCAACGACTGCAGGCGTACCTACCGCGGCCTGCACGAAAAATGCCCGAACTGCGATTCGGAAAACATCTATGGCATCACCCGCATCGTTGGTTATTTCTCCAAGGTTACTACCTGGAACAAGGGGAAGGTGGGAGAGCTGAAGGGTCGCGTACGGACGGATTTGGAAGGGGGACTGGACCGTGCAGCATTTGAAGGTCTTCGTGAAGCAGGACTGTCAAAAGTGCCCAGCTGCTAAGGAGGTCGCCAGCCGTTTCCCCGCAACGGAGATATACGACGTCGAGCAGGCGGACGGTCTGGCGGAGGCAGCCTATTACAGCGTCATGTGTACGCCGTCCATTGTCGTGGTGGATGAAGGCGGGAGCGAGGTCTTTGCATGGCGCTGTAGCGTACCTACTCCCGGGGATATCTCCGAGCACATAAACTGACATGTCCTGCCTGGAAAAGATGGTGGCCGTTCTGCCGTCCAGTATGCTGGACTGGCCGGGCAAGATATGTTCCGTAATCTTCATTGCCGGGTGCAATTTTCGTTGCCCGTATTGCCATAATCCCGAGCTTCTCGAAGCGGGAGGGATTGGCGATGCCATCGTCTGGGACGATCTCGCTATCTACCTGAGCGAGCGGAAGGGATGGATAGACGGGGTGTCCATCACCGGGGGGGAGCCAACCATCCACGATGACCTGCCGCACCTGTGCGAGAGGCTGCGGGATCTGGGTATGGAGGTGAAGCTGGACACCAACGGATCGCGGCCGCGGCTGCTGGCGGAGATGCTGGCACGGGGGCTGCTGGATTTCGTGGCCATGGACCTGAAGACATCCCTGACGAGATACCCCGAGGTGGCGAGAAGGCCGGTGGACCCGCTCTCCATAGGGGAGTCCATCGACGCGATCATAGGCAGCGGCGTGGAGCACGAGTTCCGCTGCACGATGGTGCCGGGGCTCGTAGGGCTGGAGGATCTGGAGTCCCTGGCGGAGAGGGCGGCGGATGCGAGGGTGTTCGTGCTGCAGCAGTTCCGCTCGGAGAATACCCTTGACCCCGCCTACTCCGGCGCAAGGGGATACCCGGAGGAGACCTTGCTGGAATGGGCGGAGCGGCTTGGCCGGCTGGTGCCTACGCAAGTCAGGGGATTGGTGGGTACATCGCGCTGAGATCGCCATAAACTGAGTGTTTACGTGCGGCGGCAACCAAGCATGGAGGCAGCATGGATGAAGCGTTGACGGGAGATACGGGCGAGGAAATAGCGCCGGCCGCGCAGGCTGGAAAACTGCTGTGCGTGAGCGAGACGATATTTCCGCACGGTTCCCGGCACAGCATGAACCTTGTATACCACGGCATCGGGACGGGTGGAGCAGCGAGGCATTTGAGCGATGTGAGGATGGCGGGGAAAGAGTTCGTGGATCTGCGCGAGCTGGATCCCGCATCGCCCATGACGCCGGGCGAGCCCGCGACCCGCTCCTGCCGCCGCGGATTTGCCGGCGGTGGCGCGTTTCCCGGGTGATCCCCGGAGGGATAGGGAGTATGACGGAGAAAGACCAGGGCAGGCCGCAGGACCCTTTTGCGGAACCGAGCCAGATACTCATGAAGAGCCGGCCCGACGAGATAGCCGAGAGATCGGGCCTGCCATATGAAAACGGTGAGTTCAAGCTGGCTTTCATGCGATGGGAGATGCGCATCAGCTTTCCGGAACTGTCCTTCCAGGCTCCGGAATTCCTCGCTACTTATGTGGTAAAACTGCTTGCGATACTCTATATGGCCAATGCCCGGGCGACGCCTCTAGCCAATCAATGGGTACCGTACCGCGAGTTGAGAGACGGCATGTTCTATACCAAGAGTTTCGCGGATACGGTGGAGGAGAGGGTGTGCCGGAGGTTTGGAGATGACTTCGCAGGCATGCGGGCAGCTTGCGAAGCATTGGGCGGAAGGGAAGTCGACCAGGGGGACCTGGGCATGGTGATAAAGACGTTCCCGCGCCTCCCGCTCCTTTTCATCATCTGGCGGGGTGACGAGGAGTTCCCGCCCAATGCCCGTATTCTGTTCGATGTATCGGCTACGGATTATCTTAATGCCTTCGAGTTGCGCATGCTCTGCGGGGAGGTCGTGAACCGCCTTATCCGCATCGCCGATGGCAAGCTGGAAGTCCCCCCGCCTTGATGCCGCTGTCGCGGGCGCATTACCGGACGGGAAGCTCCGGAAGCAGGGAGCAATACGCAGACGGTAGCATTAGCCTTTGATCGATGGTTCTTATGCGAGAGGTGGGTGGTGAGATAGAGGCTCAGGAGCCCACCCGCACTCCCCGGATAGGAACCCGGTATATCGATGTGGCGGCAGCCTGGTAACTCTTCGCCCTGTGCCCGGCCGGGAAGTCCCACCCGCACTCCCCGGATAGGAACGAAGTGGCATGAACCTGCCTGCGGCACGCATGAGCCCGCACGTTCAAGTAGTTAACATTATATTATATAATAGTTAACTATAAGGAGGTGGGTGGCATGGTATCACGGGTGGCGACCATGGTCCTGGGATTGCTCGCGGAGGGGGAGAGGCATGGTTATGACCTTCTGCGGGATATGGACGAGAGAGGCATGTTGCGATGGACGCGTGTGAGCAGAGTCGCGGTCTACAAGGCGCTCGCACGCCTGGAGGATGAAGGATGCCTGACATCCTGGACGGAAAAGGAGGGGAACCTGCCCGAGAAACGCGTTTATGCCCTTACCTCACATGGCCGCGAGAGGCTGAAGGACTTGGTGTATTCACTGTGCGCGAGCCAGGAATCCCTGCGTTTCGACATGCCGGTAGGGCTTGCTTTCATTGCCTGTCTCGAAAAGGATGAAGCGAAGGATGCGCTGGAGGCGCGCATGGTTTTCCTGGAAAAGCAGGCCAGGCGATTGCGTAAAGAAAGGGATGTCCTGAGGGGACTCGTGGATGATATATTCTTGGATATCCTGAATTACGAACAATCCGCGTACCGGGGGGAGATGCGCTGGTTGCGCAGGATTGTTGATAGAATAGGGGATGAAGGCGGAGCCTAAGACGGAGCCTGAGGGGTATGCGGTGACGGGAGACGAGAGGTCGCGGAAGATCCTGGAAGAGGCTGAGCAGTATGCCTTCGAGGTCGGCTACCGCCGCTTCAACATGGACGAGCTGTCGCAGAGACTGCGTATGAGCAAGAAGACCATCTACGAATCCTTCTCCTCCAAGGACGAGCTCTTTACGACGGCCCTCAACCGCAGGGCGTCCAAGATACTCCGGCGTATGCAGGAGATCCTGGATCTGAACGCGGATGCCATGACCAAGCTCTACCTTATGAGCAAACACGTGGTCGATGAGGTCTCTCACATCAAGCCATCCCTGGTGAAAGAGGTGGAGACTTTCTTTCCCGAGGTATTCGGCGTTTATGGTGATTTCTACCGCAAAATCGTAGACGCTCTTACGCGCATTATCGAGGAAGGGGCGCGAGAAAGCGAGTTCCGCTGCGACGTCAACCCGGTGGTCTTCGCCTATATGGTGCAGGGCATCGTCGACCTGTCCAGCAGTCCTTACCTGCTCATCGAAAGCGGCCTCAGCCTCGAAGAGGTATATTCTGATTTCATGAAGATCCTCATGGAGGGGATCGTGGAAAAGGACGGCAGGAAAGCGGCACTTCCAGGTGAATTACCACTATCTTGACAGGAAGAAAAGGGGATGCTTGAATAGCATAAACTAATAAACGTTAATGAGTTTATAAGTTTCCTGCCGGTAGCCTGTCCCTTTTGCTATCGGAGCAAGAGGAACGGCAAAGAAGCGTTTCGTCTGCGGTTTTCGGGTTAATGAATACGCGGGATTAAGGCAGACCCGGACTTACCCCGCGGGTATGAGGAACCGATAAGGAAATGTATGCTGGGGAAGGGGAGTACAGGTGGAAGAAAAAGTCTCCAGTGAAACACGCGAGATAATCGCCAGGGACCCCTATGCCGAGCGCATCGGCGCCGAATTAATCGAGATAAGACCGGGATGGGCCAGGGTAACCATGCGCCTCGACCAGGGACATGTAAATTTCATGGGCATGATTCACGGCGGGGTGATATTCTCCCTTGCCGACGTTGCTTTCGGGGCGGCTGCGAACTCTTTCGGGACCAAGGCCATGGCGTTGTCGGTGGGAATAGACTTCCTGGCCGCCGCGGATGTGTCGGACGTGCTGAACGGCGAGGTGGAGCTGGTTACGAGGGCGGGGAAGATGGGATTCTACCGCATGCAGGTAACGGACTCGAGCGGGAAGATGATAGCGCAATGTCACGGCTGGGCCTATCACACAGGCAAACCACTGGAGTAGTTTGAGCGGAAATACAGGGGAATGCGGGGGATAAGACCAACAGGAGGGATGGCTATGACTCTGGAAGGAAAGGTGGCTCTCGTAACCGGTGGGTCCGGAGGGCTCGGGAGGGTACACGGCCTGGTGCTTGCCGAGCATGGTGCCGATGTAGCACTGGTATACAACCGCAGCGAGGCGAAGGCGCTGGAGGTGGTGAAGGAGGTAGAGGAGAAGGGTCGCAAGGCCATGGCCGTGAAGATAGACCTCTCGGACGAGACGAGCGTGCAGCAGGGAGTCGAGAGGGTTCATGGAGAACTGGGGCCCGTTGACATACTGGTTAACAACGCCGCCCAGGGCATCGTCAGGGCCATTACCATCACCGATATGACCAAGGAGGACTGGGACGCGGACATAGGCGTCAACCTCACCGGGCCGTTCCTGCTCATCAAGACGGTCTTTCCGGACATGGCACAGAAGGGCTGGGGGAGGATAATCAACGTCTCCTCGGTGACCGGTACCATGGGCGGATTCGGACAATGCAGCTATGCCGCCACCAAGGCGGGTTTAATCGGGCTGACCAAGACGGTGGCACTGGAAGGAGCGCGCAAGAACATCACCTGCAACGCCGTGGTGCTGGGGGTTTTCGACGCCGGGAGTTTTTACGAGGTCGCCGAGCCCTTCCGCGAGCGTATCATCAAGAGGGTGGCCATGCGCCGCTCCGGCGACCCCAGGGAGCTCTCGGAGGTCATAGCGTTTCTGGCCTCCGAGGAATCGAGCTTTGTCACCGGCGAGGCGATTGAGGTCAGCGGAGGAATAAGCCTGTTCACGTTCTAGCGCATATGGCGGAAACCTGGAAGCAGGGCATGCAGAGGAGAAGACGCGACACGCACCCTCGGGAGCGGACCGGAATGGAGCATGGGATGAGAGCAAGATACATAACAATGGAGGGGGAGAGATGGGATTCTACTTGACGCCCGAACAGGAGGCGCTGCGCAAGGAGATACGCAAACTGGCCGAGGAGAAGGTCGCCCCGCGCGCGGCGGATATCGACCGCTCCGGAGAGTACCCCTGGGATATCCAGAAGCTGCTCGCCTCACAGGGTCTGCTCGGCTACGCCATCCCCGAGGAATACGGCGGTTCGGGAGCCGACCTGCTTTCCTGCTGCGTGGTGGGCGAGGAGCTTGCGCGCATATGTGCCACGACCTCCCTCATCTTCGTGGTGCAGAAGCTGGCCGTATATCCCATCGTCATCGCCGGCTCGGAGGAGACCAAACACGAGTACCTCCCCGCCGCAGCGCGCGGAGAGATCCTGGCGGCGTTCTGCCTCACCGAGCGGGAGTCCGGATCCGATGCCGGGGCCACCCGTACCATGGCGCGCCGGGCCGGCGACGTATATGTAATAAACGGCCAGAAGTGTTTCATCACCAACGGGGGACTGGCGAAGTTGCATTCCGTCTTCTGCATGACCGACCCGGACAAGGGATACCGGGGGATAAGCGCCTTCTGCGTGGGTGAGGTGGAGGGACTATCGGTCGGAAAGATCGAGGATAAGATGGGGTTGCGCGCCGCCCAGGTAGCGGAGCTGGTTTTCGACGATTGCCGCGTACCCGTGGAGAACCGCCTGGGAGAGGAGGGCAGCGGCTTCGTGACCGCCATGAAGACCCTGGACAACTCCCGGCCGCTGGTGGGGGCACAGGCCCTGGGCATCGCCCAGGGCGCCCTGGAATGCGCCGTGGACTGGGCGCGGGAGCGCCAGGCCTTCGGCCGGCCCATAGGGACGCTGCAGGGCGTGGGCTTCATGCTGGCCGACATGGCCACCGAGGTGGAGGCGGCGCGCCTGCTGGTGTACAAGGCAGCCAGCATGGCCGACCGCAAGGATCCCGACCTCTCCATCTTCTCGGCCATGTCCAAGATGAAGGCGTCGGATACGGCCATGCAGGTGACCACCGATGCCGTGCAGGTGATGGGGGGTTACGGTTACATGCGGGACCATCCTGTGGAGCGCATGATGCGCGACGCCAAGGTCACCCAGATCTACGAGGGCACCAACCAGGTGCAGAGGCTGGTGATCTCCCGGGCGATGCTCAAGTGATGGCGGGCGGAAAGCGGAGAATACTCGATAAGAGGGGTTGATGAAGATGGCAGACAGCGAGGAGATCACACAAGGACTGGAGGGTTGGAACAAGGAGAAGGATGGTTGGGAGGAGCGCAAACCGGAGTTTACCAGCGATGCCGGCATCCCGGTAAAGGACCTCTACACGCCGCTGGATACCGAGAATATCGACTACGTCCGGGATATCGGCTTTCCCGGACAACCGCCCTATACCCGGGGCGTTTACCCCACCATGTACCGCGGGAGGCACTGGACCATACGCATGTTCAGCGGCCACGGCACCCCGGAGGAGACCAACGACCGCTGGAGGATGCTCTACGACGAGGGAGAGACGGGCTTTTCGGCGGCCGTGGATTCCCTCACCTTCTCGGGGGTCGACCCCGACCAGGAGGTGCACGGCGCCGCTCACGAGGTGGGGAAGGAAGGAGTGCCGCTGTATTCCATCCGCGGCGTAGAGGCCCTGGTGGACAACCTTCCCATCGAGAAGATGAGCGTGGCCCTGGTAGTCGAGCCCATGACCTCCGCCGCCATCACCTCCATGTACTTCAACGTGGCCAGGGAGCGCGGCATGCGCAAGGAGCAGCTCGCCGGAACCACACAGAACGATATCCTCACCATGACCATAGGCTACATCCCATGGGGATCCCTGAAACCAGCCGACCTGCTCAAACTCGCCTGCGACCTCATCGAGTACTGTACCGCCATGGGCGAGGCGCCGCGCTGGAACCCCATCAATTTCACCACCTATAACTATCGCGAGGGGGGCATAGACGCGGTGCAGGAGATCGGCATGGGACTGGCCAACGCCGTCGCCCATATCGAGGAACTGCTCAGGCGCGGGTGGAAGATCGACGATTTTGTGCACCGCCTCGCTTTCCACCTCTCGGCCCACCGGGATTTCTTCGAAGAGATCGCCAAGTACCGCGCCGCGCGCAAGCTATGGTACCGCCTGATGAAGGAGCGCTACCATCCCGAGAACCCCGACGCCTACCGCTTCCGCTTCCACGTGCAGACCGCGGGTTGTTCCCTCACCGCCCAGCAGCCCATGGTGAATATCGTCCGCACCGCCTACCAGGCGCTGGAGGCCGTGCTCGGGGGCACGCAGTCCCTGCATACCAACTCCTATGACGAGGCCATCTGCCTGCCCTCCGAGGAGTCGGTGCGCCTGGCGGTGCGCACCCAGGAGCTCATCCAGGAGGAGACCGGAGTGACCAGCGTGGTCGACCCCCTGGCGGGATCCTACTACGTGGAGGCGCTCACGCGCGAGCTGGAGGAACGCATCTGGGATTATTTCATGCGTATCGAGGAGATGGGAGGCGTGGTGGAGGCCCTCAACACGGGCTGGCTCTTCAACGAGATGAGCAAGGCCTTCAACAAGCGGCGCCGCGACCAGGAGTCAGGAGACGAGAGGATAATCGGCGTCAACTGCTACGTTATGGAAGACGAAGAGGCTACTCCGCCCTTCCGCACCAATCCCCGGGCGGCGGAGGTCGAGAAGGACCGCCTGGCCGATCTGCGCAGGGAAAGAGACGAGTCCAAGGTCGCCGCTCTCCTCAACCAGTTGCGCGAGGTATGCGAGAAACGCGAGAATGTGCTGCCGGTGGTGAGCGAACTCACCGCGGCGGGCGCCACCCTGGGTGAGATCACCGGAGTGTACCGGGAGATCTGGGGTATCTGGCAGTTGCCCTTCGTGGCCTGAGGAGGGGAGGGTGAGATGGACAAGAAGATAAGGGTGCTCCTCTTCAAGCCGGGACTGGACGGGCACTGGCGGGGGATCATGACCGTCTCCAAGGCGCTCTCCGAGGCGAGCATGGAGACGATTTTCTTCGGCTTCAAGACCGTCGCGGGCGTGGTCGAGGCGGCCATCCAGGAGGACGTGGACGTCTTGGGCTTCTCCGTACATTCCGGAGCCCACCTGGAGTGGGCCGGCGAGCTGATCGACGAGCTGAAGGCGCAGGGCGCGCGCGATGATTTCCTCCTCATCGTCGGTGGGGTCTTTCCTGAACAGGATCACGACGAGCTGAAGGAGATAGGCATGGACGGCGTTTTCGGCCCCGGCACGGTAACGGCGGACATCGTCACATTCATCAGGGAGAACCTGAAGAGCATGAAGGTAGAATAGAGGTGGTGGCCCGGAGGCGCCCGCGGGTTGGCGGGCGCGCTCATGATGAAGGATCGCGGAGAGGATGACCGTCCTGTCCCGGTACCAGATTAAGGAGGTCGGGGGATGTCAAAGAAGAGAAAATTAGGCAGGGGAGTGGCCATCGTGGGGGCGGGAATGTCCAACTTCGGTATGTTCCCGGACAAGGACTCCAAGGACGTGTTCGCCGAGGCCTTCAGCGAGATGCTCGCGAACGTGGACAAGGGATGCGACCCCGCGGATATCCAGGCCGCGTGGATCGGCAATTTCAGCAACGATTTCTTCGTGCACCAGGCGCACTGGGGACCTATCATCGCCGACCTGGCCGGATTGGCGCCGAAAGCGGTGACGAGGACGGAGGGTGCCTGCGCCTCCAGCACGCTGGCCATGCGGGACGGCCTCATGGCCATCGCCTCCGGCATGTACGATATCGTGCTGGCGGGCGGGGTGGAGGAGATGTCCAAGTGCTCCACGGAGGAGGTGACCGAGGGGCTGGCGCTGGCCACATCGCCTTACGAGGGAGCGGCCGGCTACACCTTCCCCGGGGTGTTCGGAGCCCTGGCCACTGCCTACTTCCATAAATACGGGGCGGGGCGGGAAGATCTCATGAACATCACCATCAAGAGCCACGAGAACGCCCCCCTGAACCCCAAGGGCCAGTTCAAGCAGACCATAAGGGATCTCATGGAGGCCAGGAAGGCGCGGTTGGAGAAGAAGGGGCAGCCCGTGCCCGACTGGGCCGACGAAAAAGCGGCATTGTGGGACCCCGGCTTCAACCCTGCGGTGGCGTGGCCCATGCATCTCTACGACTGCTGCCCTATCAGCGACGGGGCCAGTTGCATCCTGATGGTGGCCGAGGATCTGGCCAAGAATTTCACCGATAACCCCATCCATATAGTGGGATTCGGACAGGGGAGCGGCAGGGGCCTGCACGCCTGTCCCAGCCTCACCTCGTTCGAGGCCAACAAGCAGGCGGCGGTCGAGGCCTACGGCACGTCGGGGCTGAGCCCCAAGGACATCCAGTTCGCGGAGGTGCATGACTGTTTCAGCATAGCGGAGCTCATACACATCGAGGACCTGGGGTTTTTCGAGGCAGGGGAGGGCTATAAGGCCATCGCCAATGGCGAAACGAGGCGCGAGGGGCGCATGCCCATCAACACCTCGGGCGGCCTCAAGTGCAAGGGGCATCCCGTGGGCGCCACGGGGACTGCCCAGATGTTCGAGATATGGAAACAGTTGCGGGGGGAGGCGGGCGAGCGGCAGATCCCGGGAAGGGACCTCTACATAGGGGCCACCCAGAACCTGGGCGGCACCGGCGGCACCTGCACCTTCACCATCTTCGAGAGGAGGTAGGGCGATGGAAGAACGGCCTTTCAGCGATATTTCGTACCGCCTGTATCTGGACGAGGATAAGTTCATGGGCTCGAAGTGCAGAAAGTGCGGGCAGTTGTACGTCCCGCCGCGCCATTTCTGTCTCGAGTGCCGCAGTGAGGACATGGAGTGGTACGAGATGAAGGGTGAGGGCGAACTCGCCGCCTATACCTGCATCTCCATCGGGCCCGCTTTCATGATCGAGGAGGGATACGACAGGAAGAACCCCTATTGCACCGGCGTTGTCACCCTGGCGGAGGGGCCCAGGATCGTGGCCCGTATAGAGGGTGTGGACGCCAGTGATCCCGAAGCGATCAAGATCGGCACGCCCATGACCGTGGAGTTCCTGCATCGCGGGGAAGGGGAGAAAGCCAAGACCTTCCTGGCGTTCAGACCCAGCTGACGCCGGATGGGCGAGAGTGGCGCAGGACCGTCCATATGAGGCTAAGGCCACAATAGTATACATATATCTATATTATGTTCACTATATAGTAAACGGTCCGCCCCTGCGCGAGTTGAATGAGTGAGTCCGGCGTTCGTGGAACCCCTGATATCATGTGTGATGCATACGGAATGGAAAATGCTCATGCATGTGAGATTTGCATATATCATTGGGCGCGATCCGTGCGCCATTGTGCCTTCGAGGGGGGTTTCTCGGTTTTATGCGAGGGAAACGCCTGTCGACACATGGCCAGCCGGGCAAGTTGTCCCGGGAGAAGCGCGGTATCCCCGGGAGAGAACAGGCGATCTTCCCGATACGGAGCGGCAAAGCGGGGTAAAGATGGCGCGTAGGCTGGCGCCGGCCCGTTTTCATGGACAGAGGCCGTAATAACCAAAAACGCCGATAATATGTCTTATGTAAAGTAGATATCCCAGCCTCTCTTACGGTGCTTTAAGGCCTGCCCTCGTTGGCCTCTGCATGGGCCCTCGCTACCGCATGGCATCGTGTGGGATGCCTGGAGCGCTACTCCCTAGTATGTCCTGTGCGATGCGCTCAGAGCTCGAAATCCTGGGCCTGGTCCCGCAGCTCCCGCCTGAGGATCTTGCCGGCGCCGCTGGCCGGCAGTGCTTCGACTATCTTCACCACGCGGATCTTCTTGTACGCGGCGAGCCTGCCGTTAGCGTATTCAAGCAGCTCCTCCTCGCTGATACTGCCGCCGGGAACCAGTTCCACGAAGGCGATGGGGATATCGCCCTTGCTCTCGTCATACTTTCCCACCACCGCGGACTGGGCCACCATCGGATGTTCGTTGATGACGTCCTCCAGGTCGCGGGGATACACGTTGTAACCCTTGTAGATGAGCATATCCTTCTTGCGGTCGACGATATACAGGTAGCCGTCCTCGTCGAACCTGCCGATATCACCCGTATAGAGCCAGCCGCCGCGCAGCACCTGCGCGGTCTCCTCGGGCTTGTTCCAGTAACCCTGCATTACCTGGGGTCCCTTGATACAGATCTCCCCTATCTCCCCCACCGGCACCTCTTCTTTGCCCTCCTCGGCCTCCATAATCCTTATCTCGGTATCCTGGATGGGCAGGCCCACCGATCCCAGGCGGAATCCCTCGCGACTGGGGGGGTTGGCGCAGCAGCCCATGGTGCATTCCGAGAGGCCGTAGGCCTCGCATATGACGCCGGGTATCTTATCCGTCAGGGTCTCCAGGAGATGGTGAGGTATGGGGGCCGCGCCCGAGGCCACCATCCTGATGCCGGAAAGGTCGGTATCCTGGAATAGTGGGTTCTCCACCAGGGGAATGAAGAGCTGGGGGGCTCCCCCGAAGACGGTGGCGCGGTACTTGGGGATGGCCTGCAGGTACTCGGTGGGGTCGAAACGCGGGAAGACCACCAGCGTGTTGCCCCCCAGGAGCTGCATGGAGAGATAGCCGATGGCGCCCATGGCATGGAACCAGGGCACTACGATGAGCGAGATCTCCTTGCCTTGTCCGACAGCATGGTCTTCGTCCCTGTCGCCCTCCATGCGTTTGACCTTGAACATGCCGTCTTCGAAGACGATATCGCCACCGCCGAACCAGTAAGCGAACTGGCAGCAGTTCGCCACGCCGTTGTAGTGGGTTACCATGACACCCTTGGGGGTCCCGGTGGTACCGCCCGTATAGGCGATGTGCGCCAGATCCTCCTTGACGTTGAACTCCACCTGGGGCGGCTCCGCGGGGTAATCGGTGACCATGGACACGAAATCGATGGTACCCTCGGGCACTGGTTGTTTCTGCAACATCTTCACGGGAGCCGACAGGGGCGGGTAACAATCCGCCAGGCTTACGATGATGGTCCTTTTCACGGGGCTGTTGGGGATCACCTGCTGGGGAACGGCGAAGAGCATATCAAGACCGATAAAGGTCTCGACATCCGCATCGTTCAGCTCGAAGTCGATTTCCCTTTCCGCCAGCAGGGGGCTCATGGGCACGAAGACAGCGCCGGCCTTGAGCAGCCCATAGTAGGCGATGGCGAACTGGGGACAGTTGGGCAGGTGTATACCCACCCGGTCTCCCTTCTTTACCCCCATGGAAGCCAGAGCGGTGGCGAAACGATCCGAAAGAGTGTCCAGCTCCTGGAAGGTTATCTCCATCCCCCCGAAGATGATAGCGTTGCGCCACGGCCACTGCAGGGCCGCGGAGCGCAGGATCTGTTGGATGGGCACCTCCGGGTAAGTGAGGTTCTTGAAAACACCCTCAGGCCAGCACTTGAAGTTCTTTTCCATGCTCTCCCTCCCCCTCTGGACTGATCTTGAATGTTCGACCGTGCTATCCGTTCAAACCCGGCTATCAAGCCGGAATCCAGCCCATGAATGATGCCGAAACCGGTTGCCGAAGCGGTGATTCTCCAAGCCGCGATCCCCTTGCATCCGCTCCAGCCGCAGCCCATGTGCGCGTACCCTCATACCGGTTTTGTCATGTGCGGTTAAACGTATAATAACCTATACCATCCTGCCCTTTCCACCTCGTTACCGGGCCCAGGCCGCGCCGCTACCCCGCTCATGGCCGGGACCGCTTGACGGGAGAATTACTGTTAACAAAAAGCCACGATCGGCTTTGTAAGCTTAAGCAATACTACCAAAATGGTGTAATTATCGTAAAGTCCCTGGTTTTCTAATACCAAAGGCCGATACCAAGAAGGTGGAATATGGCCGAGAATATGTATAGGACTTTTTTAAAGTCCAACGCCCCACCCGGAAAGCAGCTGGCCCCACAGGTCGGCTGCTTCCATTTGAGCAGGATTATCAAGTATATGTAAGGTAACAGATGGCGGTCCCCGGTTTCGTATACGGTTGTTCTTGCGGTCGGGGCGCTAAGACCTGTTGATGGTAGCCGCGGCCCCGATGAGCTCGCCCCCCTCCCTGAACAGAGGGAAGACGTTGACAAGGACGGTCTGTGTCGCGGGGTCATCGTATACGGGCTGGGTGTATTGGTATCCCTGCTTTTCGCGGAAGCATCCCTGGAACCCCTGGGCCAGCTGCTGTCCCCTTGTATCCATACCGCGCAGCACCTCTATGGCGCTGTGGCCCAGGAGGTCTTTCTGTTGAGCCCCGAGAAAGCGCTCGGCTTCCTGGTTGATGATCATCACCGTGCCACGTTCGTCGAGGACCATGACGCCCATGCGCGCCTCGTGGATGAAACTCTCCAGATATCCCTGGGTTTTTTTCGTGGTATCCAGTGCGCGCCTGGTGAGGTTATAGAGCTTGGCGTTGGTGAGAGAGTTGCCCAGGACTTCCGAAACCGCCTGCAGCAGGGTCTTCTCCTCATGCGAGTACTGGCCCTTGGTGGTCCCGGCCACCATTACCCCCATCACTCTGCTTCCCGCTTTGATGGGCAGGGCGTAACGCACCATACCCGCTCCATGCGCAACCCCCTCGCCTCCACTGTCCTCGATGGGTTCTCCGTTGCGAGCGACCATACCGACTATCCCCTCCCCCACCCCGAAGTCCGGCAGCTCCTGCAGGGGTGTTTCAGTGCCATAACGGGCGCGTGGCTCCAGCCGCCCCGAATCCTCGTCCAGAATATATATTGTCCCCAGGGAGGAGGTAAGAGGCATCGCCGCCTCGAGCGAGGCCTCCAGGAGTCCCTGTGCGTCGAGGTTGGCGTTGGCGCTGGACTGGATATCGTTCAATACCTGGAGGAGCATATTGGATTTCTGAAGTCGATCTACCATGGCCTCCAGCTTCTTGTTGTATTCGGCGCTGCGTGTGAATATATAGGCGATAAACAGGCCCAATCCGATCACCAGGGCCACATCGAAGATGATCTTGAAGGTGGTACTGCCGAAAAAACTGGAAAAGCGGTCCACGTTCTGCACCAGCACCAGAAAGAGTATGACAATAATCATCAGGATCAAAAGGATGAGCGAAAATATGCTTACCGGCTTGTGATCCCTTTCGACCCTACCTCTGTCCATTAGAATCCACTTCCTCCTTATGGCGTACTGCCGCTGTATACCGGCCACGCCATGATCTCGCCTGTCGAGCTCGTCAGACCGCTTTCCAGGGAGGTCTTGAGTTTGGGATACGCGTCGGTTATCACGCCATCCACGCCCGCTTCCACGCTCTCCCGCAGCTCTGTTATGGAGTTCACCGTCCAGGCGATCACCTTTATCCCCGTTTCATGCGCTGCATCCACCAGGTCCTCGCTCACGACAAAGCTGGCCGGCAGGATGGTGGTGGCGCCACAGCGTGCGGCCTCCGACAATATGCGCTCGCAGGAGCGCTCATATTGGCTGAGCAGGCCGAGCGCCGCCGGACTTCCCGTGTCCCGGAAGAGCTCCAGGAAGTCCGCGTCGAAAGAGCTCACCAGGATGGGAGAGGAAGGACTGGCAGCGGCAACGACCTCTGCGAGAACACCGGCATCACACCGCTTGATCTCCAGGTTCATCGCGCACCGGTTGCCCGCGAGGTCGAGGTATTCCTGCAAGGAGGGGATGTCCGGAGCCTTCTCCCGTATCTCCGTCATGGGCATACGTCCAATGAGATGAATGCCAAGAAAGGGACCGTGGTGGATAATCGGAACGCCGTCGTCCGACATACGGACATCGGTCTCAACCATTTCGACTCCGAAGTCCAGTGCGCCCCGCAATGACTGTAGCGTGTTCTCCGGCCCAAAACCCTTACCTCCCCTGTGACTGATCAGGGCCAGTTCCCTGCTCTCCGCACCGCCGTCGTTACATACCTTAATGAGCATTACCTCACCCCTGCTCTGTAGTTCGGCATATGGCGGTATTCTATTAATAACGATTGCCGGGAGGGCGTGATATCACGGGAGAGGCACTTGCCTTCTCGAGCCCTGGAGCAGGCCTGCCTTGAGGCCTGACCTGCAGATGATCCAGCTTCAGCGCAGGCCGATTATCTCACGTGCGAAGAGCCCCCCTCCTGGCCCTGTTTTCTCCAGGTACCAGTGGGCAATGAGATACAACAGGAGCAGGCAGAAGGGGCAGATAACGCAGATTATGAAGCCAGGCGGTGTGCGGAGGAAGGTAAGGAAGAGACCGGCACGGGGCAGGACCACGCTCACCTTCCCTATTATCCCGCTTTCAGACGTAGGGTATGGATCGGAGGAGGCGTTGGCGTCGCCCTTGGTCTCGATGATCAGTCCCGAGCCGCTATCTTCCATGCCCACGATCCTGTGAATAATGGTCTCTCCGCTGACCTCGGGGTCCTTGAAAGCCACCACGTCTCCTATGTCGAGTTGGGATGGATCGGCTGACGTGATGACCACGGCGTCGTCATCATTGATGGTCGGGTTCATGGAGTCCCCTTTGACTATGCTCAAAGGGGAGAATAAAGCCTGCGCGATGATAACGAAATTAGAGACGATAGCGAAAACGATGAGAAGGATGACGGCCATAAAAAGTGTCTTCGACAGGATGCGATCGAGAGAGCGCATGTTTGCTACCTCCGTTTTTTCGTGCTTTGCGCGGGCTGTCGTGTGCGTATCCTTTTGTGGGCGGTTTTTGTCGTGGCGCGCTCTCAAGCCATTCTTCGCGCGTAAAAAAATCCTCTACCATATTCGTCGGCTAGAAATACCGATCACTGAAACAAGGTTTACAGAGCTGGCTGCTGCGCCGCCATCTCCCCTTGTTCTATGGTAGAGGACCCTTACGCGCGCATCTCAGTTTTCGTTGTCTGCGGCCTTGCCGTTCAGGTCTTCGATGAGCGCATCGACATCTATGCCATGGGCCAATGCACCCTGCTCGATATTCTCGAAACGGGCAACGGCGCATCCTATACAATGCAGACCGTGCTCCAGAAAAACCCTGATGGTCTCCGGATTGTTCTCGACCACTTCCTGTATGGTCATATCCTTCGTAATAGCCATGTTCTCACCTCCCCTTTGTCATGCTTCCATGCGTGTAGTCTAAGCTTAAACGAGGGCTGAGGCCAGAGTTTTTTACGCCAGGCATATGAGCCAGGTCAGGATTCTTCCTGGAGCAATAGATGAAGATCGAGGAGATCGTCCCAGGTTAATGGAGGATTTTCCTCCGCTTCCTTGAACTCGATCGGCGATGCCAGGACGACGGGCTCGCATCCGTTCATGCGCATGAAGTCTATGAAACGGCTGTCGGCCGGATAGGCCTGCGCTACGTCGCAAGTACTGCAGACAAAGGTATAGTAGGTGCCTTCGCCGTCCCCATGCTCGACCAGGAGGATGTCTTCAAGAGAGAGGGCCACTTCTCCGCATTTCCAGCAGCGAGATTTTACCCGTAACATCACGCCTCCTTTATACACTTTATAATATATTTACTGTATTAATATACTATGTTATAATAACCACGTCAAGCTCCATTGATCGGGTGAAATATGAGGACCTACAGCGAGCATATAGCACGTGTATCAACCGCCCTCGCCGACCCCACACGGCGGGAGATAATGGAGTACGTGGTACATGCGGACTCCCCGCTCTCCGTAAGAGAGGTGGCGGAAAACTTCGGTTTGCATGCCAATGCGGCACGCATACACCTGGATAAACTGGTAAAGGGAGGGTTGTTGCAGGTTATACGCCGCCGTGGCGAACGAGGAGGCCGCCCCGCTAATCTCTACGGCGCGAGCGATGAGGACCTGGAACTCAGCCTGCCTCCACGCAAATACAAGCTGCTGGCGGAGGTCCTGGCGAGCGGCGTTGCGAGCGCGGGAAAAGGCGTAAGCCCCCGCATAGGACGGGAAGCGTTCAAACGCGGCCGCGAGGAAGCGATCGCCAGTTCCTCCCCACTCGCCTATCTGCCCCAGGGGGCGAGCTTGACGGAGATAAAGGAAGCCTGGTCGGAGGAGATCATGCGCAGGGGTCACAAGGCAAGCATGAGGGAATGCGGAGAAAGCCGGGTCGAGGTGACCTTTGCGACCTGCCCCTTCGGGGAGTTCTCCCGCAGCCACCCTGGCCTGGTCTGCGAGGTACACCGCTGCCTCGAGGAAGGTTACTTGAGCCTGGCGGGCGGGTGCAAACTGGAAGCTTCAGACCTGAGCTGTGTCTTTGTTCTGAGTGCAGCCCGGGAGGAACGGCGGCAACAGAAATAGGCGTTCTCGGTTGGGGCCAGGGGCGTCATTCCAGACTGATATTGTATTTGAATAATAGATGTTGATAGTCCTTGCGATAGAAAATCTTGCACTTTACCTCGGGGTAGAGCTCCTTCAGCCGTCTTATCTTGCGGTTCTTTCTGGTCACCAGCTTCTGGTTCAGGGTGGTTATCTCTATGAAGAGACCGTATTCGGGAAGGTAGAAATCGGGGGTGAACTTGGAAACGGCGTTGCCCTTCTTGTCCCACTCTATATCGAAGCTAAACGGCTCAAAAAGCCACTTGATATCGTAGAAATCGAGCAAGCGGGCGAACTCCTGCTCGCTGCGATGGGCGAAGCGTACCTCGTCCCAACGTCTGTACTCCCTGCCCTCGACGAATGATGCACCGCTTTCAGCCGTCAATGCTCACCCCGCATCGCCGCTGCTCAAACACCCTTCGGTACCAGTATCTCGAACTCCGTCCACTGCACTCCGTCCAGGCCTATGCTCCGCGCTGACCCGTAGGACAGATCGAGCACGCGCCCCGGCACGAAGGGGCCACGGTCGTTTACCTGCACGATCGTCTGCCCGCCCCGGAAAGTGACCAGAAGCCAGGTGCCGAAGGGCAAGGTCCGATGGGCGCAAGTAAAGTCATACATATTGAATATGACCCCGCTTGCCGTAGATTTGCCGTGGAACTCCTCTCCATAACAGGTGGTATATCCGGCGTAGGTCATCCCCGTGCGTTCAAAATCGTCTAAGGGAGGTTGCGAGGGGACACGGTCCAGGAGTTTTCCCGGCGCGGGGACGGTCCATGCCGGCGGGTCGGGAGCCGGCTGGAGCTGCCCTCCACCACCGTTACCCAACGCGCGCAGGCGCGTGTTGACCTCGCTCAGTTGCGCTTCGAGCTCGCCTATTCTCCCGTTTATCAGCGCGCTATCAAGGGTCTCGGTAATGCGCTGTCTTTTCGCGCGTTTATCCCTCAGTACCCGCTCGGTGAGTTCCAGCTCCGTTATCTTTGCTTTGAGGCTGTCGAGGGTATCCGTTTCAGACTGTAAGATGCGCTCGAAATAGGCCGTATCCTCCCAGACCTCCTCCAGTTCCCGCGCCTCGAGCAACACTTCGAGCTCGCTGATCTCGCCGCGTTTGTACAGGGAGCGCAGGGATTGCTCGTATGCTTCCTGGCAGGCATCTAACTCCAGCCTCAGGGCCTCTATCTCCCCCTCCGTGGATGCTATGCCTCCATCGAGTTCCACCAGCTCGGCGAGGAGGGCATCGCGCTCTCCCTGCGCGGTGCGCAGGCGCGTTTTCAGCTCGAGGATAGCGTAGGTCAGGCGGTCAGCCTCGGCCTCCAGGGAATCCCTCTCCCCCGCGGCGTTTACCAATGGCGCGGCGCACAAGGTGATTAGAACCACCGTGGAAACGGCGAGCAACGCCTTATATCTAGGGTTCAGAACACGCATACTCTCACCACGATTCGAAATGGGCGCGTCTTCCGTTCAACCATGACGATATTTCTCACTATACTCTATACTCTACCCGCACTTCTCGGAGAAGAACCAACCATAATAATAGCAAAATCTCTGTACTTGAAGAACAGGTTTACCAATGAATGGTAGATGTGAAGTGGAAGGATAGATATGGGATCAGGTATAGCGCCCTCCCTGGGACCATACCTTGGAGGTGGCCACCTCTTCCAGCTTGGCGAGCTGGTCGACGGTGCCGATGGCGATGATGTAGTCTCCGGGGTCAAGCCGCGTGTCCTTGGCCGGCTTGGTATTGAAGCCCAGGCCGCGTTTCTTGACCGCGAGAACGAGTGCGCCCGATATGGAATATATCTTGGCTTCGTCGATGGACTTCCCGTCCAGGTAGGAGTTGGGTTGGATCTCTACGTCGTCGATACGCCATTCCAGGTTCTCGACGTTGAACTCTATGTACTGGCCCCTGGTCACCAGGTCCAGGTAATCCCAGACCATGGGTTTGAGCATCATGGCGGCCATGCGCCTGCCCCCGATGGAATGCGGCGATATCACCCTGTCCGCCCCGGCGCGCCTCAGTTTAGGCTCCGATTCCTCGGCGTCGCAGCGGCTTACGATGAAAAGGTGGGGGCAGAGCTCGCGGGCCGTCAAGGTTATATAGAGGTTCTCGGCATCGCTGGACAGTGCGGATACCAGGCCCTTGGCGTTCTCTATCCCCGCTTCCTTCAGGGTCTCGTCGCTGGTAGCATCGGCCTTGATGACCAGGAAGCCCAGCCCCGATGCCCTTTCGGACGCCGCAGCATCATTTTCTATGATCACGAAATCGGCGCCGGCACGTTTGAGGTCATCAGCGATGTGCTGGCCGACCCTGCCATAGCCGCAGAGTATGTAATGGCCTATCATGCCCTCTATCTCTTTACGCATCTTTCTCCTCCCCATCAATCCGGAAAGGCTATTCTCTATCATAAACTCTACTGCGCTGACGAGTGTATATCCTACGGTACCGACTCCCGCGATGATCAGGAAGATAGTGAAGATCTCCCCTCCCGTTCCCAGGGGGAAGACCTCCCCGTATCCGATGGTGGTGACGGTAATGATCACCATATACAGCGAGTCCAGGAAGTTGGCTCCCTCGATCAGCATATAACCGAATACACCGATTATTATTATGGCGAGGAGAAGCAATACGGCCTTCAACAGGGCTCTACGCCGGTCCAATCCTCAACCTGACCTTTCTTCGGGCCGACACGATAAGCATACATCAAGAATAGTATCGTACTTGACAGGCGCTAGCTATAATCTTCGGCTGGCAGGCGCAGGGAAGGATGGATAGGGTCAGACCACGGTTCGCCGACCTTACATGAAATCCTCTGGTTTGACGTCTTTGAGGAAGTCGCGGAAGCGCTCTATCTCGTCCTCGTCCTCGGTCTCGATGAAGACGCTGGCCTCGTTGAGGACATGCTCGTCGGAGAAGATGGTAACGCCGGTGCGTACCGCGAGGGCGATGGCATCGCTGGGCCTGGCGTCAATCTTGAAAGGCTTGCCGTCATAGTCGAGGGTTATATCGGCGTAGAAGGTCCCTTCCCTCAAGTCGGATATCACCACCTTCTTCATGGTGATGCCCAGTTGATCCATGATGTTCTTCATGAGGTCGTGGGTCATAGGCCGGGCGGTCTCTATTCCCTGCAGGGCAAAGGCGATGGCCGTGGCCTCGAAGGCACCGATCCAGATGGGCAGGAAGCGATCTCCCGACCTCTCTTTGAGCAACACTATAGGCTGGTTGGCGGGCAGCTCAACCCTTACGCCTATCAGTGTCAACTCAACCATTGCCATCACATCCTCCTGTGGTATCAAGGCTAAACTATAGTACCCTTACTCGCCTGTCAATCAGCCTATATAATATTCTACCCAAGGCTCGTCCCAAGTTCACGGATCGTCCGTGACACATACTCTCAACTGGGACTCCTCCGTTCAACCTTGACCTTTCTCCGCCAGGGCGCAGATGAAACGGAGGTTTCGCCACTTCTGCATATAGTCGAGGCCGTACCCTACCAGGAACTCCTCGCCCACCTCGAAGCCATGGTAGTCGACGCGCACCGGCGCTATCCGGCTTCCGGTGCGGTCCAGGAGCGTGCATACCCGGAGATCCCTTGGACCACGCTCCTGCAGATTGCGTAGGATATAACTCAGAGTCAGGCCGGTATCGACGATGTCCTCGACTACCAGCACGTCGCGGTCGAAAATGCTATCGGAAAGGTCTTTTACTATGCGTACGCCACTGGAATGCAGGCTCGATTCCCTGTAGCTGGAGATAGCCATGAAGTCCACCGTGAGATCGAGATCTATGGCGCGTATGAGGTCGGCCAGAAAGATAAACCCTCCCTTGAGGATACTCACCACCGCCAGCGGTCCGGATCCATGCCCGCAACCGGCGGTTATCTCCGCACCGAGCTCACGCACGCGCCGCGATATATCCTCCTCGGTGAAGATGACGCGTTTATGGAATTCGGGATGCACTTCAGGACACCCCCGCCCTCAGGGCACATGTTATAGTCCCGGTATGAGCCATAGTATCCCCTTCCACCATAGCCCGAAAACCGCCCCGATGAAGGCGAAAAAGCGGATGAGCAGGTTGGGGGTATGGCGGTTCCCGTCGCTTATCAGTTTCTCGCTGGATTCATGCGGCGTCCCCTCGGCGACGATCATATAGCCCAGTTCCTGGCCGGCGTCAACCGGATAGGGAACCCACACGAGGTAATGGAGGCCGGCGCTCCGGTAGCTGTCGAGACGGTCTCTGCGCACGGTGAATACCAGGTCTTGCGCGCCTACGACGTTCACCTTGCGGCGCGGAAAATCCCCCACCTCGATCTCCGCGAGGGGCTGCCCGGAATAGGCGAACTCGACGTGCGCAAAGTCGTTGAAACCGTATTCCAGGAGCGATATGGTCTGATCCCAGTAGGTGTCACCCCCATTGAGGATGACCGAGATAAGCTCGCTCCCCTCCTTTGCGGCCGCTGCCACCAGGCACTTGCCTGCTCCCAGGGTGTATCCGGTCTTTATCCCGATGGCATAGGGGTACATCTCCAAGAGCTTGTTGTGGTTCTGCATCACGCGCGGGTAAGGATTACCGGGCCAGGGTATCTGGTATTCATCCGTGGCCACGATCTCTCTGAATTCAGGGATACTCATGGCGTAGGCAGCGATCGCCGCGAGATCCCGGGCGGAGGTATAGTGTCCCTCTTCGTCCAGTCCATGGGGGTTGCTGAAGGAAGTATGGGCGAGGCCGAGTTCGGCCGCTTTGGCGTTCATCATCTCCACGAAGGCGTCCTCCGAGCCTCCTACGTGTTCCGCCAGCGCGACCGAGGCATCATTGGCCGATTGCAGCATGAGCGCATAGAGGAGTTGCTCGACCGAAAGGACTTCACCTTTTTCCAGCCATGCCGATGACTCTCCCACCGTACTGGCATGGTCGCTGATGGTCGTGGTCTCTGCGAGGGTCGCGTTTTCCAGGCTCAAGATGGCCGTCATGATCTTGGTCGTGGAAGCCATGGGCAGGGACTGGTCGGCGTTTTTCTCGTACAGCACGTCTCCGGTAAGCGGGTCCACGAGTATGGCCGCTGCCGCGGTTATGCCTGGTGCGGATACCACATCCGGCGCCAGCGCCATGCCTTCAAGTTCCTCCAGGTTCGAGGCGGGCAGCTCCATGGACTGGTATCGCTCGTCCTCACCGCTGGAAGCCAGGACATATATGCTCGAGAAAAGAAACAGCAGCAAGAAAGCCGCGATAAGGATGGTCGCGCCGATACGGAAAGGCCTGTTTGCCTTCCGCTTCTGCGCGCGTTTCCTCTTGCGCAGCTCCTTGATCCTCTTTGCGAGGAGGTCGCGCCGTTCGGCTTCCGTGAGCTCCTCGCGCGGCCTCTCAGATGGCGGTCGTTCGAATTGGTCTATATCCCTCATCAAAGAGGAGTGTAGCAGATGATGGCGTATACGGTCATCAGCTTACGCATCGTACGAGGATGTACGTGGACCAGGTACCGAGACGGTTGCGGCGGCGTCCCTACAGCAGCGCCGTGGATATCCCGAGGTAGATCGCGAGGGTGGTGATGCCGATGAAAAGGGATGAAAACCGCGCCTGGGTGTAACGAAGCTCGCCCTTGATGCGGCGGGAAACGAGAGGAATGCATATCCCTACGACGGTTCCCAGGACGACGGTGATGAACAGAGTCAGGCCTATGGTGATCCCGAAGCGTGCGTAGTCCTCCCACAGCGCCGCAACCACTCCTCCCAGGATAGAGAGGCCCAGGGAGATAATGAGCACCACCCGCATCTCCTTCCACACCAGCACGAGGATCTCTCTCCATCCGGGATCCTTCCCCCCTATCTCTTCCAGGACTACCGCCTGGGAGACGATACTGATATCCTGTGCCGCCCTGAGGACCAGGGGGATAAAGAAGACCAGGGAGATGAGGGGGACGATGCGGTCTTCGAAGGCCGAGACGAGCAGGGCCGCCGCCAATCCGCCCAACAGGGTGATGAGTATTGAAGGAAGCCTGGTACGCAGGGATGGCGCCGCTCCCGTTTCGGCCAGCTCGAGGCCTCCCAGGTGGGAGAGATCCTCGATAGCCTCCTCGCGGATTACGTCGATCATATCGTCCACGGTGATTATGCCCTTGATATTGTTGGAATCGTCTACAACGGGAAGCGCCAGAAAGTTATACCGGCTCATGGTATCGGCGACAGCCTCCTGATCCTCGGAGATGTTTACGGATATCACATCGCGATACATAAAATCCTCAACCCTTTCTTCCTGCGGGGATGTGAGGAGATCGCGCAGTGAGACCACGCCTTTCAGGCGGTCCTCGTTATCCTTGACGTAGACATAGTAGAGAGTCTCCGCGTCCGGGGCATTCTTGCGCAGATAGACCAGGGTGTCCAGGGCGGTGTATGAGCTGGGAACCGAGAGAAATTCCGGTGTCATACGTCCTCCCGCGGTATCTTCGCCGTAACCCAGCAGCTCCCTGATAATACCGGCCTCCCGCACGCCCATGATGTTCAAGAGACGCTCCGCTTTATCCCGCGGCAGGAGCGCGAGTATGTCGGTAGCCTCGTCGGGCGGCATGATTTCCAGCAGGTTTGAGACCTTGGTTTCCGCAAGGTTTTCGATGACGTCCGCCTGTTTACCCGGCTCGACTTCGGAGAGGGACTCCGCGGCGGTCAGCGCTCCCAGGAGGTCGAACAGCCTTTCACGATAGTAAGGGTCCAGCTGCTCTATGATGTCGGCGATATCGGTGGGATGCAGTTCACCCAGTTGAGATGCGGTCACGGTCAGCTTGAGGTCTGGTTGTTGCACTTCGAGTGGCGCTACGTAATCCCACGGAATGGTCTTTTCTGGAAGGTCACCACCTACGAGACGCAGGATCCTGGTTACCGTTTTCTCCAGGCTCAATCTGCGCAGCAAGGCTTTCTGGCTGACGTCTACTCCGGTAAGGCGCAGAACGGAGTCGAATTCCGCCAGTCTGAGATCGTTTACGCGCACCACCTTGTTCCCATACAGATCGACGATCTGCCTGTCAAGCAGGTTGCGGCCGAGCAATATACCCGCGGGCGAGTATTCGCTCTGCCATACCTCTTCTCTTTCGCGGTCCAGCTTCAACTGGGATGACTGCAGGGAAGATACCCACTCCCATGGTATGGTGACCATCTCCCTGCGCCCACGGCGCATACGCGAGATAACCAGGAATTCGCTCTGGGGAAGGTTTCCCTGCAGCCCCATGCCGATATCGTGCAGTTTGCCTACAAACCGGCCTGCACTGTCCATGACCTTGCTTTCCTGGAGATCGGAGAAGAAGAGCACTTCACACCTCCCGGGAATGGGTTTGGGGATCGATCTCGCAGCTTCTTTCGGCCATGTTGAGCCGGCATCGATCACCCAGGGCAATTCTATAGTAACCTGTACGGATAATTCAAACCGTATCCGTCAGGCAACCTGACGTTTTATGGAAGACACCGCTTTGCGTGGAGGAGTCGCCCGTCAACGTGGGTTGAGGGCATGCGCAATCCTGGCGCGGAAGTCCTTCCAGTGGCTGCCCTCCCAAAGGACGCAATTGCAGGAGCGGCAGAAGTTGAATGATTCCTGTGTGGCCAGGGTGTAGGGCGGGAGGAGATGCCTCGCCTCCCATTCCTCCATGGCCTTCAGGCGCGCGTTGCATACCGGGCAACGTGGTTCGAGAAAACGAGTCACCCAGCCTTCCTGTACCAGCTGGCGCAGTTGGTGCAGGATCTGCGATGATCGTATCTCGATAACGACCGGGGCGCCCGCGCGGGGCCCTTCGCGGAGAGAAATGCCGTGGTCCCTGGTCAAGAGCACCCTTCCCTCCGCCCGCGCCATGGCGATGAGGTGGGCGTCGGACGTCGATGGCGGGTAGGAGACGTCATAGCCCATGAGGCGCAGGTAACGTGCCAGTCTTCCCAGCATGCGGTCGGCGATGAAACACGGCTCGGACGAGGTCACCCTCACCTTTCAAAACGGGATGGGTTGATTGGATTTCTGGAAGTATTCCTTGACCCGGTTCTTGAGAAGGAGGTCCTTGAGCTCCCGCGAGAGATTGACCAATTGGAGCAGATTGTCCAGTGCCCTGCGCTTGGCTTCCGGGTCCTTGGACTTCAGGGCGGGCAGGATGATCTGCTCGAAAGCCAGGGCTTCACGGTCAGTGAGATTCTCGTACATGCGCATGTGACGAGGCTCGAGGCCGTAGCGCGAGAACTCCCTGGCGATACGCAATATCTTTACGTCTTCCTTGTCGTAATATGGCCCATCGTCCCCTTCGTGCGGGCAGATCAGGCCGAACTCCTCCAGGGTGGACAGGAAAAGGGGGTCTATGTCCAGGACCTGGGGAGCGTGCTCGAGCAGCAACGTAGCATCATCATAGGCGACCAGGTCCTCCCCCACCTCCAGGGAGCCCATCATACCCGGAACAAGATCTCCAGCCCTCACCTTACCGCTCTCGAGCTCGTCGATCTTCTCCCGGATAACTTTAAGGGGCAAATACTTCTCCCGTTGCAGCTTCAGGATGAAGCGCAGGCGCTGGGCGTCCGCCTGGCTGAACTTGCGGTATCCGGAGGGCGTCCTCTCGGGTTCTATAAGACCCTCGCTTTCCAGAAACCTTATCTTCGAGATGGTGAGGTCCGGGAACTCGTCTTTCATTGATTTGAGAAGATCGCCTATGCTCATCTTGTCTTTCTGTTTCTCCATCAGTATTACCGTCCTCATCCCGGCCCGGCAAAAAAGAGAAGCCGGAACTTGCCTATCTGTACCTCATCTCCGTTTTCAAGAGGCGAAGCCTCTATACGCTCCCGATTAAGATAGGTGCCGTTGAGCGAACCCGTATCCAGGAGGTTGAACGTGAATCCCTCGCGCCTTATCTCGGCGTGCCTGCGCGATACGGTGATGTCGTCGAGAAAGATATCGCTCTCGGGATGTCGCCCGACAACGATTACATCACGATTGATGGTAAAACTCATGCCCGCATCGGGGCCCTTCCTGATGACGAGGAGAGCACTGCCTGCCTCCAGGGGTTCCGTGGGCAGTGAAACCTCTATTTCCTCCTCCGACTCGGCCTCAACGGCGGGGAGGCCTACGGTGGAATCGCTGTGGGATGTGTCTTCCTGATCGAAACGGAGTCCACAGCGTGCACAGAATATACTGCTCTCGGGATTGTAATGACCGCATTTTGTGCAGAACATTGGCCACTCCTCCTTTCGGCAGCATTTGCGCGGAAACGGTCCGGCCATCGCGAATGCCCGGTATCCGACTTACATAATAATATGAATCCGGCAGAATTTAAACAAAAGCCTTACGGTTAGGGTTTGAGGAAAAGGTCAGTCGCTGGTGGGGTCGTTGCGGCTTATGCCCAGTGCTTCGCCGGCCAGGATCTCGCTCAGCCTGCCGATGTCTTCGTCGCTTATGATGGACTTGCCATCCTTCAAGCTGCTCTTTTTTCTTCTCACGAGCTCGGCACGGAGTATATCGATCTTGCCATGCAGTACGCGCCGCTGGTAGGAGACCTTGCTCTCCTCCTTCAGCAGATTTTCGAGGATACTGCGCAGTTCCTCATCGGTCTTGCTGCTGTAGTCAATGTATACCTCATGTGGAGGAACGGCTTGTGCCTGCTTCTCCTCCTCGCCCATCAGCAACCCTCCTTTAAGCAGGTATTTATATTATCGGTTCTTGTCCGAGAAGCGTTAATGGTGACCGCCAGGCCTAGGGGCCGAGCCTGACCAGATATTTCCCATCATCGATTCACCCGCATTTCTCGAAAAAGAACCCGATTACATTAGATTTTAGCAGAATATCAGCACTTCCATAAGCCCTAATTATCGAGACGGGCGGTGGACTGTCGGGACATCTCCGTACGCATGGTGCGAGAGAACCCGGTCGCTACGGCGAGGCTGGCGCAATGCCCGTATCCCGTACGGACAATCCGGGAAGGCATGCGAGACCCGCGTTTTCAAGCCATCGCGGTGATGTGTAAATACGTGTCAGGGACTGCCAGCGCGCATTCTCCCTCTCGCAGAGACCCCCCCGCGTGATGTCTACGCCAAAGGCCTCGTGGAATCCCTGTACGAAAGAGGCCGCAAGATCATCCCACGAATAGTGCCTTCCGGTCTGGTTGAGGGCGATGCAACGCAAACGATATTGTTCCATGCCCAGGGCTCTCGCCTCTTCGCCGCCGCAGCGCAGCAGATCGAAGAGCAGGTCGGAATGGTCTTCAAGCATGATAGACCCATGTTGCAGAACCGCCCCCCCGCGGCGCACTTGCGCACTGCCGCACAGTTTACGTCCCGTGCATGCAAGGTCCGCTTGCGTCGCCGCCGCGAAGCAGGCGCCTCCCGCCGCACGGTAATCCTCGTTTTCGCGCGACTGCAATACCGCCTCGAGGCCGAGGTTTCGCAGCGCACGCAGGATACCCCTGCTGATAAGCCTGTATGTGTCAACGACATTGTCCGGCAGGGGGAATCCACGCGCCAGAACGATGCTGTAGGTGAAATCATCCAGGTGCAGTATGCTTTTACCGCCGGTTGGGCGGCGTACGACCTCGACGTTCGCCGCAGCACAGGCATCGAGGTCTATTTCGCTCAGCGGCTGAAAACGCCCTATGGACAGGGCCGGTGGTGACCAGCGGTAAAAACGCAGCGTGGAGGCGAAGCGGTCGCCGCATGCCGCTTCCAGTAGAGCCTGATCCAGCGCCATATTGCTGGCGCCGCTCGCCGGCTCGGTATGTATCAGCCGCCAGCCGGCGGCAGCGTTATAGTTATCGGTGGTCAACTGGGGATTTCCTCCCAAGCAAAACGGGTATCGGTATCCGCGCTGCTGGTCTCGTTGCGGGCTCCCGCCCCCCTGCGTATGAGCGAGTTTCCCGCGTTCGGGCCATCCCGGCCCCGACCCCGCTCAGAGCAGCTCCGCCTGCACGACGTCTTCTAGCTGTTGAAAGACGAAACGATCGGTATCCTCGCTCAGCGATGCCACGGCGTCCTTGAAGACCGCCACGCCGTAGTTACGCATCGCAGCGTCCAAGGCAGTGACATAAACGCAGATGTTGGTAAGGACTCCGGTGAGGTAGACCTTCCTTATCCCCAATTCCCTGAGATAGTTGTCCAGGTCGGTTCCGAAGAAGGCACTATACCTGCGCTTGGGGATAATGTAGTCTCCGGGTTCCGGCTGCAATTCCCGGATGATCTCTCCGCCCCAGGTATCGGAGACCGCGTGCGCCGGCCAGAAGCGGAATTCGTGATCATCCTCGCGATGACTGTCCGTCACGTAGATGACGGGGATGCCCTGCCGCCTTGCGTCTTCCAGTATCCTTGCGATGCGAGGCACGATCCTCGCGGCTCCCGGAACCAACAGGGCCCCTTCATCCTCGATGAAATCGTTGAGCATGTCGATCACGAGCAAAGCGCTGCCCGGTTCAAATTCTATCCCCAACTTATCGCACCACCTTCCCAACGGGTATTGCTCTTTTCACTTGCCGTCACGTCAACGCTGATACGGCTGCCAGGGGAAACAACAACCCTGGAACCTGACAGCCGAAAAAGCCCTCTCAACCGCCGACTATATCCACGATCTTCTTCGTGTACTCTCCTATGATGAGCGCGGCCCGGGTGTCATCTTCCGCCTCGCAGATGAGATGCAGGGTGGGCTCGTCGGGATCCGGCAGGACCAGCACCCATGCGGTGCCATCCACATAGACCTTTACCCCGTCGATGAGTTCCAGCCTGCCCTCGCCTACCTCCTCCACAAGCCTGCGCATGATCAATCCCTTGTGATCCCAGGATGCCGGTATTTCCTCGGAGAGCAGATGGATGCGGGGCAGCTCGTCCACGAGCTCGGAGATCGGCCTGCCGACAACGCTCAGGCTGTCCAGCAGCATCACCGTACTGGCCATGGCATCGTAGGTGGGCAGGAAGGAAGGGAAGATGTAACCTCCGCTGCCTGCTCCCGCGAAGATCACGTCCTTGTCAAGTGAAGCCCTCATCAGGTCGCTGCGGCTCACCTTGGTGCGGATGACTTCGTTGCCGTACTCCCCGGCTATCCTTTCGACATGTGAGGAGATGCTGACCGGCACGGCTATTTTTCCCCGACGCCCCGTTTCACATAGAAGTTTCACGAAGAGTATCAGGGTAGCCTGGGGATGGATCTGCCGTCCATGGTCGTCCAGGAGGTAAAGCCTTTCCCCGGCATTGTCCATGAGCACCCCTACTTCGGCTTCGGAGCTCTTGACCAGTTGCGACAGGTTCTTCAGCGCCGAGGCCAGCTCCTCCTGGCTCAAGGTCACCTTTTTTTCATCGGTGAAGTTGTTGAGGCTCAAGGCGTCGCATCCTATTCTTCCAAAAATGGAGGGCATAACCATGCTGGCGCTGCTGAACGCGTAATCCACGGCTACGCGGAAACGCTTCTTGCGCAAGCGATCGATGTCGATCTCCGCCAGCAGAGAGTTGGAATACATCTCGAGCAGGCGGGGGGGGAAGAGGATAGCGCCTATCTCCTCCACGAACGCCCTCCTGAAATTAGCCTGGTAGAAGACTTTTTCTATATCCCTCTGGCCTCCCTCGTCGATATCTACCCCCTGCTCGTCGAAGAAACGGATCTCGATCGACTGAGGGTCGAAGGCGGAGATGCGCACGTCAACCCCACCCATTGCCCTCTCAGTGCCGATGGCAAAGCGGTTGACCGGTGACGGGGATACCTCGAGGTCGGAAACGTTGATCCCAGAGGCGTTGAGGCCGGTGATGATGGCCCTTTTCAAGGTACGCGCCGAGCGCGAGGCGTCGCGAGACGTGACGACGGTGGACCCCATGGGCAAGCTTGAGCCGTAAGCCATGGCGATTCTCAGAGCCTGCTCGGGGGTTATATCGATGTTCATGATGCCCGAAACGGCTTTCTTGCCGAAGAGCGTGCGCAGCCCCTTGGACTCCCAGATGATGCTCGTGTTCACCGTTGCTCCGGTTTCCACCGTCTTGAAGGGATAGATCTTCACGTCATGGTTCACCAGGACGTTCTCCCCAATAAGGCATTCATCCCCCACCACGACTCCCTCTTCGAGCCGGACGTTGCCCTTCAGGTCACAGTTCTTACCGACAACACAGCCCCTCACATGGCAGCCCGTGCCGATGTACGAATTGTCGTAGATAAGAGCACGGTGGACGAAGGTATCCTGTTTGACCACCACGTTATGGCCCAGGACGCTATATTCGCGTATCACCGATCCCCTCTCTATCTTGCAGTGGTCGCCGATGACCAGAGGCCCACGCAGCTCAACTCCGTCCTCGATGTCCACACCCTCCCCCACCCATACGTTCTGCGCCATGCGAAAGCCGGGGGGATCGATACGCACTTTGCGATCGAGTATATCCTTGTGGGCGGCCGTATACTGTTCGAAATTGCCGATGTCGCACCAGTATCCATCCGCGACGAATCCATACAGGGGATATCCCTCGCTCAGCAGGAACGGAAAGAGGTCCTTCGAAAAATCGAACGACTGTCCCTCGGGGATATGTTCGAGTACTTCCGGTTCCAGCACGTAGATACCCGTATTGATGGTATCGCTGAAGACCTGGCCCCAATTCGGCTTTTCCAGGAAACGTTCGATGCGTCCGGCAGCATCGGTAACGACGATGCCGAACTCCAGCGGATTTTCCACGCGGATTAGGGTCAGGGTGGCCATGGCTCGGTTACGGCGATGAAAATCGACGACACTGGTCAAGTCGATATCGGTAAGGGCATCTCCGCTGATCACCAGGAAGGTTTCGTCGAGGAGCTGGGAGCTGTTTTTAACGCTGCCCGCCGTACCGAGGGGGATGAACTCGGTGGAGTAATGCATGGAAGCCCCCCACTCGCTACCGTCGCCGAAGTAATTGCTGATCAATGAGGGCAGAAACTGCAGGGTGGCGATCATGTCCTTGAATCCGTAACGGATCAGTAGCTTGACGATATGCTCCATCATGGGGCGATTGACAACCGGCAACATCGGTTTGGGCTGGTTGCTCGTAAGGGGGCGCAGGCGGGTACCCTGGCCGCCCGCCATGATCACTGCTTTCATCCAGGCTACCTCCGTCAGCGGTTCTCTCAGGTCAGATAATCCATTATCAGGACAAGGACGGGTTCGGGAAGGTCATCCCGGGAGATATAAGCGGGCATCTTCCCCGTTCTCTCCACGACGGAGAAGTGTGAGACGAATGGCTCCTCGGTGTCGATGGGAAAGCCACAAGCCTCGTTGCGGAAGTGCATGGGTATGGCGATATGCGGGTTGAGCGCCTCGACCACCTGCGCGGCTCCAGCGGGTGCGATGGTAAAAAACCCACCCACAGGCACGAAAAGCACGTCTATCTTGCCCAGGTCTCTTAGCGTATCCGCGTCGAGTGGATGGCCCAGATCCCCCAAGTGGATAAAGACCAGCCCCTGCATCTCCCAGCGATATACGATATTGGGCCCTCGTTCCGAGCCACCGCTCGCATCGTGATAGGTGGGGAAACCGGAGATCTTCACCCCCGCGATATCCCGGGGCGATGGGTCGCGTACCACTACCGGCTCGCCTTTGACCACGGACGAGTTGGAGTGATCGGCATGGTCGTGGCTGATCAGAACGATATCGGCTGCGACATCCGGAAGCCGGTAGCCTACGTAGTCGTTATAGGGATCGGTGACCAGGCGATGCCCCGCCCCGTCTTCGAGCAGGAACATGGCATGCCCCAGCCAGCTTATGCGCACCGCTTCCGCGAGGTCCTTTTCCCCTGTATAGGGAGAAGCCATGGTGTCACCTCCTGTAGTCCGACGGCGATCGCCCTGAATACGTCCCGGGCCGCGATGTCCTTATCCCATTCGCGTAACGCCATCATGCGGGCGTGATGTCCCCATTCTGCGAGCTCGTAGCGCCTATCAACTTTATACCCCTTCGGACATAGATAAAACCGCTCACGTAGGAGAAGACTATCCCTACACAGAAAATGACGAAGCCGACCGGGTTTATCCTGCCGAAGAATCCGGCATCCAGCTTGGCTGGAAGGTTGAAGAGGATGAAGAGACAGATGGACACGAAGAGCAGCGCGGTGGCGGCCTTGCCGGTCCAATGCACCGCCAGCTTCTCGCGCACCTCCTTGTCGTTGATGCCTATGATGGGCGCTCCTATGAGCATCAGCACATCCCGGCTGACGATAAGGACCCCCATCCAGATGGGCAAGAACTCCCGCCACATCAAGGCGATGAGGACGGAGATGACCAGGAGGCGGTCGGCGAGAGGGTCTACGAGCTTACCAAATTCCGAGATGGTGTTCGTGCGCCGTGCGATCTGTCCATCGATGAAATCGGTGGCAGCCGCGAACATGAATACGCCCAGTGCCCAATAATGCGCTGCATCCACGCTCTCCTTGGACATGATGGATATCAACCATAAAACCACGGGGATGAGGATTATGCGCAGGCAAGTGAAGAAGTTGGCGATATTCCTCCTGATCATGGGCACCTCCCTCGATATGACGTTTAACGAAAAAGGGCGGAAGACGTATCCCGCCCGTCTTGGCTGGTCGGGATGGCCGGATTTGAACCGGCGACCTCTTGACCCCCAGTCAAGCGCGCTAACCAAGCTGCGCCACATCCCGATAATCTCTCTATCCGGCCCATATATTTTATCGGCAGTACTTCCCCATTGCAACGCCCCCTGCCGCCCGCTCTCACCCCGTTCGCCTCCCACCGTCCCCCAGGCCATTACCGGACTCGGGTGGGTATCCGGGCGAGTCGGCATCACGCTCTTCCCATAACAGTGACGGGTGGCCGGGGTGCAGTCCGGGGGTGTCTTCACCCGGGCTGTACGTGCACACCCGGTTGCGACCTGTCTGTTTGGCACGGTAGAGCGCCTCGTCGGCTTTCTCCACGAGATCATCCCCTTCCTCGGCGTCATCAGGAAGATTGGCGACACCCATGCTCACGGTGAGATTGCCACCGGGTTGATCGTCCTCGTAGGGAAAGACGTGCTCCTGGATGACGCGCCTTATGCGCTCTGCCATGGCGTGCGCTTCCTGCTTGCCGACTTCGGGGATGATAACCGAGAACTCTTCTCCTCCATAGCGGAACACGGTGTCTACGTCGCGCGTATTCTGCTGCAGCAATCCGGAGAGGATGCGCAGGACCTCGTCGCCCCGGGGATGGCCATGCTGATCGTTGTATATCTTGAACCAGTCTATGTCGAGCATGATGAAGGAAAGGGGGCGGCTGTAACGAATGGAACGCTTCACCTCTTCGCCCAGAACGCGCTTGAGGTGGCGGATATTGTACAGGCCGGTCAGCTCGTCGGTGATCGCCAAGCGGCTGATTTCCTCGAAGAGCTGGGCGCTTTCCACCGCCATACCTATCTGCTCGCCTATGGCGTTTGCGAGCGTGGCGTCCTCTTCGTCGAAGGCGTTCTGATATCTGCTGGCCATATGCAGGATGCCGTAGATCTTCTTGCCCGAGCGGATAGGCACGCAGAGCACCGAGCGTGTCTCCGGATCCACGAGCATATTGGGACAGCGGACATCCGTAGCTACGTCCATGCTGACGAAAGTATCGTCGTGCCGCAGAACATAACACTCGTTCACGGACTCGAACGGCTGGGTGAGGTGGCGGGAGACATATTCCTCGCTGTACCCGAAGCTGCGTACCGTCTCCATGAGCCCGTTCTGGTAGTTGATGATGTTTATCAAGGCCTTCTCCACGGCGAACAAGCCCCGGATCACATCCAGGGCGAGGTTGTAGAGTTGATCGAGGTTGGAGACGGTGTTGATCGCATCGACCACGCGAATAAGGCTGGTCAGCTGGGCGACCTTTTCCTCGCTGCCGCGGTAGAGCAGGGCGTTGTCCAGAAAGACCGAGATGTGAGGAGCGAGGAGTCTGGTCAGCGTGAGGTTATGCCGCCTGAAACCACGGCGGTTCAACTTGTTGGCGAGTACAATCAGGCCGATGCTCTTTCCCCTTGCCACCAGCGGGCAGGCCACCATGTCGAAGACGTTGTAATCGGGCGCGAAGGGCAGTATCTCCACTTCCTTGGAAAGGCGGCGGGACACGAGTACGGGTTTGGCATTGCGGAAGCTGTTGGACAGCACCCCGGGCGCAACAGCGTCGAGACGGAGTCTGGCCGTGCTCATGAAATCTAGTCCCAGAGAAGGCTGTTGTGCCTCCAGGGTTCCGGCCTCCTCGTTATGGAGGAACACCAGGGCGACTTCCGCCTTGAGGATCTCGGCCATGCGCTGGGTGATCTCCTTGAGCACGTTGTAGAGGGCGGGGCTCTTGCTGGAGCTCTGGCTGATCTCGTAAAAGATCTTGAGCCGGTTCCTGTCTTTGAGCACTAGGTCGACGATGAATATGTTCAGAAGAGTGGAGCCGGCTATATAGGCGTAGCGCACGGCGATCGCCTGGGAGTAGTTATATGCGGATGGTTGCTGTGTATCGAAGATCACGATGGCGGTAAAGCCGATGAGGCAGAGAACGCAGGCATATATCGCGCCCTTGTAGCCGCCGTATATACCCCCGATGAGCGGCAATATTCCGAAGAAGAGGAAGAGGTAGCTCTCGATGCCCCCGCAGAGATATACGGCCGCGCATAGACTGAAGACGTCTACCATCGCCACCGCCCACGCCAGAGATCCTTTGAGGCTCAGCGTCTCGTAGAAGAAATAGGTCAGAACGGAAAATGCGAGATATGCGCCGGCCAGGATATACAGGGAGGTGAACGCGATCTCTCCTCCCAGGTTCACGTTGAAATGGTCCAACTGGACGATAGCCAGCAAGGTCAGCGCAAAGACCACGCGAAACAGGAACTCCCTCCTGCGGGGATAGTACATACCGGCAGCCCCATAGCCATTTTCATACATCTTCAAATGCCTACCTTGCGCGTGATCTGAGAGCCGGCCGCATGTCTCTGCCGTGCCGGGGCTCACAGCTTGCTGACGGTCTTCTGCCCGCACCTTGCTTGAAGCCGGGCTTGCTACCCCATCTTATCATCCGCCAGGGTCATCGAGACCCATGCAATATACAATATCGCCTGGATGGGCCACGCCTGTCGTTCCGTGCCGGACAACAGGTGTGGCCGGGAAGGTCATGATATCATCGGCCTCTCCGCTACGAGCGCTGCCCGGCGGCCTCCTTTATCTCCCTTGCCATCCATGCGGCGGTCGTTGCCACGCATCCGCCGCCCCAGGGATCACGACCCGTTCTCGAGGCCATCCCCGCCTTCCTTCATGAAGATCTCGAAGCGGTGCAGGAGTTCGCGTGGGATCTCCGCTATAACATGGTAGCCCCTTTCGTCCGTGTGGAGCTCCAATACCTGGCCTCTACGATATGCCAGGGAGAGCAGTTCCCCCTCCTCATGAGGTATGGTCGCACTTACCATGACGGAAGTCGCCATTATCGCGGACATCCTCTCGAGCAGCCTTGCCAGGCCTTCACCCGTAACGGTCGAAGTCAGCACGCCGCCGGGCAGGTCGTCCGCGTCCTCTACCCCCTCCTCTCCCAGCAGGTCGCATTTGTTCAGGATGTATATTGTGGGTATCTCGCTGGCGCCTAACTCCTCCAGGACATCTTCGACCGCATCGATCCTGCGCCGCATAGCGGGGGAAGAGACGTCTATCACGTGCATTAGCACATCAGCTTCCCTTACTTCCTCCAGGGTCGACTTGAACGCCTCTATGAGCTGATGGGGCAGGTGGTTGATGAAACCAACGGTATCCGTTACCACGGCGCGGCGGTTGCCGGGAAGGTCGATGCTGCGTGTTATGGGGTCCAGGGTCGAAAAAAGCTGGTCTTCCACGAGCACTCCGGCATCGGTGAGGGCGTTGAGGAGCGAGGATTTGCCCGCGTTGGTGTACCCGACCAGGGCAAAGGTGGAGACGTCGCGGCGCTCGCGGCGCTTGCGCTTGGTCTTCCTTACGCGCGACAGGCTGTTCAACTCGCGGTCCAGGGTCTTGATGCGCGTATTTATTCGCCTGCGGTCGACCTCGAGCTTGGTCTCACCCGGCCCCCTGGTTCCGATACCGCCACCCAGGCGGCTGAGCTCTACGCCCCTTCCGGTCAGGCGCGTGAGGCCGTAACGGAGCTGTGCCATCTCTACCTGCGCTTTGCCTTCTTTGGAGTGGGCGTGCAGCGCGAAAATATCGAGGATGAGGGCGGTGCGATCGAGCACTTTGATATCGAGCTCCCTTTCCAGGTTGCGCTGCTGGGACGGGGTGAGATCCTGGTCGAAGATGACCAGGTCAGCGGCTCTGGAGTCAACCAACTCGCCCAGCTCGGCCGTCTTGCCCTTGCCCAGGAAGGTGGCGGGATCGGGCTTGTGGCGTGCCTGGAGCAGTTCTCCCACGACCTCTGCACCCGCGGTCTCCGCCAGGGAGCGTAATTCCTGCAGGCTGTTCTCGGCAACGCCCGGAGATGTCTCTCCCCAACGCACGCTGACCAGGACCGCCTTCTCTCTGTCCTCGCTCGCTCCTTCGCCTAGCCGTTCTTCCATCTCACTTCACAGCCCTGGACCTGCGGCCGCATTGCTGAAGACATGGTCGAGCCGATCGTGGCGGTCTCATGATTCAGGAGAAAGCCTTCCCGATACGATCCACTCCCTCCAACAGGAGCTGATCGGACAAGGTCAGTGAAAAACGGACGTATCCCTCCCCGCGGGAGCCGTAGGCGGATCCGGGAGCGACGACGATCCCGGCCTTCTCCAGGAGTTCCGTCGTGAAGCTACGGGAATCATGGCCACGTGGTACTCTCATCCAGATATACAGGGTAGCCATGGGGGCGGCCACCTCCCAACCGATGGAGCGGAGGCCTTCCAGGAGGATATCCCGGCGGCGTGCGTAGACCCCACAGTTATCGCGAACGCAATCCTGTGGCCCCCGCAATGCCGCCACCGCCGCCAGCTGCACCGCATTGAACACCCCGGAGTCGATGTTTTCCTTCACCTTCGCGAAGGGAGCGATGATATCCTCGCCGCCTACGGCGAAACCTATCCGCCATCCGGTCATGTTATATGTCTTGGAGAGAGAGTGGAACTCGATCGCTACCCCCTTGGCCCCCGGTATCTCCAGGAGTGAAGGGGCGACGTAACCGTCGAAAGTGATCTCGGAATAAGCGAGATCGTGCGCCAGGACGACCTCGTGCTTGCGGGCGTAGTAGACCAGTTCCTCGAAGAAAGCGTGGTCCGCTATGGCAGTCGTGGGATTGTTGGGGTAGTTGACGAAGAGGAGTCTCGCCTTGCGCCATGTCTCCTCGGGCACCGCCGCCAGGTCGGGCAGAAATCCCCTCTCCTCGCGCAGGGGCATCTCGACTGGTACCCCTCCGCAGAACAGGGTGGCGGTGCGGTATACGGGATAGGATGGATTCGGGACCAGGGCTATGTCTCCCGTATCCAGTACGGCCATGGGAAAGTGGGCGATGCCCTCCTTGGAGCCGATAAGGGCGAGCACTTCCCTGTCCGGATCGAGGGTGAAGCCGAAACGGCCCGCGACCCAAGCGGCGGCCGCCTCCCGGAAACTCCGCATGCCCTGATAGGAGGGATAGCGGTGATTCGCCGCATCGGAGGCCTCTTCGCACAGCACCGCTATGATATGCGCCGGAGTGGGTAGATCGGGATCGCCGACACCGAAGTTGATGACGTCTACTCCCTGGCGCTTCTTTTCCTCTATGCGCCGGTCTATCTCTGCGAAGGGATAGGGCGGCAGTTCACTGATGCGCCTGGAGATCCTCAATGCCACACCTCCTCCATCTCGCCGTATGTACCGGGTCTCATACCCGCCATCCCGGGGACAACTCCCCGCTGAACACCTCTATGGCCGGACCGGTCAGATGCACGTGTCCGTGTTCGTCCACGTCTATGCCCAGCACTCCCCCGGGCAAGCGTACATCTATGGGAGCGGCGCATCTACCCAGGTGCAGGGCCGCGGCGGCGGCGGCACAGGCGCCGCTTCCACAAGCCTGCGTCTCTCCCACCCCGCGCTCCCATACCCTGAGGTCGATGTGGTGTTCGTCGACTACCTGGGCGAACTCCACGTTCGTACGGTTGGGGAAAAGCTCGTGCCTCTCGAGCAGGGGGCCGATGCGCGACACCTGCGCCGAGGCCGTGTCGTCGACGAAGAGCACGCAGTGCGGATTGCCCAGAGACAGGCAGAAGGCGTGATAGACCTCGTCATCGGCGAGGAATATGTCTACCTCGCCGGGGCGCGAAGGTTCATCCGGTGCCGGGAGATCTCGCGCCGTTAACTCCGGGAGGCCCATGTCCACGGCTACTTCCCTTACCTCGCCTTCTTCAACCAACAGCATCAATGACCTGGCCCCGGCTCCCGTCTCTATAAACATGGCGTCGCCGGCTATACCCAGCCTCTCGTAGAGATACTTGGCGAGGCAGCGTATGCCGTTCCCGCACATCTCGGCCTCGCTCCCGTCGGCATTGAAGATACGCATGGCGGCATCCGCTCCTCCAGATGGGCACGCGAAGATGACCCCGTCCGCGCCTATTCCGGTGTGACGCCTGCACATAGCCACCACCTCATGCGGGGCGAGAAAGACACCTTTTTTCATCCCGTCCAGGAGGATGAAGTCGTTGCCGGTTCCGTGGTACTTGTAGAAGCGCATCCTGTCCTTGTCCTCGCCTTTCCTCTCCGTGACGGCCACTATACGGCTTCTTAATACTACCAGCCTTGTCACTTGGTCAGGGAGTCGGGCTTGTCCCCCGCTCGCGGGAGGGGAAGACGCCGTATCACCCCTTCCAGGTAGCCCCGGACTTCCTCGATTACCCGCTCCGAAGGCTCCTTCAGCTCACTCTCATCGAGCTCGATCCAGTGCAGCCCGGGGATGCGCCTGAACCACGTCAGCTGGCGCTTGGCGTAATTCCGCGATCTCCGTTTTATTTTAAAGATAGTTTCCTCGAGGGGTATACCCCTGTCAAGATGATCCAATACCTCCTTGTATCCGAGGGCCTGGCGGGCGGTGCGGGAGAGCCCGCCCGCGCCGGACAGGCGTGCGACTTCCTCCACAAGGCCCGCGGCGAACATCTCATCCACGCGGCGTTCTATGGCCGGATACAATGCCTGCCTGGGTGCGTCGAGGACGACTCCCGCGAAAGGGTAATAGACGGTCTGCCCGCCCCGCTTGACCTGAAAAGACGTGAAAGGCATCCCGGTGCGCTCGTATACCTCCATGGCCCGTACCACGCGCCGCATGTTGGCAAAACCTTCGCTCGCCGCGAAGCGAGGGTCGACTTCCGCCAGACGCCTGCGCAGGGCTTCCGGATCCCATTCCGCGTCCTCCCGCAACCGGCGTCTCAAGCCGTCATCCATCGAGCCCGGAGGAAAACGCAGATCGAATACCACCGCCTCGAAATAAAAACCCGTGCCTCCTACCAGGAGTGGGATACCGCCACGCGTCGAGATATCTTCCACGTGACGCCTCGCCTCTTCCTGAAAGCGGGCAGCCGAGAAGTCGCATGACGTATCCACGATGTCCAGCATGTGATGGGGCACATGACCCCTCGTCTCCGGGCCGGGTTTGGCCGTACCGATATCCATGCCGCGATACACCTGCATGGAATCGACGGAGATTATCTCGGCATGCAGTGACGGTGCGACCGCGACCGCCATGGCGCTCTTACCGACGGCGGTCGGACCGAGTATTGCCGCGACCCTCTTATGGCTGGAGTTTGCGGGCATGAGGCCTCAGTGATATCTTTCCACGGTGAAGCGGTAGACCTGTATGGGTTCGCGGGGGCTTATGCCCGCCTTATTGCGGGCTATCTCGAGCTGTTCCTCGACGCTGTCGACCCCCTCCAGATCCGGAAGCAGCAGGCCCGTACGGTTCTCCCTCCTCACGATCACCCCATAACGGCGAGGGTCAAGTTGCGAGGCGTCCCGCACGCGCTCCGGTTCACCGAGCACGTCTACGCTGATGTCCAGGTCTTCCAGTTCCTCCTCTGAAACCGGCGGGAAGCGCGGGTCCCGGCAGGCTGCGCTTATGGCGTTGGAGACTATCTCTTCAGCCAGGTCTTCTCGCGTAGGCTGAAAGGTGCCGATGCACCCGCGCAGCCCTCCCTCTTTTTTCAGGCAGACAAAGGCGGCGGCCTTCTCCGGCAAGAGCTTTTTCTCTTCTTTGATCTCCTCTGTAGACAGTTCCCTTCTCTCCTTCACCCATGCTTCTATTGCTTTTCTGGCCAGCGCGGTATATGGGCTTCCGCTCTCGAATTCGCCGCTCTCGGTCATGGATCAGCCCTCCTCAGCCGCTCTCATGGGTCAGCGATACCAGATAGCCCACACCAAAGGGCCCCTCGTACGAGAGGACGGAGCTTGCCAGCGGCCCGTTCTTCAGGGCGCCCCACATGGCATGGATGGAACGAAATCCACACTCGCCCGCCGCCTCCACGAGGTCCTCGGGAATCCTGTTCAGGGCTTCAAAATCTACCCGGCGCACTATATCCACGATCATCTCGTCGAACTCCTCTCCGCGTGGGTTAAAACCCGCGGGCGCTCCCTTGATGAGGCGGTGGGAGAGGTCCCCGCTGGCTACGAAAACCGCCTTGCGTCCGAGACTCTCGCAAGACCTGCGCGCTACGCGCCCCAGGAGGAAATGGCTCGGGTAGGAGAGGCCGGAGATGGAGAGGCAGACGATGGGTGTTTCGAAGACCTGATCCAGGTAATACAGGGGTACCAGGAGCCCGTGGTCGAGTTCCTCTACCCCCGAGGACCAGCTAGAGGGGGTTTCCTGCAGTGCGCTGAGGGGCAGGCCTTCCGCTTCCGCGGCTTCGACCATGGCGGCGACGAGCTCGCTGTCATTGTTCTTGGAGATGCGTACCTGGGGTTGCCCGAAGGAGGCGAAACTCCCCTCGAGAGCGGGAGACGCTTTGACGGTAAACGCGTCCCTGTACAGGGGGGTATGGGGCGAGATCATCACCAGGACGTCTGGCTCCAGGCCGGCCAGCTTGCGGCTTAGTTCCTCCATCGCCTGGTAGGTCGACCGTACGGTCTCGCGATCCTTTCCGCCGATTGCGGGAATGAGCAACGGCGGATGGGGTACTATACAGCCAGCGATTATCCCTCTTTCCATTCCCACGCGATCACCTCCGTAGCGCCGTCACGAAGTGCCGGCTCGCCTTTAAAACATAAACGTCCCGACGCTTATAGGATACCCCGCTGCAGTTGGAGGAAAACCCGCACGTCCTTGTATATGCATCAGCCGAGGATCTCCTTCAACTCGCCATGCAGGCTCCAGCTGCCCGCAGCGGTGATCTCCACGCGCGCGAAAACGCCGGTGAGATTCACCTCCCCACGCTGGAAATGAACCAGTTTGTTATTGCGGGTGCGGGCAGACCAGCGGCGCGGGTCCTTGCGGCTGGGCCCGTGCACCAACACGGTCTGCTCGGAACCCACCTCGCCACGCAGGCTTGCGGAGGTCAGCCTGCGCGAGATCTCCATCACCCTTCTCAAGCGGTCCTGTTTCACCCTTGCGTCGACATCATCGGGAAGATCGGCGGCGGCCGTCATCTCGCGGGGGTTATACAGAAAGGTAAAAGCGCCATCGAAACGGCACAATTCCAGCATCTCCAGCGTTGCCGCGAAGTCCTCCTCGGACTCGCCCGGGAACCCCACGATCACGTCGGTCGTCAGCGATACTCCCGGCACGCATCTGCGCAGCTCGTCCACCTTGACCTGATATTCGGCCCGGCGATAACCGCGGTTCATAGCGGCGAGTATGCGGTCGGAGCCGGCCTGCAGCGGCAGGTGCACGTACTCGCAGACGTTCGCGGTCTCGGCGATGGATCGCACGATGGCAAGGTCGAAATCGCGGGGATGGGAAGTCGTAAAGCGAATCCACGCCTCCGGGTACCTGCTCCCCAGGAGCCTCAGAAGATCGGCGAAACGGCTCTTCCCCTCCTCCTTGCGTCGATAGGAGTCCACGTTCTGCCCCAGCAGGTTGATCTCCCTGACGCCCTCGGCGACATGGGCGCCCACTTCCTCCGCGACATCCTCCAGGGGACGGCTCACCTCACTGCCGCGCACGTATGGAACGATACAATAGGAGCAGAAGTTGTCGCACCCGTGGGTGATGGTGATCCAGGCGCGAAATTCCTCAAGACGACTGCAAGGAATCCCCGAGATCCGCACCCCGCTCAATGCGGTAGAGCAAACGGCTCCTCCGCCAGCCTGTTCCAGGAGATCGGCGATGTGCGGATACTGGTGAGTGCCGAACACCACGTCCACGTAAGGGGCTTGCGCGATGAGGCGTGTCCCCTCCTTCTGCGCCAGGCACCCGCCCACGGCGATGATCGTATCCCGTTTCTCCTTGAGGGGCTTGAGCGAGGAAAGCCGGCCGTACAGCTTGCGTTCGGCGCTTTCCCGAACGCAGCAGGTCAGCAAGATCACGGCCTCGGCATATCGGGGTTCGCATTCACTCCACCCCCGCGCATGCAGCGCTCCACGTATGCGCTCGGCATCGTGCAGATTCATCTGGCAGCCGAAGGTGATCAGAGCGTATGTCATCTTCTCCATACCAGCTATTGTAATAGAGTGCGGGGCTCCTGTAAGGAGATCACCTGTTTTCATCCGGTGTGAACGATCGCCGCACCGAGGTTGCAGCCACTGCGAAATCCAGGGATCGCAACCGGCTTGGATCGCCTTGCTTCAGGCGTAATTGTCGAGGCAGTAAGCGAGGCTGCGGCGCAGGTTGTATACGATGCGCTCTCTCCCCAGGCGTGCTTCCAGGGGACCAGGGCCAAGCTCCAGGGCGATCTTGCCCTCGAATCCATCAGCATGCAGCATCTGGAGAAAGCGGTCCAGGGGGAGCCGGCCTTCAAAGGGGAGAGCGTGGTCGTCAAATCCCTTGAGGTAGTTGTTCGACAGGTGTATGTGCCTTACGTGGCCGCGCAGTTCCTCCCAGGCCCGGAATATATTCACGCCAGCGATCGCGAAGTGGCTCGTATCGAATACCAGGTTGTCAAAACAGCGGATATCCTGCAGTGAGTTGAAGAGGCTGAGGTTGAACGGACGGTACAGGTAGACATGCATCGCGTTTTCCATGGCCACGATAACATCGCTCCTGCGTGAATAGTCGTTGAGGTGATGCCGTGCCCAACGCGCATAACCCCATTGCCAGAAATAAGGAAGATGGATAACGACCACGTCTGCATGCAGTGCGTGCGCCATGTCTATGGAAACGGCAATCTTCTCCTGCGGACCGCCCCAGACTTTCTTTGCGGCCAGGAGAAAGGGGGCATGGATGCTCCTGACCTTTATGCCGGTCTCCTGGACCAACTCCTGCACCAGGGGAATGGATTGGCTCTCCTCGCGCTTGGTGACCATCAGCTCGACACCATGGAATCCGGCATCGCACGCCAGCCTGAACGCTTCACGCAGTTCGAAATTGTAAAGGGATGCGGTGGAGAGGATGAACTCGGCTATGTTCCTCTCCCTCCCCGGGGTTTCCTGCCTCGTGGAGATAAGCGGTGTGAGATGCCGCGGAAAAGCAGGGTGGTAGTGGCAAACCCGGCGAGCATCCCCCCAAAGCGTGCAACCGGAGAGCGCAGGGCTTCATCCACGGCACGCAAGCTCGATTCGGTGAGTTCGAGCATCGCCTGAGCCTCTCCCGTCATCTGCCCCACCCTTTCCAGCTCGTCGTTCACGTCCTCGACGGTCTGGTTGAGGTTGGCCAGCAACATGATGAATTGAGGCCTGGCATCGTCGAGCGTGCGGTTCATGCGTTCGACGCTACGGCTGATCTTGAGGGCGAGGCGGATGAGGAAAACGGTCAAGAGCGGGACGGTGATAATGGCAATCACCAGAAAAATGATTTTAAGCACGCTCATAGTGCCTCCTCGTCCCGGGACCGCATCTCTGTGCCGCGTCTGTCTCGTCGCTGTCCGTTGCGGGTCCTATCTCGACTCGACGGAAAGCTTGATGGCCGTCCTCTCCTCGCCATCGATGATTATATCCGTGAATGCGGGTATGCATACCAGGTCTATGCCGCTCGGCGCCACGAATCCCCTGGCAATGGCGATCGCCTTTACGGCCTGGTTCAGAGCGCCCGCCCCGATGACCTGGATCTCCGCGCTGCCGGTTTCGCGCAGGACTCCCGCCAGCGCTCCGGCAACGGAATTGGGGTTCGACTTCGAGGATACTTTAAGCACTTCCATCATCTAATGCTCCTCCCCTTGCTTTTTCTCTGTTACAACACCGACATCCCCAGATAAGAATTAATGATATATTATCCGAAACCTTTGTTAAAGCCTCGAACGGCTGCATGCATGGTTCGTCCGGGAGACTCTCTGCCGGCATGACATGGTACCTGGTATCCCTGCGGGCCGGGCCGTCCCTTATCAGCCATCTTCCTTTTCGTGCAGCCCCAGGGAGATGATAATGCGGTTCTTGCGTCTCTTGATCACAGGTGCCTCGGCCTGCAGGTAATATTTCCCACCTATGTCCTCGAAGACCAGTTGCAGCGAATCGCTGATACGGGATATATCATCCTGGTTCAGGCGGCGGGCTAGATGGTCGCTCCAATTATCCCGCGGTTGACGGTGCAGGTCCGCCCGTCTCGCCGGCAGGGCGATGCTACCCTCGCGCACGAGCTCGTTGATGCTCATGAGGGGGTTTATCTCCAGCTCGAGTATGCGGAAGGCGTTGCGCTCGGAGACGCAAAGGCCGAGCTGGTTCGCACAGAAGCCGTGCAGCATTCGCCCCTCCTTGATGCCTCCAAGCTCGAACCATACCGGCCGGCTGACATCATCCTCTCCCGCGGCCCAAGTCTTGCGCAGTTCCACGGAATCATGGTAGAGGGTGGACAGTATCTCGGCGTTGGATCCCAGGAAGATATTCAGCCCGTCGGAGCTGAGCGCCAGTTCCGTCAGGACCCGCGGCACGTTGTGCGGGCCGCCTGCGATGGCGATCTTGCCCTCATCGTCGCTCTCCAGCCTGGGGAAGGTGGATTGATCCTTTTTCTCAGGTAGCTTCGTGGTATCGATGCGCGTGTGGATTATGGTACCGCGGCTTTCCTCGGAACGCACCAGCTGGATGTCGTCGGCGACCTGCTTGATGGAGAAAAGGGCCATTCCCCTGCCATGCACGCCGAAGCGATCCTCCACGACGTCCCGCACCTTAGAGGTTACCCTGGCCTCGAATATCTTTCGGTGCAGGCCTTGTGGTATTCCCCTGCCGTTATCCAGAACGGTGATATTCCGCCAGCGGCCTCTCTCCTTCTGGAAGGTAACATAAACGCCGGTGGCGCCCGCGTCACGCGCATTGCGCACCAGCTCTTTGACGACGTCCTCGACGCAGCGTATATCCTGCAGCGCCTGGCGTCGTTCGGCCTCGGTTACCTTCAGCCTTACATAACCGTGTCCCAGCTCTTCTTCAACGGTGAAGGTGTCGTGGTCCGTAAACCTGCGGACGAAATCGAGGAGTCCGTCTTTTTCGCTGTTATTCCCCGTGGTCAATTTTCCCGTCCCGTCTAGACGTTAGTTCTCTTTATACTCCATCTCGGCAAGCCGACCTTTTACCTGAACGTTTTTGACGGGTAGAACGATTATATCAGAAGGTTCCGCATACCTTTGTCCGCTTGCCGTCGAGGTATGCACAAAGAGAGGAAGGGTGTTGCTTCCGGCCGCGCGGTTATATATTCGAGTGCCAACGCCAGGGCGGGCATTGCGCCCGCCCCATGTCTTTGAAGTCTATTTGGCGTAATCCACCACGCGCTTCTCTCTTACCACCGTGATCTTTATCTGTCCGGGGTATTCGAGCTCGTCCTCTATCTGCCTGGCGATCTCCCTGGAGAGGGTCACGCATCCGAGGTCGTCTATGATATCCGATTTGACCATGACCCGTATCTCGCGACCGGCCTGGAGGGCATATGATCCGTCAACGCCCTCGAAGGAATCGGCGATGGTCTCCAGCTTCTCCAGGCGCTTGATGTAGCTCTCCAGGGTCTCTCTGCGCGCTCCCGGCCTGGCGGCACTTATTGCGTCCGCCGCCTGCACGAGCACCGCCTCGATGGACCTCGCCTCGACCTCTTCATGGTGCGCCTCGATGGCGTGGATAACCGGATCGCCTTCTTTGAGCCGTTTGGCGAGTTCCGCTCCGATTATGGCGTGAGAACCCTCTACCTCGTGGTCGATGGCCTTGCCGATATCGTGCAGGAGTCCCGCTCGCTTGGCTAGCTTGATATCCGTTCCCAGCTCCGCGGCCATGAGACCCGCGAGGTGGGCGACCTCTACGGAATGCTTCAAAACGTTCTGGCCGTAGCTGGTACGGTACTTCAAGCGGCCTAGCACCTTCATGAGCTCGTGGTTGACGCCGTGCAGGCCGACATCGAATACGGCCTGTTCCCCTACTTCTTTGATCTCCGCATCCACCTCGGCCTTTGACTTGTCGTACATCTCCTCGATGCGTGCCGGCTGGATACGTCCGTCGGTTATCAGCCTCTCCAGGGTGAGGCGGGCTACCTCGCGTCTGACTGGGTCGAAACTCGAGAGAATAACGGCCTCCGGCGTGTCGTCGATGATCAGGTTGATCCCGGTCAGCGTCTCGAAGGTGCGGATGTTACGGCCTTCCCTCCCGATTATCCTCCCCTTCATCTCGTCGCTGGGGAGCGGCACCACGGAGACGGTGGTCTCGGCCACATGGTCGGATGCGCATCTCTGAATGGCATTGGCGATGATGTTCTTCGCCTTTTTCTCGGCTTCATCGCGCAGGCGGTTCTCGATCTTCTTGATGACCTGGGCGGCTTCCCTCTTCGTCTCCTCCTCCACCTGCTTCAAGAGAAGCTGTTTCGCTTCGTCTTTGGACAAACCGGCCACCTTCTCGAGCTGTTCCTTCTCCTTCGCCAGGATCTTTTGCGCCTCGGAACGTAGCCCCTGGACCTCGTTCTCCTTTGCCGAGATCGACTTCTCTTTCTTCTCGAGGTTGTCCGAGCGGTTGTCTATCTGCTCCTCTCTCTGCAGGAGCCTTCGCTCGAAACGCTGCAGTTCGTTACGGCGGTTCTTGATATCGCGTTCCGCGTCGTTGCGCATCGTGAATATCTCATCTTTAGCCTCAAGTAAAGCTTCACGTTTCTTGGCCTCCGAAGACTTCTCCGCATCTTGAAGTACCCGCTTTGCTTCTTCCTCCGCGGACGATATCTTTGCTTCAGCCATATACTTGCGAGCCAAGAAACCCGCTATTACTCCGATAACCAGGGCCACAATACCTGCGATTATCGCGATTAACATTTCCATTCCTCCCTTCATATATATAAACCCGGGGTTGAGACCCCGATCTACAACGTAAAAAAGCCGAGATCCAGCTCGGCTTAAGGCTATATCGATAGTTTATATATACCGTAATTACCGTTTAATCAGCTCTTCTCGCTCCTTACGGTATATCCAACAAGCGATAAAACGCTTGGATATCGATCAATATCCTTAGGCCTGATTCAATTCTAGGAGAGCTGATTATCACTGTCAAGAAAATGGGGCACGTGACAGCCCCCCTCGCCAGGGTGAAGGCCTTCGAGTGCGCCGGCTATGGCAGAGGCCGAAAAGCCCCTTTTGAACAACCTGCGGGCGGTTTTATCGATTTCCTCGCTGCCGACCGTGGCGGGTGATCCCGACAGGCTCTTGCGCATGAAGCCTGCAACGGTTTTCAGTTCTTCCTCGGGGTCGAAGCAGTCCTGCAAGGCAACTTCGGCGTCCTCCCTGGCTATGCCTCGCCTGCGCAGGTCGGCGTATATCCTCGCGCGGCTTCTGCCCGCCCTCTGGCCGCCCGTAACGGCATCCCGGGCCAGGCGGGTATCATCGAGCAGGCCTCTATCTTCGAGTTCCGCAACTGCTTCCTCGATAACCGCTGTGGAGAAGCCCCCCTTACGCAGCTTGAATGTGAGTTCGTGCATACTGTGAGCGCGGTAGGAAAGCAGTTTCATTGCCTTGTTGACAACACGCCTTCTCGCTGGTTCGGAACCGCTATACTTACATGGCTTTTCCGTTGCCTACCTCCTGAATGGCTTTTCCGTTGCCTACCTCCTGAGGCTCGCCTTCGGCCTGGATGATCTGGGCCTCCGCCCGGGGAAGGCTGAGCATCTCCCTCAACTTCAAATCCAATTCCTTGTTTATCGCCGGATTATCTATGAGATACTGCTTGGCGTTTTCCCTCCCCTGGCCGAGCTGGTCTTCCCCGTAGGTGTACCATGCGCCGCTCTTCTTCACCAGGCCGTTCTCTACTGCGAGGTCCAGGATGTTGCCTTGCGTGGATATGCCCTCTCCGTACATGATATCGAATTCCGCTTTTCTGAAGGGGGGCGCCATCTTGTTCTTGACCACCTTCACCCTCACCTGGTTGCCGACGATCTCGGCACCCTGCTTGATACTGTCGATCTTTCGGATATCAAGCCGTACGGAGGCATAGAATTTAAGCGCCCTCCCCCCCGGAGTCGTCTCCGGGCTGCCGAACATCACCCCTATCTTCTCCCGTAGCTGGTTGATGAAGATGGCCGTGGTATTAGACTTGTTTATGGTTCCGGCCAGCTTGCGTAAGGCCTGTGACATCAGCCTCGCCTGGAGGCCGACATGGGCATCGCCCATCTCCCCCTCTATCTCGAGGCGCGGTACCAGCGCGGCCACGGAGTCTATGACCACGACGTCCAATGCCCCGCTGCGCACCAGCATCTCCGCTATCTCCAATGCCTGTTCGCCGGTGTCGGGTTGAGATATGAGCAGCTCATCGACGTCTACTCCCAGTGCCCTGGAATAACCGGGGTCCAACGCGTGTTCGGCATCGATGAACGCGGCTATGCCGCCCGTTTTCTGCGCCTCCGCTATGATGTGCAATGCCAGCGTCGTCTTCCCCGAGGATTCCGGGCCAAAGATCTCCACCACCCTTCCCCGCGGTACCCCGCCTATGCCTAGCGCCAGGTCGAGGGAGAGGGCGCCCGTGGGTATCGCGGCGATTTGAAAACGATGGTTGTCCTGGCCGAGTTTCATAATAGAGCCCTTCCCGAACTGGCGTTCGATCTGAGTCAGGGCCATCTCCAGAGCCTTGTCTTTCTCCACCTTGATCCTCCTAAGCGTAATCCGAGACTATATGACCACGACCGGCAACCGCCCCGATCGCGCGAAGTCACTATATACTTCACGTTTCCAATTATATTTCTGCGGAGTGACAACAAACCCCTCCCGGGCTTGACGCCACGGTAGGTCCAGTATCGTGCCTGTTCTTCGGGTCCGGGCGCCGGCTCCAGACCGGGCATGCGCCCTCGGGTAAGGAGGTTTATACATCCCGGCACCAGCAGCGTCCGTTCAGGCTCTGACCATGCGGGCTATGAACATGCCTTCCATTGCCGCCGCGGAGCGGTGGCACGGTGTCCAGCGCCTGGAAGT
>QZKE01000033.1 GCA_003598015.1 Actinomycetota bacterium | reverse complement strand
ACCTGCGTTTTTTGGCGGAAGGGGAGGGATGCGAACCCTCGAGGCAACTTTCGTCACCCTACCTTGATTCCCCAGTCGGGCGAGTTCGCGATCCCGGGTTATATATGTGAACCTGCGTTTTTTGGCGGAAGGGGAGGGATTCGAACCCTCGAGGCAACTTTCGTCACCCACACGATTTCCAGTCGTGCTCCTTAGGCCAGACTCGGACACCCTTCCATCTCGAAAGCGCAAGAACCATTATAAAGAGGCAGGGGGGGGCTTTCCAGTAATATCGCAGGGCTTGTCTCGAGTTCTCGAACTCTAATCGGCTTCCCGCGCTAAGGATGTATTCGCCTGGAGATCCTTCTCGTTCATCGCCGAGAATGCCTGGATCGTCAACACGCTTGATTCGTCCTGTTCGGCTTGTCTGAAATGGGCGTAATAGACCTTCCCCGTCTCAGAGAACGTGGCCACGCCTATCTCGTCGGCTGGGGTATTCCTATCCCTGATGATAAAGATGGTGCTGAAGTACTCTTCCGTCAGATCTCCCGCATCATCGATGGCGAGCATGGACGTCTCTCTTTCCGTCCATCTCGCCATAGGATCTGCTTCGTTCATGTATGCCGCCACCAGGTTCTGATAACTCCCCTGGCTCTGACCTGCCAAGTCCCAGTAGCTCCTGATCTCGGACACCGCGTATTCGAAATTCTTCCTGGCCCTCGATTCGTAGGCGTTACTCTTGACATTCGACCACACCAGGATGCCCATAACCAGGATAAATGCGACAATCGCTACTGACACGACGTACTCGAGTAAGGAGAACCCGCCCTCCTCGCGCAGTGTCTGTCTCATCTTCCGCCCCCTACTCTCTTTTGTTTCCCGAAGTATGATCGATTCCACTATCATCTGTCGCCAAATCACAGCAGTGCATGCATCCCCCAAGTGGGTTACCGGCGGCGTGAAATCGACCGATTTGGCCCCTTTTCCCTGTTTATCAGGTGACAGATACCCGATAGAACAGGAGAAGGGGAGAGGATAATGAGGAAGATATCAAGCGACGAAGTGGTGATGGTCTTTCTGCTCGCAGTATGCGTTGCCGCATTACTGGCAGTGCTGTTCTTCCTGACGCCGGTGATATCCGAAGTCTTGAGCATCGCCAGGAGCTACCGGGTCAGACCCGACACATGGACTTACTACGCGATCCTCGCCTCCTGCGTCGCGGCCCTCCTGGGCAGCTTCTTCATGATCTTTCACCATTATTTACCACGTAGGGCTAAGAACGAGCTCGAGCGTGCAGGCATAGGGGTCGGCCCTGGACTTATGCCTGAGAAAGCCAAGAGGAGCAGTTGAAAGGAAGTGGGACTTTCTCTTGATCCCCATGCATTGATACTGGACGCACGAGTCAGGCATAAATCCAGGGCCGACCCCTATGCCTGGTGCTTCTCTCTCAGGATCATCTCCGCGGTCTTCTCGGCCGAACGTCCGACGACTCCCGAGCAATGGTCCATCATACCCGACTTGAAGGCCTCTTGGAGCTCCTGGGGATCGTACATGTTATAGGTGCGGCCCATGAGCTTCTCCTGGATGTCGTAACAGCGGCAGCTTCCGTAGCGTGCGACGAAATCCTCGAGGAGCTCTTTGCTCATCAGGTAGGACTTCATGGGCTTCATCATATCCTCGTGGTCCTTGCGCTCCCGGCCGTAGACAAGGCCGATGACCATGCAGCCCCCGGTTAGAGCGCCGCAGGAACCGTCGCCGGTCAGGCCGATGCCGTCGGCCAGCCCGCTGGCGGCCTTGAACACACCTTCTTCCTCCATGCCCAGGGCATCCAGCAATCCCGCCACCACGGATTGGGCGCAGCCGGTGCATTTCCGTTCGTACTCGGCGGCGAGCCGCTGCGCCTCCTCAACCGTCTCCGCCTGGTTCTTATCCGGCATCTCTCCTCCTTCTCTTTCATATCTTGCCCGTATCGCCATTCTATACGGCAACCCTTACGCGGTCACCTTCGGCTCGCAAGACCCCGCCAGCCTGGTTGTTCGCCCTCGTTCACCAGTGATATAAAAGGGGTGTCCATACGTGCGCAACGGCAGGTGCGGCATCATTATGAAGCGAGGTTGATTTGGCGGTCATAGGTATCGACCTTGGCGGGACCAAGACGGCGGGGCTGGTGCTCCACCAGGGCGGTATCGCTGAGAGATACCGCATGGAGACGGATGCCTCTTCCCAGGAAAGTGTTATGCGCGGGCTCCTCGAGGTATGCATCCGCCTGCAGGAATCGGCGCGGGAAAAGGGCATCGGCATCGATGCCCTGGGCCTGGGGATAGCGGGCTTCATCGACTTCGAGCGCGGCGTGGTGACCGACGCTCCCAATCATCCCCTGCGCGACGCCCCCGTGAGAGACATCCTCGCGGAGGAATCCGGCCTCCCCGTCTACGTGGACAACGACGCCAACGTGGCCGCCCTGGCCGAGGCGCGCATGGGAGCCGGCAGGGGCTCGCGCTACCTGGTGCATCTCACCCTGGGGACGGGTATCGGCGGCGGCATCATCCTGGGCGGCCGCATCTACCGGGGCGCCCTGGGGGCGGCCGCCGAGCTGGGCCACATGGTCATCCGCGAGGACGGCCCTCCCTGCAACTGCGGAGCGCGCGGTTGCCTGGAGGCGATGGCCTCCGGCGTAGCCATCTACCGGCGCGTGGAGGAGCTGGCCGCCGTCGGGCACGCATCGCCGCTGGTGGAGGAGTTCCTGGCGGATCCCTCGGCCTTCACCGCCGCCGCGGTCTGCCGCCATGCCGACGCCGGCGAGGACCTGGCCAGGGAGATCCTGGAGGGAGCCGGCCGCCACCTGGGCACGGGAATCGCATCCCTGGTGAACATCTTCAACCCGGATGCCGTCACCTTGAGCGGGGGCCTGCTGGGCTGTTTCCATCACATGGAGGAGGCCATGAACGGCTCCTTCCGGGAGACGGCCATCGCCATCAGCCGCCGCCACGTGCGCATCCTCACCGGCACCCTGGGAGAGGACGGCGGTATGCTGGGTGCGGCCCTGCTCCCCTCTGAGGGCATCGCGCATGTTTGAATGCCGGCTTCAGGAGGGCGATCAGTCCGCGGCGGGCAGGGTGAAATAGAAGGCGGCTCCCTCTCCGGGAGCGGATTCCGCCCACACCTTCCCTCCCCATGCTTCCACCGCCCGCCTTACGGTAGCCAGGCCGATGCCCAGCCCATCGGTCTTTTCTTCTCCCAGCCTCTCAAAAGGCAGGAATACGTCCTCGAGTTTGTCCGCCGGGATGCCTATCCCGTTGTCGCGTACGTAGATCGCCGCTTCCTTTCCTTCTCCGGTGACACCCACTTCGATGCGCGGCTCGGGATTGCCACCCATGTATTTGATCGCGTTGCCGATGAGGTTGAGGAAGACCTGCCTCATCTTTACCGGGCTGACCTCGACGGATGGAAGGTTTCCGATGACCGTGATCTCCACCCCCTTCTCCAGGATATCCTGCTCGAGATCGTTGAATACCTCCAGGAGCACTTCCTCTGCGTCAACGTGGGTGATCCTACCCTCGGGTTGTCTCGCGGTGGCATAATCGAGCAGGGAAGCGATATAAACGTTGGCGCGTCGCGTCGCGTCAACCGCGCTGCTCAGGCATCTCATCCCGCGTTCTCCGTCGCCACCCTCGAGGGCATCTATGGCGGTCAGGTTGAATCCCTCTACGACCGCGAGCAGTCCACGCAGATCGTGAGAGACCGTATGGGCGAATGCCTCCAGTTCCTTATCCATCATCTTGCGCTCGGTGATATCGCTGAAAACCCCGAAGGATCCGATAAAACATCCCTCTTTATCGAATCTCGGCGTGGACGTGACCAGGATGGTGCGCCTCTTGCCGTCCGCGCGGATGATATCCACTTCGTACCTGCTCTTTTCGCCCTTTTTTCGCCGTATCGTCTGCTCTCTTAGGAGGGAAAATCCCCTGTCATCGGTTAAATCCCGCAGGCTCCGGCCTGCCAACACCCCCTGCTCTACGCCGAAAATATCGTGCCCCGTGGGGTTCGCGAAGAGTATCCTCTCATCTTCGTCCACCACGGCTATCCCCTCGCCGGTATTCTCGAACAGCTCGCGATAGCGCCACTCGCTCTCCAGGAGCGCCTCCTCCAGTGACTTTCTCTCCGTGATATCGCGGATGACGCCCGTATAACACCGGCCTTCCTCGCCTTCCCATGCGGAAGTCGAGATCTCCAGCGGGAATACTCCGCCGTCTTTCCTTTTTCCGTATCCCACCACGATCTTGTTGACCAGGAATGGATCTCCGGCAGAGATGCCTTCCGTAAGCCTGGCGACATATTCACCCCTTCTATCGTCGGGCATGAGCGTGAGTATGGATTCCCCGAGGATCTCCTCCTCGCCGTAGCCGAACATCTCCCGGGCTCCCTCGTTCCAGGAGATGATGAGTCCCTCGCTATCGCAGGTTGCGATGGCGTCGTGCGCGGAATGGACCAGCGTTCTGAAGCGCTGCTCGCTTTCCTCCAGTCCCGACTCCGCCCTTCTCCTCTGGATGGCAATAGCCGCTATCCGCGCAAAAGCCTCTATCAGCAGTTTATTGGGATAAGCTGTCCCCTTCAAGGTGACGATAACCGCGCCGCCCAGCAGTTCTCCCCGGTTGGTGAAAGATATCCCGAAAACGTCGCCGAGGTCGAAGGATTCGCGCCATTCCTCCCATACGTGACTCGAGATCAGCGGCGCGGAGATCTCGGCCAGACCGCCTCCAAAATGGGCGAGTTCTCCCCGCAGCGATATCCTCTTCACGTCTTCGGTCACACCCAAAGTTATGCTCAACGGATCCCGCCCTATCATCGCGGCTGCTTCACTGATCACGTCCTGGTCTCCCATGACGGCGCGGAGGCTCGCCTCTCCCGTGCACTCGTCAAACGAGCTCACGATAATGAAGCTTTCGCCGACGATCCTCTCCAGCTCTTCCCCGATCATGCGCCACAGGTCATCCTCGAGCCGGGCTTCGACGAACCTGGACGCGGCCCGCGAGAGAAGCGCGAGACTGCGGCTATAGTATCCCTCAAGGGCGCTTGCAGGAATGGCCTGCTCCAGAAGCGCATCGCTCGAGGCGCAGCCGGCCGCCGCGCCGAAACCGAGGACCGCCCTGATGTGGGCATGAAAGGCCTGAAGGCTTCCCAGGTATTTCTCCAGCGCGATCCTCGGGTAGTCTTCGACCGCGAAATCCTCTTCCTCTACATGGTAGTAGTTGTCGAGCAGCTCGGCGCCGTAAATGATCTTGGGATGCGCGTTCAGGACTCCCAGCAGTATCATGGGGTGAAAGCGTCCCATATCGTACAGGCACGCGAAGGTACAGTCCCTGCGGGAGAACCGATTGAGCTTGTGCTCAAATTCGATGAGGCGATCGGCTCCCGCGACGTCCCTCAGCGCCCATCCCGCATCCGTGATAAGACGGAACGCATCGTACCCCTGGGACAGGGCGGCATCCGCTTGCTCTTCGATCCATGCGAGCATATCATCGGGATCGAAACTCCCGCCTCTGACGCAGGTTTGGTCCGCGCTGAAGGTCAACACGCCGGCCGTCGCCGCCGCGTTCTCATCTCCTCTCGAGCCGTATACACCGGCACCCGATCCATCCGCATCCGCATCTCCCCGGATATAAACGACTTTCTCGTTTCCCTTCAGCCCGGGTAATACGACTCGTGTGAATGCACTGCGCCGCTCGTCTCCATCCTTGAAGAGGATACAGACATGGTCGCCCGGTTTGAGCTTGTCCATGTCGGAGACATTCGGACCATCTGTCCCCATCCTTCGCCCCTCTGCCTGGATATCCCTCGAGGTGCTTGAGAGATTGTTTTCGAGCCCTGTTTACATATTACCACTATGTGGACTTATGTCATCCGAAGGACCATGGGCGGGGCAAGCCGGGCTGCCTCAACAGCCGTTGGCCTTGCACGTCATCTCGTCGATATCGATGCGGATGACCAGGGCGAGGGAGAGGTTCTTCTCCTTATGTATGCGGTCCCTTTTCGCCGTAGTGTTCCATGATGGTGTCCTACTGCGCCGCCAGGTCCCGGTTCACTCAATCTTTCCTCGTCCGCAGCGACCACACCGCCAGGGTCAGAAAAACAGCGGCCATGGCGAGGAGGGCCACGATGTCTATCCATATCTTACCGATGCCGTATCCCTTGAGCATGACCGCGCGCGATGCGTCCACCGCGTAGGTGGGAGGCACCAGGTAGGAGAGCGGCCTTAGCCAGGTGGGGATGGCCTCGATGGGCCAGAAGATGCCCGCCAGGAGGAAAGCCGGCAGGACCACGAAGGGCAGCACCTGTATGGCCTGGGCCTCCCGCCTGGCCGTACTCGAGAGGAGTATCCCCAGTGCCTGGGAGACGATAGCCAGCAGGGCGATGACCAGGAAAGCCAGCAGCACGTTGCCGACCACGGTGATGTCGAAGACCAGGATACCGACGAGGAGCAGCAGAATGGCCTGCCCGATCCCTATGATACTGAAGGCCGCCGCGTAACCCATCACGATGTCCCGCTCGTTCAGAGTCGTGGCGAGCATGCGCTGCAGTGTGCCGGAGGTCCTCTCTCCCACGAAGGTAACCAGGGTGAGGAGGGTGGTGATCATGTACACCGCGAAGGCCATGATGCCGGGGACGAAGAAATCCATGAACTTCGCGTTCTGGCCGAAAACCGCCTCGGTTTCCACCTTTACCGGCGTCTGCATGCCCGCCTGGTCTATCGTCGCCAGCAGGGCGTCGTTGACCGCCTTGGTGATGGCGTTGGCCACGTTGATGTTGCTCTTGTCCAGCAGGAGCTCGATATCGGTGGACGAGCCCGAGGAACGGTCATCTATGACCGCTAGTGCGCTGGAGGTGAAGTCCGAAGGGAAGATTATGGCCGCGTAGGCGTCCCCGTTCTCCACCTGCGCCAGCGCCGCATCCCGGTCGTCCGCGTACTCCAGCTTGAGCACTTCCGCATCCAGGTTGGAGATGATCTTCTCCGACAGGGACATGGTGCCTCCTCCGGCAACTGCAGCCCCCTGGTCCTGGTTTACCACCACCACCTTGACGTTTTTCACCTCGCCGCTGAAGGCCAGGCCGAAGACGAACATGACGAATATGGGCGCGATGACGATGAGCGCCAGGGAGCGCTTGTCGTTCTTGAGGTCCTTGAAGACCCTCTTGGTGACGGTGAAGAAGCGGGCTCTCCTCATTGCTCGGCCCCCTTCCTGTCGCTTGCGGAGAAGCTCATGAACGCGTCCTCGAGGTTGTCCGTCCCCGTCATCACCAGCAGCTCCCCGGGTTCTCCCTCAGCGATAAGGAGCCCGTTATGCATGAACCCGATGCGGTCGCAGTGGCCCGCTTCGTCCATGTAATGCGTGGTAATAACGATGGTCCTTCCCTGGCTCTTGATGTCGTTGAAATAGTCCCAGAAAGAGACGCGCAGTTCCGGGTCCACCCCCACGGTGGGTTCGTCGAGAAGCAAGAGGGGCGGCATATGTATCAGCGCACAGGCCAGGGATACGCGGTGTTTCATGCCGCCGCTCAGGTTCCCCACCATCTCGTCTCGCCATCCGCTGAGGTTGATAAACTCCAGCAGGTCCCGTTCCCTCTCCCCTATCTCGCGCTTGGTGAGCCCGAATATCTCCCCGAAGAAGGCCATGTTCTGATGCACGGTCAGACCGAGATAGAGGGCGGTCTCCTGGGGCATGTACCCGATCTGCGCCGCGATGCGGCGGTCGGGGATCGGCTTTCCGTTCACGTAAGCCTCGCCCCCGCTCAACTTGAGCAGACCGCATAGCACCTTGATGGTGGTGGTTTTGCCCGCCCCGTTGGGACCGAGCAGGCCGTAGATCTCGCCCTTGTTCACCTGCAGGTCCAGGTGGTCGACGGCGGTGAACTTGCCGTAGCGCTTCACCAGGCCGTGCGCCTCGATCATGTAGCCGGAGGCTCCTTCATTCATCGTAACCCCCCTGTCTCCGCATCCCACGCCGTTTCCGGGACATTTCGCCCAGCCTCCTCCCGCCGGTCAGGCCGGCACATTCTCCTCGCTCGTGCCGGGGTTTTCCATCCCCGCTACTGTTTCCGTTTCCACTTCTCCTGCCCCTTCCTCGTTGACCGGCTGCATTTCTCGCGAGCCTCCGCGATGGTAAAGGGTCTCCGCCAACAATACCATGGGGATGAGGACGGCTACTGTCAACCCCAGCCTCAACAGCGTGAATTCCAAGCCGAGAAACTGCAGCTCCATGATCTCCTGGGGAAGCTTTATGCAGGCCCAGGCGGAGAGAAAAAGCATGACGCCGGCCACCCTCGCGCCCTTCTTGAGAAGCATCGCCGCGAGCGGGAATGCCACGTAGAGGGGGCCGGTGGGCAGGGTTCCGAGCAGGATGGCGAGGAACAGTCCGCCGATACCTGAATCTCTGCCCAGATACCTGACCACGACCTCCCTCTTCACCCACACGCCGAAGAGGCCCATGACGATCAATACCGCGGGCAGGATGAAGACCATCTCTTTGAAGAATTCCCAGGACACCTCGAGCGCCATCTCGCCTTTCTGCGGGAAGGCAAGGGAAAGGCCGTAGAGAGCCGCGGCGGAAGCCACGAGTGCGACCAGGTCCCACTTGATCCTCTTGCGCAGGGGGAGTCCGGGTACGCTGTCCCCCGCTGCCGCAATGTTTTCTCCCAAGTCTGCCACCTCCCCCCTGTCAGCCCAGCACCAGGCCAATGATGACGGCGATGATCAAGGCGGCTACAAAGCTGAGCCCGTTGCGCAGCAGGGCGAATCGCTTGCCGAGCTCCTTGATCTCTATGGGCAGGAATACGAAACCGATCATGGTCAGGGTAGTGATGAAAGCGGCTATAGCCATCACTCCCGCTCCCATGTCCAGCAGGGATCTCGCCAGCGGAAAGGCGATGATGGCGGGGATGAAGAGGACGGAACCGATCAGTGCGGCGACGAGCACCCCCACGAAGCCGCTCTCTCCACCGATACTCGATGCGATCCACTTCGGAGGGATGAACCCTACGATGAGGCCGATCACCGCGATAACCGCCAGAACGCTGGGGACGAGTCTCTTCATCCCATTCCAGGCGATAAGTAGGGCCGTCTTCGTTTTCTCCCTGCTCTTCACCAGGGAGAGTATAAGGCACACAGCTACGAAAGCATCGATGACGATGGAAGTCGTGGACATGCCCATCACCCCGCTTCCTCGCACAGGGCGATGAATGCGTTGAGTAATTCAACCCTCCCCCTGAAGGCGTCGATCCATGCCTCCAAGCGCTCCCCGCCTGCCGCCGTGAGGGAATAGACCCGCTTGGATGGACCCGTCTCCCCGTGTTGCCATTGCGATCGTACCAGGCCGTTCTTCTCCAGCTCGCGCAGCATGCGGTAGACCGCCGCGGAGTCGGGGGTGGGTCCCGGGAAAGGCAGTTCCCCCATGTCCTCGCTGAGCTGGTATCCGTAGCTCGGGGCTTTCTTGATGAGATAGAGCAGCCGCGGCTCGATGAACCTCTTCTGGGGCCCCTCGCGCACGAACCTCTCGTGGTCGATGGCGCCGGGTACATGCTTTCGCGCTTTTTTCTCTTCCGAAGCCGGCCTGCTCATTTCATACGCTCCCTGTCTTATCTAGCTATATGTCTATATACATATAAGTGTAACTTACATATAGTCAAATATCAAGACATCTCCTGTTGATATCTGTCACTACTGCCGATAGTACCTCGCCCCGAGATTGACGCATCTCAAAGCATCTAAAGAATCGAGGGGCCATAATATAAACATGGATGCTCATCAGAAGGGAAGTGATAGATAATGGGGCTTTTTACGGACGTTGTATCAGACTGCGGCCACGGTTTTTCTAACTGGAGCACAGGAGGTTGGATCTGGATGGGTTTGATGATGCTTGCGGGTTTAATCCTCATAGCAGCTGTTGTATACCTGCTGCTCAAGGGAGCGTCTTCCTCCCGGACTGAGGGAGTATATGCAGTCCCCCGGCAAGAAGAGACGCCTTTGGAGATAGCTCAGCGCAGGTACGCCTCGGGCGAGATAACTCCGGAGGAGTTCGAGAGGATCAAGACAGACCTCGGCGGCTGAGACATGGGCGGCTGAGGCTTGATCGATGATGACCGGCGTCGAGCCTGGAGATCGGCCTTGTCTTCGTGACAGGACGCACGGGATACGATAACGCGCTCGGCGCCTCCCCTATCTCGGCCGGACAATCATCACCGCTCATATACGGGCCCGGGAGGCTTCCCTGTAGTAGAATCATGCTGACGGCGCTTTATCTCGGCCCGCATGAAGTCGCAGGCGATACGACCATAGGGGAGTCCGACCCATGGAAGAGCTTCAGGTCGACGTGTACATGCTCGAGGAGTTCGAGCGGGGCCTGGATCCGAGATATCCCGAACGCAGCCGCATACCCGCCCGGGTGCTGGGTTACGGCGAGATCAGCACCGTGTTCGAGATACAGGCGGAGGGGATGGAGGGTTACGCCTTCAAGCGGCTGCCCATCTTCAAGGACCGCGAGGAGATCGAGCCCTACCTGGCCAGCTACGAGGAATACAACCGCGTCCTGCGGGAAGAGGTTGGCATCTCCCTGCCGGCGTACGGGCATGCGGATTTCGTGTCCTCAAGCGGACGGCCCGTCTTCTTCATAGTCCAGGAACAGCTCCCGGCGAACTCCATAGGCAACCAGGCCATCCATATCCTCCCGGATGAAGAGATCCCCATCCTGGTGAGGATGATCCTGCGCGAGCTTGCGAAGGTATGGGACTTCAACCACGGGAGCGAGAGCCTAGAGGTGGCCATCGACGGGCAGATATCCAACTGGTCCATCGTCTCCTTCGACGCGGTCTCCCCCCACGTGGACGAGGCCACGCGCTTTCTTTACATGGACACCAGCACCCCGCTCTTCCGCATAGAGGGAGAGGAACAGCTCGATCCGGAGCTCTTCCTGCGCAGCGCCCCGTCCTTCCTGGTATGGTTGATACGCCTTTTCTTCCTGGAGGATGTGATGACCCGCTACTACGACTTTCGCCTGGTGGCCATCGACCTCATCGCCAACTTCTACAAGGAACAGAGGGCGGAGCTCATCCCCCGCCTGGTGGAGACGGCCAACGATTTCTTCTCGCAAGAGGCGTCGCACCTGGATATCGAGCCCATCAGTGAAAAAGACATAGCTTCGTATTACCGCGAGGACCGTATTATATGGGCACTGTACCTCGCCCTGCGCAAGCTGGACCGCTTCCTTCATGCGCGCCTCATGCGCAGGGAGTATCCTTATATCCTGCCTGGAAAGATAAAGAGGAAGTAGCCAGGCCCGGTGGGTGCGAAAAGGCGGTATTCCCGCTGAAGCCGCTCGGTCTGCCGATCTGGATACGAAAGCCGGGGCCGGCCCGGTCTTATTAACAGGAGGTCGAGGTAATGTCGTTGATCGGACAGGACCCCAAGGAGGAGATCGTCGAACGTTTCGCCCGGCACGTCTCCAGCGGCAAGGCGAAGTTCTTCGCGCAGGTGGGCATCGACTTCGTCTTCGCGCGCCGCGAGGGCGTTTACGTGTGGGACTTGGACGGCACCCGCCTCATCAACTGCCACTGCAACGGCGGGGTTTTCAACCTCGGGCACCGAAACCCGCGCGTTGTCGCCGCTCTGAAGCGGGCCCTGGATGAACTGGACATCGGCAACCATCACCTCGTCAGCGAACACCGCGCGCGGCTGGCCGAGAGGCTGGCGGTGCTGTCCCCGGGAGACCTCAACCGCGTCGTCTTCGGGGTGGGCGGCGGCGAGGCCATAGAAACCGCCATCAAGCTCGCCCGGGGGTACACGGGTAAGGCGGGGATAATCTCCGGCATAGGGGGATATCACGGGCATACCGGCTTCGCCCTGGCCACCGGGGATGCCAAGTACAGCGCCCCCTTCGAGCCCCTGCCGCCGGGATTCACCCAGGTGACCTTCGGCGATATCGAGGCCCTGGAGGAAGCCATGGGCGAGGGCACCGCCGCGGTCATCTTCGAGACCATCCCCGCCACCCTGGGCATCGCCGTTCCGCCCGAGGACTACTTCACCGGGGTGCGCGAACTGTGCGACCGCCACGGGGCGCTGATGATCATCGACGAGGTCCAGACCGGCCTGGGGAGGTGCGGTGAGGTTTGGGGCATCGACACCTACGGGGTGGTCCCCGACATCCTGGTCACCGCCAAGGGGCTCTCGGGAGGCATCTACCCCATAACCGCCACCATCTACGACGACAGCCTCAATTCCTTCTTCGACGAGAACCCCTTCATCCACGTCTCCACCTTCGGGGGATCGGAGGTGGGGTGCTACGCGGCCATGGAGGTGTTGGACATCCTGGAGGAGGAGGGTTTCCTCGCGCATGTGCGGGAGATGACCGCGGTATTCGAGGAGGGATTCGGGGAGCTGCGGGACAGGCACCCCGACGTCCTGGTGGAGGCGCGCCAGAGGGGCCTGATGATGGGCCTCAAGATGGCGGGGGAATTCTGCGGCCCGCTCATGACCCTGGCCGGATTCCGCCACGGCATCCTCACCATCTACGCCAACAACGACGCCTCGGTGAGCCAGATTCTCCCCCCGCTCATCATCGAGGAGGAACAGGCGCGGCAGGTGCTGGAATCCCTGGACGCCATGCTGGGCGAGGTGGGAGACGCGCTGCAAGGCGCCTGACTGCGAGGGCGATGAACAAGGGTGAGAGAATCCACGTAGGGACCTCCGGCTGGCATTACGATCACTAGAGAGGTCCCTTCTATCCCCGGGACATGGACTCCGCAGGGATGTTGGGTTACTATGCCGGCCGTTTCCGCACGGTCGAAGTGAACAACACCTTCTATCAATTGCCGGAGAAAAAAACGCTGCTCCACTGGCACGATAGCGTGCCTGCCGGTTTCATCTTCGCCGTGAAAGCAAGCAGGTACATAACGCATATGAAGAAGCTGCGGGAGGCGGAGGAGCCGGTTTCCACCTTCATGCAGAGGATGGAGGCGTTGGGGGGCAAGCTCGGCCCCATCCTCTTCCAGCTGCCGCCCCGCTGGAAGCTCGACCTGGAGCGCCTGCGCTCTTTCCTCGCAGTACTGCCCGGGGGGAGAAAGTACGCCTTCGAATTCCGCGATGCGAGCTGGTTCCACGAGGAAGTGTACGGGCTGCTCGACCGGCACAATATCGCCCTCTGTATCTACAATCTGGAAGGCCGCCTCTCCCCCAAAAAGATCACCGCCGACTTCGTGTACGTGAGGCTGCACGGCCCCGGCCAGGCATACCGGGGGAAATACGACGCGAAGACACTGGCGGGCTGGGCGCACGCTTTCTCCGCCTGGTGCGGGAAAGGCCTGGACATCTACTGCTACTTCGACAACGACCAGGGGGGATACGCCGCCGCGAACGCAATCGAACTACGCGGGATGCTGCCTGGCCGGAGAGGCAACCGGCCGGTGCGGGGTTCGTAGCATCTGTTCTTGATACAGGCCGGGTGCAGCCCGGGTGGCACGGACATCATGACGCCCATGCAGATCTATACCGAACCCGGGGATTTTAATATCGGGAAGGACGAAGCCGCCTTGCGCACGTCTCGTATCTTTTCATCCGGGATGCCGGTGCCGATAGCAAGGGGTGGAACGCTTCCACGCGAGGTGCGTCACAACTACGGGGCTGCGTGATCATTGCTTTCCCGACGCTTTCTTCCTACCCCCGCGCGTGGGTTTCCTCCCCGCCGCTCCTTGGGCGTCTTCCTGCCCGCCCCGGACCTGCGCGAGGCTGCGCTCCAGGGCGGCCATGAGATCTACGACCTTGCCCTCGTGGGCCTCTGCGGGCGCCGCCACGATCTTCTCGCCCCTGGCCTTTTTCTCTATCAGTTCCCTTACGGCTTCCCGGTAATCGTCCTTGTATTTCTCCGGCTCGAAATCCCCCGCCAGGGCGTCGATCAATTCCTTGGCCAGCTCGAGCTGTTTCTTGTCTGCGCTCCTCTCTTCCTCCACGCTATCCCTGATACCCTTCCTGCCGACGATCTCATCGGCGAAGCGCATTATCTCCAGGCACAGGATGCCGTCCAGGGGCCTCAATGCCACCACGTGCTCGCGCTCGTGGAATACGAACTTGCCGATGCCGATCCTGTTCTTCTCCACCATGGCTCGCAGCAGGAGCGAGTAGGCCTTTCCTCCCCCCTCCTGCGGGATGAGATAATAGGGCCTCTCGTAGTAGACGGGGTCTATCTCCGCCATCGCGACGAAGTCGGATATCTCGATCATCCTGCTCTTCTCGGGCTCCAGCGCGCGCAGCTCATCTTCCTCGACGATTACGTATTCGCCGGGAGAGACTTCATAGCCCCTGGCCGCCTGCTTGCGCCCCACTTCCTTGGCGTCGAAAGGGCACACGAGCTTCTGGCGCAGCCTGGCCCCGTCTTCGGGATGGAGGAGGTTGAAATGGATGGACTTATCGCGCACGGCCGTCACCAGGGAGACCGGTATGTTGACCAGCCCGAAGCTTATATATCCGTTCCATAGTGCTTTTGGCATTTCACTCCCATCCTTTCATCTCGCTCTTCTCTCATCGCCCCAGGTGCGCCGCCGCGGGCAGCTCCTGCTCCATGACGGCCACGGGCCTGAAGAGGTCACCCTTTTCATGCACGCGCTCCAGCACATCCTCTACCTCGAAGAAGAGCAGGCCTTTGTCCTTCTTCTCGACCGCCGCGTCCAGTTCATCCCAGGTGACGGGCGTGGAGACCACCGGCCTGGTCCGGGCACGCAGGGAGTAGGCGCAGACCGTCGTCTTGTGTTCGTCGTTCTGGCTCCAGTCGATAAGGATCTTCCCTTTGCGCAGGGCCTTGCGCATGTTGGCGACGATCATGTCCGGGTACCGCTCCTGCATCATGAGCGCCACGGCATGTGCGAAGTCCTTGGTCTCCTGGAAGGAGACGGGCGTGTTGAGGGGGATGTAGACGTGGAGGCCTTTTCCCCCCGAGGTCTTCGCACAGCATTCCAGCCCCAGGCCGGCAAGCAGCGCCCTCAGGTCCACCCCCGCTCTTGCGCAGTCCAGGATATCCATGCCCTCTCCGGGATCGAGATCGAAGACCACCATGGTCGGCCTGGATATGTTGCCGGAACGGCTGAGCGAGGTATGGAACTCCAGGGAAGCAAGGTTGGCTATCCACACCAGGCCGGCCTCGTCTTCTACGGTGCAGTACGCCACCTTCTTCGTTCTGCCCGCCTCGGTGACAGTGAGCCAGTCGGGTTTGTATCCGGGACAGCTCTTCTCATAGAAGAAATCCCCATCCACCCCGTCCGGATACCGCTTCATGGTGAGCAGCCTCCCCCGCAGGTGGGGCAGGATATAAAGAGAGACGCCGATGTAGTAGTTGAGCACGCCGGCCTTGCTGAAGTCCGCCTCCGGGTACATGATCTTGTTGAGGTTGGTCAAGGTGAGGGTGCGGCCGCCTATGCTCACCTTGATGTTGGGCGGATCCTCGGAGAAATATCCCGCCCCCTCCGCTATCTCCTCCAGGGTGCGGCCGGTGAGCACGGAGCGGGGCAGGTCCTCGACCGGGTTTCTATCCAGGCCGGTCTCTTTGTCCCTCATCTTCACCAGCAGCCAGGTCTCGCCCTTCCCCATCCTGGTGCGGACCAGCGCGAAGCCACCCTTGAGCTTCTCGCCCTCCAGCCACACCTCGACCAGACCGTCTTCCATGTTGGCGGAGATGGAATTGCCCTCGCCCTTGGGCTTGAGGTTGACGAAGACGCCCCGGTCCCATACCTCCACCGCACCCGCTCCGTATTCGCCCCTGGGGATGACCCCCTCGAAGTCAGCGTAGGAGAGGGGGTGGTCCTCCGTCGGCATGGCCAGCCGCTTGTCGCGGGGATTCATGGAGGGCCCCTTGGGTACCGCCCAGGACTTGAGAACCCCGTCGGATTCCAGCCGGATGTCGTAATGGAGGTTCCGGGCGGCGTGCTTCTGGATGACGAAGATAGCGCCGCCCCGGGATTCCCCCGGGGCCCCGCCCGGCTCGGGCGTCTTCCCGAAGTCCCTCTTGCTGCGGTATTTCTCCAGATTATTCTCTGCCATTGCCTGCAAGCCTTTCAAGCTCTCTCCCCATTCTTAATCTTCCCATCCCGTACGGCAAGCTAACGCTTGGGGCCAGCCCCGGACATGGGACAAAAACCGAATATAGGAAGAGTATACGTCTGGTTTTTGTCCCATGTCCGGGGCTGACCCCAACCAAGCGTGGGGCTGGTAAGTGTACGCGTGGATGTGTGACTATAAGGGTGTCGCCCAGGGTTTTTCCAGCGTATCAACGGGGGCCGCATGGATCTGCCGGAGGACCTGAGGGGAAAACTGATAAAGACGCCGCAGCCGCGCTGGGTATCGCCCATGCTCGCGACGCTGGCCGGCAAGCGCTTTTTCGAACCCGGCTGGATATGCGAGCCCAAGCTCGACGGCATACGCTGTCTCGCCTTCAAGAGAGGCGGCGACATCAATATGTACTCGAGGAACCGGAATCTCCTCAACGAGGGCTACCCGGAGATAGAGACGGCGCTGCGCGGGCAGGCCGCCGATGCGTTGATCCTGGACGGCGAGATCGCGGCATGCGAGGGGGATCGCACCAGCTTCTCGCTTCTCCAGGGGCGTTCGCATGGTGGCAATCCCTCCACATCCCACGGTGCCGGCATCGTAATACGCTACTACGTCTTCGATATCCTCTACGTCGAGGGTTACGACGTCACCCAACTCCCCCTCGCAGCGAGGAAAAGGCTGCTCGAGAAGGCGGTATCGTACACGGACCCCATACGCTTCCTCTCCCACATTCCCGAGGCCGACGAGGCATATTTCGAGGAGATATGCGGCAAGGGAAGGGAGGGCCTCATCGCCAAGCGGGTGGCAAGCCTGTATGTCTCCGGACGCTCGCCGGACTGGCTGAAGTTCAAATGCGTCAGGGAGCAGGAGTTCGTCATCGGCGGGTACACGGAGCCCAGGGGGACGAGGACCGGGTTCGGAGCCTTGCTGCTCGGATACTACGAGGGGAAGAAGCTACGCTATGCCGGAAAGGTCGGTACGGGTTTCAGCGAGTCTATGCTTGAGAGCCTGCATGCGTCGTTATCCCGAATGGAGCAGGAGAGCTCACCCTTCGGCGATGACCTGGACCAGAGGGGCGTGCACTGGGTGCGGCCCGAACTCGTAGCCCGGGTCGGTTTCGCCGAGTGGACGCGGGATGGCAGGCTGCGCCACCCGAGGTTCCTGGGCCTGCGCAGCGACAAAGAGCCCGGCGAGGTCGTCAGGGAGTCCGCCTAGCGGGTCGTATCTTCAATATTGAGTTCAGTATTCCGTTAGGGGCAGCGTTTATCTAAGCAAGAACCGAAGATCGAAGATACGACCCCTTCATCAGTGCCGGCTCGGCTCCAGGTACATTGTGGTCACCAGGGATGGTATATCTATCTCCTCCAAGCCGTAGCGCTCGTGCAGCCTCTTGATGAACTCGTGCTTGAGCCGGTACTGGTCCACGTATTCCTCGGCGCGGAGAACCACGGTGAACTCGATCCTGATATCAGAGAATTCCTTATAGTAGACCTGCGGCTCGAAGCCAGAGACGCCGCCGTGCACTTCCCTCAGCACCTCACGTGCGATCTCCAGGGTAATCTCCTCGACCCTCTGCAGGTCGCTGTCGTAACCCACGCCCACGTCTACCAGGACCGAGAACTCCTTCACCGGGCGGTGGTAATTTGTCAGCACCGTCGTGGCCAGTTTCGAGTTGGGGATAACCACCACGTTGTTGGGGAGCGTCCTGATAGTGGTGTTTCTCCAGGTAACGTCCACTACGTATCCCTCGTTACCGGTGTCCAGCTCGACATAATCACCCGGCCTCAACTGCTTGGATGCCAGTATGTGCAGCCCGGAAAAAAGGTTGGACAGCGTGTCCTGGAAGGCCAGGGCCATGGCGAAGCCGCCCACGCCCAGGGCGGTCAGGATGGGGGTGATGGGGACATCCAGGATCTTGAGGATGACCAGTATCCCAGTAAGCATCACGGTTATCCTGACGATGTTGCCCAGGATGGTCGTCGAGGGGAAGGCCCCTTCCGCCCTGCTTATGTACAGGTCCAGCAGCCCCGCCAGGATGCGGGCGATAACCAGGGACATGGTGAAGATGATGAGGGCCAGGAAGGCCTCGTGATAGATCAACCTCACCGCTGGATTCAAGGCGGCCAGACGTGTGGAGGCATAAGCTCCACCGATCGCGAACCACAAGGTTATCATACCTCGCAGGGACTTCCTTACCGTCTGGAACCCATCCCAGTCCTTGCGGGACCAGAGCCTGCCCAGGGCGACGAGGAGTACCCTCTCCAGAACGAAACCCAGGGCCAGTCCGCCCAGCATGAACAGCGCCGGCAGGGTGAACTGCCTGCTGGTCAGGAAATCGAACATGTCCATGGCAGTGACTCCTTGAAGCATGATTATTGGCTGCCCCTTCCTTTACGTATATAAATGACTACATGCCCTATGACTCGGGTTATGACTGAGGTGTTCCTGATATGGCGAAAATGCTTGTGTCAGGCCCGGGGGTCAGGCCTGACTACCGCGTGGATTCGCGATCCAGTCTGCGTGAGGCGACTACATTGACGCCGGTGCCCAGGATGTCCGGGTATATCACCTGCCCGTCCGCTACCGGTGCCTCTACCACCGTTTCGGCCAGCACCTTGACCGCGTCCCTGACCATCTTCTTGGGTATAGGCGATTCGCTCGCTACGGGGAGCAACGGAAGCGTCCCGCCCGAGACCCTCACCGTGGTGCTCACCCTGCGGCGGGGATTCCTGAACTCCTCCTCGGCGTACTTCTCTCCCACCTTGCACTCGGCGCCGGCGATCTCCAGGATCTCTCCGCCCTCCTCGGTGAGCTCGAGGCTGCAGCCCAGGGGGCAGTTTATGCACAGGAACTCATGTTTCTTTTTCATGCGGGACCACTTCCAGCGTGATATCCTTCGCTTTCCCGGCGGCGCCGGACGCGCTTATCTGCGCATGTATCATCTCGGGCGGCCGCACCATCCTCGCCTTGCGTGAAAAGACCTGTTCGCCCCCGGCCAGCACGTTGGCCCTCACCTCGCGCTCGGGGCGCTGGACGCGGAAGTAGAAATCCACCTCGCGGCCGAGGTTGCGCACCAGCTGCGGCACCACCAATCTCACGTTCCTGCCGGGGTTCACCCGGATGGGGGTCCTGATCTTCTTCTTTCCCAACACGTACTCCGCCGCGCCCCTCCCCGCCGTCTCGGCGGTGCGGGTCACCCAGTCGACCAGGTCGAAGACGCCGACCACGTTGCCGCAGGCGAAGATGCCGTCCACGGAGGTGTGCATGCTCTCGTCGACCACGGGCCCAGCGGTGACGGGATCCAGCTCCACGCCCGCCTGCAGGGAGAGCTCGTTCTCGGGAATGAGGCCGACGGAGAGGACCAGGGAGTCGCAGGGGACCAGCCGCTCGGTCTCCCCGATGGGCTTCAAACCCCCGTCCACCTGCGCCACCGTCACCGCCTCCACCCGCTTGCGGCCGTGGATGAAGGTCACGGTATGGGAGAGGTGCAGGGGGATATCGTAGTCGTGCAGGCACTGCACCACGTTGCGCGAGAGGCCGCCCGGGTTCGCCATAATCTCGTATACCCCCTCCACCTCAGCGCCCTCGAGGGTGAAGCGGCGAGCCATGATCAGCCCTATATCTCCCGAGCCCAGGATGACCACACTGCGGCCGGGCATGATGCCCTCGATGTTGATGTCCCTCTGGGCCGCTCCGGCGCAGATGACACCGGCCGGCCGGTAGCCGGGGATCATGACCTGGTGGCGCGTCCTCTCGCGGCAGCCCATGGCCAGCACGATGGACCGGGGCTCCAGCTCGATGACCCCCTCCCGGGCGTTCACGGCGGTGATGCGCCGGTCGGGCGCCATCTCCAGCACCATGGTGTTCAGCCTGACATCGATATCCGCCGCCTCGATGCGGTCGATATAGCGCTGGGCGTACTGGGGGCCGGTGAGCACCTCGTCGAAGACGATGGAGCCGAAGCCGTCGTGTATGCACTGGGGGAGGATGCCGCCCAGCTCGACGTCCCGCTCGATGAGCATGACGTCCTTCAGGCCCGCCTCGCGGGCGGCCAGGGCCGCCCCCAGCCCGGCAGGCCCGGCGCCGATGACCGCGCAGTCCGGCCGCCTCGCCGCGCTCATGCGCCCTCACCCCTGAGAAAATCCTTGGCCGTCCCCAGGAAGATGGGGGAACCCTCCCCGTCCTTGGTCACCGCGGTGATGGGTATCCCCAATTCCCCGGCCAGGATGGCCGCCACGCGGTTGTGGCAGAACCCACCCTGGCACCTGCCCATGCCGGTGCGGGTGCGGCGTTTCACCGCGTCCATGTTGGTGGCGGGGATTACGGCGTGTATGGCGTTCAGCACCTCCATCTCGGTCACCGTCTCACAGCGACAGATGACGTGCCCCCAACGCGGGTCTTCCTTGATGAGCGCGTTGCGCTCGGCGTTGGAAAGCTGGGAGAACCTCGCGGGCTTCGGCCGCACCGCATCGAAGTCGGGCCTGGGTTCGCCGGGCATGCCCAGTTCGTGCAGTATGCCGATGACCATCTCGGCGATGGCCGGAGCGGAGGCGAGACCCGGCGACTGGATCCCCGCCACGTTCACGAAGCCGAGCACCGCCTCGGAGGCGCCGATGACGAAATCCTCCTCCAGGGTGGGGGCACGGATGCCACTGAAGGCGGAGATGAGGGCGTCGCGGGGGAAATCGGGGAGGAGGTAGTGAAACCTCTCGAAGATCTCCTCGATCTCCTCCGCGGAGATGGAGGTGTCGTACTTGTCGCCGGTCTCCACCGCGGTGGGCCCCAGCTGCAGGTTGCCCTCGTCGGTGGGCATGGCACCGCCGCCCTTGCTCTGGGTGGTCTTCTGGCCCGGCAGGCGGAACTCCGCCACGCTCGACTTCACGTATTCGGCGGTCACCTGGCGGTCGAAAAGCAGGGTGGCCCCTTTGCGGGGGTGGATGATGAATCCGCCCGCCCCTGCCATGTCCGCCACCTCGTCGGCGAACACGCCCGCCGCGTTCACCACCAGGGAGGTCTCGATCTCTCCGCGGTCCGTGATCACCGCCTTGACCCCTCCGTCCTCCACGCGGAACCCGGTGACCGCGGTGTCCGTGAACACCCTGGCCCCGTTGATGACCGCGTGCTCCGCCAGGGCTATGGTCAGTTTGTAGGGGCTGATGAGGCCGTAGGTTCCGTCGAACACGCCGGCCACGGCCTCGCGGGTGACGTTGGGCTCCATGCGGAAGACCTCGTCGCGCGTGAGCACGCGCAGCCCCTTTATACCGGCCTTCTCGCCGTAGGCCACGATGCCCTGCGGTATCTTGCGCGTGAGGATCTCCTCCCTCTCCTCCTCGCTCATGCCCCCGGCGGTCTCTTCGGGGATGACGCGCTGGGTGACCACGATGAGCATGCCGTGCCGCTTGACCTCCACGCCCAGGCCCCGCACGAACTCATCATACATCTGGTTTCCCCGCACGTTGAGTTTCTGTTTCAGGGTCCCCGCGTCCTCGCCGATGCCGGAGTGCACCTCGGCGTTGTTGGCCTTGCTGGTGCCGCAGGATACGTCGCTCTCCTTCTCCAGGACGACCACGTCGGGGGTATAACGCGTTGCTTCCCTGGCGATGGAACAGCCGATGACGCCGCCCCCGACGATCACCAGGCCGGCCCGCGCAGGCAGGGATGATGTCTCTGTTCGCATACGTTTCCTTCGTTCAATCGGTGTCCTCAGGCCTATTCATACCATTCTACCCATAAAAATCAAGATTATGGGGTCAGAGCTCAAATGTTGACTTTCAAATCCATGGGGCTTGTAGAGAAATACGAAATGTCAACATTTGAGCCCTTATACATGAGACGTACCGCTATATCAATCCAAAATAATGGCTACGATATGATTGTGTAGATGCTCCATTTTAGCCCTTACCCGAACATCTCCTCATACATATCTTCTTTACACTCTCGTACCAGCTCCTTGGCCTCTTCCTCGCTGATCACCACCGCCAGGGCCGGGGGTCCGAAGTCGCCGGTACACCTGAAGAGGACCTCCCAGATGCCATCGTCTTGCTTGCGCCGGACGATGCCTTCGGGCTAGTCGCTGGAGTAGCAGGCGTAGAAGCGGCCATCCTCGAGCTTCCCTATACCCAGATGGCAGCCGGTCTGCTGAAAGCGCCACCTCATGCCGTCCCAGGTGTCAAGGTTGGTTGTGAGCGGGACGGAGCCTATGTTTTGGTCACAGTCGTAGAGGGGCACGTTCTTCATTGCCTCACCAAAGGACATGTTGCTGCCCGACGATGCCTACCTGAGAGTGCAGGTGCACTTTCAGCGCATTGGTTGCATATCATGTATTCCTCCACCTCGCCCCCGGGCCTTTGCCCCTGCATTCCAGGTTTCCGGCCCCGCGCTCATCTTTCAAGACCTTTCTGATCATATCCACGCTGACGGTGGGGCACCTTTCCTTTAAGTCCGCAAAGGTGAACTCTCCTGCAAAGCCGTTGATAACGTCCAAGACCATGGCGGTCTTGGTCCCCCTCGATGAGGACACCACCCCCACCCTCTCTTCAAATTCCCTATAGGAAGAGAGCAACATAACCCCGATGAAGTATTCCCACCATGGCAGGATGTCGTGCTCCTTTTCATGCCATCCCTGGGAGGATGTATAGAGCACGCGGTAATAGCTATCCTTGGTTTGCTCCACCACCTTCTCCAGGCTGATGTAGCGGCCTACCTCATAGTCCTGCTTGTAGAGGAGCAGGAGGGTGAGCAGGCGCGCCATCCTGCCGTTCCCATCCTGGAAGGGATGGATGCACGAAAAATCGAATACATAGCTTGCGATTAAAAGGAGCGGCTCCACTTCACCCGAGCGCCACAACACCTCGAAGCGTTTTTGCAGGTCTGCCATGGCCTTCTTGGTCTCAGACGCCGCCACGGGGTCGAACCTCACTACCACGCTCCCGCCGGCCATTATCTGAACGATCCGATTGTCTCTCCTCTTCCAAAAGCCTCCTTCATCGGGAAGGTATCCGTATAGGTCTTTGTGCATCCCCAAGATAAGCTCCTCAGAGAGCTCCATGTTCTTATAATTGGCGTGGATGCTGTTGAGCACGTCCCGGTATCCGGCGATCTCCTGCTCGGACCTGTCCTTGGGCGAGGTTTTTTCGCCCACCAAGGCCAGGATTCTCTCATGGGGTGCGGTGATGCCCTCGATGCGGTTGGAAGACTCCACGCTCTGCACCATGGCCACCTGCCTCAAGCTCTCCAGCATCTGTGGCGCCTGCGCCTTGAACAGGTCTTGCCTCCCTTTGTATTCCCCGATCAATCTGATGGTCTTCAACAACTGCTGAGGCAGGAGCTTCCCCCCTATGTATTCCAGCGACAGCGTGTTCATCTGCCCTCCTGACAGTCGGGGTAATAACCCATAAGTAAGGGTAATACAATGATTATTATACCCTTACTTGGCGACAATCACCTCCACTTCCGTGCCTTGACCTCATGCCGTCATAAAAATCGAGGTCGGTGGTGAGGAGGACGGATCCCAGGCACTCGTCTCCGTCATGGAGGGGCACAGATTTCATGCCACTATATATAGAGGATCGGTGGGGGAGCGGGGATTGAGATCTTGACAAGATTATCTGAGGTGTACTAGGGGCATCTCCGGACTGTAAATCCGTTGGCGCAGCCTATGGGGGCTTTGATCCTCCGCCCTCCACTGAGGTAAGAAAGCAGTTCGGAGAGATGAAGCTCTGACCTGTGCAGTGTTATAGATGAGGACCACGCATGACCGTGCTGCCCCGCAGCGAGTTGGGGACCGGTGACGACACCTCATACGACTTTTCCATCAAAGTCGAATGCGTGAACGGACAGCGTATCGTGGCCGAGCGCCCCATGTACTTCAACTACAACGGGGTGTGGACGGGTGGCCATGACGTAGTGGGTATCCCCGCGCCGCAGACTTGTTTCTATTTCGCGGAGGGGACCTGCCGACCCGGCTTCGTGCCTTACCTGTGCATCCAGAATCCCGGGGACGAACAAGCGACGGCGAAAATAACCTACATGCTGGGAGACGGCACGATGGACAGCCAGGAAGTGGCCGTAGCCGCACATTCCCGCCTTACCGTCGATCCCCGGGACGAGCTGGGCGTCGCCGACGACGTAGCACACGACTTCTCCGTGAAAGTTGAAAGCGCCGGGGGGCAGCCTATCGTAGTGGAGCGCCCCATGTATTTCAATTACAACGGGGTGTGGACGGGCGGGCATGATGTCATCGGTACCCCCGCCCCGGGACGATCTTCTATTTCGCAGAGGGATACACGGGACAGGGCGAGTTCGACGAGTATCTCTGCCTCGCGAACCCCGGCCTGCAGCCGGCCGGCGTCTCCATATCCTACATGTTCGCCGACGGCACCAGGCAGGATCAGGATGTCATCGTCGGTCCCGTCTCCCGCACTACGGTATGTGTTAACGACGTCGTGGGGCCAAACCGCGAGGTTTCCGTCAAGGTCGCAGCGGATGCGCCCATCGTAGCCGAACGACCCATGTACTTCAATTATCATGGGGCATGGACGGGAGGTCATTGCGTCATCGGCGCAGGCGCGCCGGGGCGTGAATGGTTTTTCGCCGAGGGATACGCGGACAGCGATTTCGAGGAGTGGCTGTGCCTGTACAACCCCGCCGATTCTCCATCCACTGTCCTGGTGACCTACATGCCCCAGGGTGGGGACGCCTTCACCCGTGAGCACAGCCTGCCGGCCGGGAGCCGTTACACCATCCCCGTCAACCTGGACGCCGGCATCGGCCTGCAATTGTCCTGCCGGGTCCTGGTGACCAGCGGCCCGCCTGTAATCGCCGAGCGCCCCATGTACTTCGACTACGACGGGTCATGGAGCGGAGGCCACGACGTTGTGGGTTTCCAGCCATGAAGGTTGACATGGAACATACAGGCGTGGCCCGAATGGGAATAGATTTTATATAGACTGGAGAACCAAGATCGCAAGAAAGGTCTCAGGCATGAGTCCAGGGCCGACCCCTATGCCTGAATGAGAAGAGGATTGGGACAAACATGGAAGAGAGAAAGCTTACGGCCGAGGAAGAGAGGATTATCGTTCACAAGGGAACGGAAAGACCCTTTACGGGAGAGTATACGGACCTCTTACAGCCAGGCACCTACGTATGCCGGAGGTGCGGTACTCCCCTTTACCGCTCGCAGGACAAGTTCCATTCGGGCTGCGGCTGGCCCAGCTTTGACGACGAGATCGCGGGGGCGGTGAAGAGGCAAACCGACGCAGACGGCAGGAGGACGGAGATCATGTGCGCGAAGTGCGGGGGCCATCTCGGCCACGTCTTCGAGGGTGAGAGGTTCACCCCCAAGGACACGCGCCATTGCGTAAATTCCATTTCCATGAGGTTTGTACCCGATGATAATGCAGAATAGCCACGAGACCATCGTCCTGGGTGGAGGGTGCTTCTGGTGCATGGAAGCACTGCTGAACACCATTGTTGGAGTGCTCAGGGCTACCCCGGGTTATGCGGGAGGCGTGACTGAGGAACCCACCTACCGCCAGGTCTGCTATGGAAACACGGGCCATGCCGAGGTTGTCGAGGTAGAGTACGACCCTGAGGTCATCTCCCTGGAGGACTTGCTGGAGGTGTTCTTCGCGACGCACGACCCAACGTCGCTGAACCGCCAGGGCGCCGACGTCGGCACGCAGTACAGGTCCATTATCCTCTACAAATCGCCGGAGCAGAAAGAGCGCGTGGAGAAATATATCGCGAGCATCACCGGCAGCTACGGCAGGCCCATCGTCACCGAGTTTAAGGAGCTGGACAGGTTCTATCCGGCCGAGGAATACCACCACAGGTACTACGAGAGGAACCCGAGCCAGCCCTACTGCCGGGCGGTCATCTCTCCCAAGCTGGCGAAACTACGCAAGAAGATGGCCTGAACAAGATCGCTCTAATGCCAGCGGATAGGGTTGGTTGCGGACTCGCGCGACCAGCAGCAAAGCCCGGTGCCTTTCGAGGCATGTGAGATTTTCAAATGGGCGGTTTCGGTGTAATCGCACATCATGTTATGGAATCGCGAAGTAGATCTATTCCTAACCGAGACGCGCCAGAGCTTCCCGGGTGCGGGTGAGCCAGTAGGAGTCGGGAATCACCCGCAGCTCCTCCATCATCGCCTCTGCCTTACGAAGTTCCTCCACAGCTTCTTCCCTTCGGCCGGCTAGCTCGAAGACCTCGCCAAGAAAAATATAGCCCAGCTGTGAGATTGGCTTCGACAACATCTCCTCGGCCATGGAAATACCGCAACGGATATGCTCTGATGCTTCCCGCAAACGAGAGGGGGACTCTTCTCCCTCCGCCCTTCCCAGGGCCACTAGGGCCAATGCCTCATATAACACCGCCCCGTGCACACGCGCCAGCCTCAAGGCCTCCTCCGCATGCGCTTTTGCTTTGCCGGGTGCCCCTGCTCCGAGATCAACCAGGGACAGCGCCCATGAAAAAAACGACAGCATGATTGGTAAGCCAAACTCTCTATTGCTCTCGCTGCCCTTCTCGATATCCTCCCTTGCAGTTTCATAATCGCCGAGGAGCAAATAGCCCAGCCCCGACCAAGCCATCGAAATTCCCAGGAGGAACTTTACCCCCGTCTCCTCGAAGCGCTCGATGGACCTGCTCGCGTGATAGGCAAGGCCATCCGCGTCCCCTTCCGGGAACGAAACGACGCAGTGAGCTTGGCCGATATATCCGATCCCGAAGACTTCACCGATCCCCAGGGCATGCTCGATCCCCTTCTTCAGCACCGTCTTTGCCTCCTCGAATTCCCCCATCATCCCCAGGGCTTCTCCGCACCACGCGCACTGATCGCTGTATACGGTCCACGGCCCTACTTTGAGCTCTTTTTCCAGGTGCTTCTCCTCCAGGGCCTCGATGACCTTGCGGCCAATCATGACGACTTCTAAAAAATCTCCCGAGAAGAACAGGGAGCTGCAGATGTCGAAAGCGGCTAGGGACATAGATCTAACGTCCCCGGCCTTCTCCGCTGCGTCGAAGCATTTCCAGGAGTATTCCACACCCAGGGATATGTCTCCCCTCATGGTGTGGTAGAGGGAGAACCTGCTGTAAACGGCGACAAGGCTGCCATCGTCACCAAGTTCCCAGGCGAGCCTCTCCGCTTCTGCCAGGAACTCGCTGCTGCCCTCGGGAAAGCCCAGGAAGAAGGCGGGGTCCAGGATGGAGATGAAGATATCCAACTTGGCCCGTTTTGTCTCCTCGCTCTGCGGTTGGGAATCGAGTATATGTATAGCCTCCTGGTAGAAGCGTATGGCCTCCCAGTTGGCGTAGTCGCGTGTCGCTCTGTCTCCGGAGAGCCGGAGGTAGTGCACGGCTTTTTCCGCGTTCTCGCTCCTGGAGTAGTGGTGGGCCAGGGTCTCGTAGAATTCCTCCAGGCGTTCCGGGTAGAGCCGCTCAATTGCCTGGCCGATCTTCTCGTGCAGTCTCTTCCTTCTCTTGAGGGGATACTCTCGTAGGCCACCTCCTGGGTGAGGGCATGCTTGAAGATGTACTCCGGCTCAGGGAAGAGGCCCTTCTCGTAGATGAGCTCCAGGGACTGCAGGGCGTGGAGTGTGGACTTGAGCACCTTACCCAGGCCGGTGACCTCCTCCAGCAGGCGCAGTGAGAACTCCCTCCCGATGACCGAGGCGAGCTGCAGAACCTCCTTCTCCTCCTCAGGCAGATGGTCCAGGCGGGAGGCGACGATGCCCTGCATGCTATCCGGCACCTTGATCTCAGAGGGCTCGGCCGCGAGGGTGTAGCGCCCGTCCTCTGCCGTGATGGAGCCCGACTCCAGCAGGGAGCGGGTGAGCTCCTCGATAAGGAGTGGGTTCCCAGCGGCTCTTTCGGTGATAAAAGCGGAGAGCTCGGGGGAGACCTCACCATCAGAGAGGATGGCCTGCACCAGTTCCATGCTCGGCCTCTCCTGCAGGTGATCCACGAGGATCTGCCGGTAATAGGTCTTGCTTGCCCAGGCAGGGCTGTATTCCGGGTGGTAGAGCAGGAGCAGGAGGATGGAGGCAGCGGGCATGCTCTCCACGAAATAGGAGATAAAGTCCTCGCTCGTCCTGTCCATCCAGTGCAGGTCCTCCACCGAGACCACCAGAGGCCTCTTGTGGGATTCGGCTATGAGCAGACAGCGGATGGCCTCGAAGGTTCTCTTCCTCCTCTGCGCGGGCTCCAGGGAGAGATAGGACTCGTCGTCCATGGGAAGGGAGAGCAGCTCCTCGAGGGGCGGGAGGATATGGGAGAGCTGGCCGTCCAGGGGAGCCAGCCTTTCCTCCACTTTGCGTCTGCTGCTCTTCTCATCCTCTCCCTCAGCGATATCGAAGTAGTCCCGCAGGATGTCCAGGATGGGGAGGTAGGCGATGGCCTCCCCGTAGTGGATTCACCCCCCCTCCAGGTAGGTGTATTCGTCCTCGGGGAGGGTTTTCCTGAACTCGAGCAGCAGGCGGGACTTGCCCATGCCCAGGGGGGTATAGGACATGGAGAGGTCCTCCCCTACGGCCTCCACCTTGATGAGGCCGGTGTTGGCCCCCGCGCGCAGGGCAAGTTCCATCCCCTTGGCTTTGAGTCTCTCCTCGTATCCGCCCAGGCGCTTCCTGATGGCCAGTGCCGCGTACAGGGCCCGCTGGTGGTCGTCCTCGTGAGCCAGGGGGGCTCCGAAGACGGCGGTGAGGCCGTCGCCTGCGAGCTGGGCCACGGTGCCCTCGTATCTGTGGACCTCCTCAGCCATGATGTCTATAGCCGGCCTCAGGAGGTCGTGTACCTCCTCGGGGTCGAGCTTCTCGGAGAGGGCGGGAGGAAGGGATGCGCCGGCGCAGAGCACCGTCACCTGCTTGCGCTCCCCCTCCAGGGATGAGCGGTAGGAGAGAATGTGCTCGGAGACATCTGCTGGTGCGGAGGAAGCAGGGGTAGTTGTAGAGAACTCCCTTTCCTTGGGTTCTATGCCCAGCGCCCGGATTCCATCTATGATGCGCGGTATGGTGGGTGAGAGGCCCCCCTCCCCGCAGCAGAGCATGGCCGTTCCCCCCAGGGCGTGCCGCCACTCCGGCTGGCATTCCTTGAGCTCGTCAGGGATCACACCCACCAGTACCGGTATGAAAGGTATCCTGCGCTCGAAGGCCCCCACCACCCCCTTGGTCACCTGGTCGGATTCGAGGGCTGCGGGGGTGACCAGCAGTACCAGGGCGTCGCAGGCCTCTATCGCCCGGGTGATCTGGATGAGATAGGAGGTTCCGGGGAGGACGCCCCTCTCGAAGAACCAGGCGGCATAGCCCGCCTCCTCGAGCCCCTGCGCTATTTCGCGCATGAGGAGCTCGTCCGCAATGACGTGGCTGATGAAGATATTTCCCATGTGCACCTCACCTGGATAGATCCAGTGGTGCAGGCCCTCTTGATGGTGGTCACGCATGCAAGGGAACTGCCCTGCGCGTAACCCTTAAATAGTTGGAACCCTTTGGCCCCGAACCACAGCACTACAACCATGATAGCACCTCGGGTAGGGGTATCATATCTGGGTAGTCCCACACATTACGGATCACGACAGCACCCTCACGACCGGCATGGGCTGTGCTGTTTAGCCCCATGTAATGTTTTTATAGTGTCAAGGTCTTCTTGGCATTGTAGAATGTTTACAGAACAGGCCGATTTGAGGTGGTGGAAAGGGTATGGCTACGGACTCCAAGGGTAAGAGCCCACATGGTTATAAGGATCTTCCTGGAGATACCCAGGAGATAATATCTGCCTTGCGCCAGAACCTCCCGCGATTGAAATGTGACTACCACGTAGGCAACATTCAGGTCTTCGGGTCCTTTCTGCGGGGCGGGAGAGAGTCGGCAAACGATCTTGATCTCTTAGTAGAGTTTGTAAAAACCCCCTCTTTGCTTGCTTTCATCGCACTCGAGAATCACCTATCCGACCTTCTGGGAATCAAGGTAGACCTGGTGATGAAGGATGCATTGAAGCCGGCAATAGGTGAAAGAATCCTCAAGGAAGCCGTTTCGCTATGATTGCCGAAAGAGATCATAAGGACTACCTTCAAGACATCCAAAGGGCTATCCTGGACATCGTGGATTTTACGCAAGGCCTTGATTACGAAGCATTCACAAAGGACAAGAAGACCTCGTACGCCGTGGTCAGGGCCCTGGAGATCGTCGGCGAGGCTTCGAAGAAAATCCCTCCAGAGACAAGGGATTCCTATCCAGAGGTCCCCTGGAAGGAGATGGCTGGAATCCGTGATAAGCTGATCCATGAATATTTCGGGGTGAATTCAAGGGTGGTATGGAACACCGTGATGGAGGACATCCCGAGACTTAAGCCGCTCATCGCATACGTAATAGAGAAAGAAGTATGACCTGCGCTGCCTTCTCCATCATATCTGCACTCTGGCCTCCTCGTAAATCGGGCACGTTTTGGGCACAGCCGGGGAATTCGCAATTCGATGGCATAAACAAGCGGTCTAGATTTTTCACGCAGATTCCCAGCTCAAGATAGATGTTGACGGAGGGGAGGGATGCGATTCCGCAAAGCCCGCGGCAAAGCGAAACGCCTTTCGAGGCAGATGCGCTTACCAGAATATTCCTACACAAATCAAGGTCAACCAAATGACTTGCCGATCGGGTAACGGTCTGCCTCCGTTTCCGCCCACTCTACTGAATAAGTGTCAGAACGTCACGACCCTGTCGGATTCGCGTACGATATCGTATTGATCCATTAGAGTTGAGAGGGGGCATATCTCAGACCCCTCGGAGTTGCGAAGCCTCAGGCATGCGCCACATGCGAGGAATTGTCCGCCCGCATCCAGGACCAGCTGTGCCTGGGCCTTCACATCGAACTTGGGATCCTCTATGCTGTCTATCTCAACGCCTCTTCCCGAAAGGAAAATGCGCACCTCGTCGCCCTGTTCCAGGCTGTAGAGGGCCAGGCGCAAGGCGTTGAAGACGGTCTCCGCATCGGTCTGGCTGATGATCATGCCGAGTTTCATCATAACCTCCTCTTCATAGAAGAACCATCCGCTGTGTCCCTGAGACTGCTCACCGCATCCGCGATAATCCTTATCGCCGTTTCGATATCGGATTCGGTCGTCATCTTGCCGGTGGACAAACGGATTGTCCCTCTCGCCCAATCCTCCGGCACTTTCATCGCCCGTAGGACGTGGGATATGTCGACTTCGCCGGAGTGGCAGGCCGCACCTGCGGAAGCAGCCAAACGTCCCTTGATCTTGCCGAGGAGAACGTCCGACTGAACACCCTGAATGCTGAAGCTCAACGTATTGGGGAGACGCCTCTCCGGGTGCCCGTTCAGCCGCACGTTTTCCAGGCTTTCAAACAATCCTTTATATAATGCGTCACGCATGTCTCTCATCCGGGACGCGTTACGGCTTAGGTCCCGCTTCGCGATCTCGCAGGCTTTCCCAAGGCCTACAATCCCCAGGATGTTCTCGGTTCCAGCCCTCATTCCTCGCTCCTGGCCGGCTCCGTGCATGAATTTCTCGAGCCTCAGGCCTTGTCGGATGTACAATGCACCAATACCCTTTGGAGCATATATTTTGTGCCCGGCCAGGGAAAGGAGGTCAACCCCAAGATCACCGACGCTTACGGGGATCTTCCCGGCGGATTGAGCAGCATCGGTATGGAAGGTGACCCCCTTTTCGGAAGCCAGCCTGGAAATCTGTTCGATGGGTTGAATGGTCCCAACCTCGTTGTTGGCGTGCATGATGGTTATAAGCGTAGTTCTACCGCTAATGGCCTTTTCGACATCCGAAACGCTGATGAGGCCGAATTCGTCGACCTGCAGATAAGTGATATCGAAACCCTGCCGCTCGAGGTACTCGCATACCTGCGTGACTGCCGGGTGCTCGATCTGTGCTGTTACGACATGGTTGCCCCTATCGCGATTGGCGAAGGCCGTTCCTTTTATCGCGAAATTATTGGATTCTGTCCCCCCGCTGGTGAAGACCACCTCATGGGGTTGGCATTCTAGAAGCGCCGCGACTTGCGCGCGCGCGTTCTCAATGGCGTCCTTTGTTTGAATGCCATACGAATAGGAACTGGACGGATTTCCGAAATACTCCGCAAGATAAGGCCGCATCGCCTCAGCAACATCGGGATCGGTTGGCGTGGTTGCATTATAATCCAGATAGACCGGTTTTCCGGCTTCCGTGTTTCCCGCTGATACGCTACGCTGGTTCATTTTACTTTCTCAGATTCTGTAGGATCTCGTTGTTCAGCTCCAACCTTTTTATCAACACCTCGCGCATCAGGTCGCACGCTTTGGTTATCCTCTCGTCGCTCAGGCGGTAGTAAACTTTCACTCCGTCTTTCCTCGAATCCACTACCCCTTTTTCCACAAGTACTTTCATATGTTGTGAGAGGTTTGCCTTACTGGTGTCGATTCGCATGAGCAACTGGCTTGCTGTCATCTCTTGATCCCTCAATGCATCGATGATTTCAAGCCTCTTGGAGTTCGCAAAAGTCTTGCATATGTCCGCGTGGAGTTCGAATATCTCGTTCATCTCTACCTGAACCTATTGTAAACTAACAATATAGTATATATATCAGTTAACTATAGAACATATCGATTCTAACGTCAACTTACGCCCTTCCCGTGTGATCCTGGATATAGATGTACCCTAGCAGGACTCAGATTCAAAGAGAGCCGCAAAGATGGCACTGTATACGTATCCTACATGCTAGGCATAGGATTCCCTCACTGTATATAATCAAAGCAATAGGGCGGCAAATCCAAAACAGGTGGTTGTGATGATACAGAAGGCCACCACCAGGGGTCTGTTGCTGATCATATCTTTACTCAGCCTGTCCCTTATCCTCTCTTGCGGCTGCAACGGCAAGAGCTTGGCGGAGAGGAACAAGGCGTACATGGACTTGCTGAAGAAACAGGGTGTCGGCGATCCAGCCAACCGCAACAAATCCACAAGTGAGGAGTATCGCAAAGGATACGATCTCGGCTATAAGAACGGGTATTCCGAAGGGACGGGGGACTACGCGAGGGGAGAAGACTTCACCCCTTCTTCCATGGGCGTCAAGACCGGCAATGCAAAGTATGACGAGGGATTCCGGGTTGGTAATCTGGATGGATATTTTGACGCTTACGAAGATTGCATTCGCATAAAGGAGGAAGAGCTGCAGTTAGCTGCCTCCGAGGAAGAGGCCTCTGGGGAGGAGGCCTCCAGTGATGATAAAGAGACCGTGGAGTCAGATAGAATCCTGGACTACGATGCTGGCTACGAAGATGGATATGAGATGGGCTTAAGGCACGGCGAAGCGGACAAGGATTTCGGATTTGGGTTCAGCCCCACACCCGGCCTTTGGACCGGCGGCGGCCCCCCAGAGTATGAACGCGGTTTCTATGACGGTTACAATAAGGACTACGAGAAAGGTTACGAAGGCACTTAGACGAAGATTGAGAATAACGCAGCCAGGGCGTAGCCCTGTCCGGTGTGATCTCCGGTCATTTAGCCAGTAGATCCTCACATTCTGACCCCAGGCTCATTCTTACCATTACGCCTGGGGCAATTGATCGGAGTCGGGTACGTTCTACCCCCCTTACGTCAGCCCTCAGGAAGTGAAGGCTCTCATTGATAATTATCTGTTTCCAGGCGCATAGGCCATCTGGGAAAGGAAATAATCCAGCCAGGCGAAGAAACGGACCACATTTTTCTTGTTCTTGCCCCAATCGAACCATTGCAGGGGGAATGAGCATTTGCTCAGCATCTGCACCGTTCCGTCCTGGAAGATATTGATGGCCATGGTCTCGCCCCAGGATAAGAGGCTCATCTTGCCCTCCGCGCTGAATTGATAGGGAGTTAAAGCATAGTATTTCCATCCCAGGGAATTCAGCGCGTTCACCGCAGCGTTGCTGAGATAGTTGAAGTGCAGGTTGTATGGGCGTACTTCCTCGTATTTAGCCGGGAAACCAACGGCCATGGCTGTCTCCTTTCCCCTCTAAGAGGTGATGGACGGCTTCGGGTTGCGGGCGAGTGACTCGAGCACCTCGGGAGGTGGTTCGCGGCGGGGCCCCTCCCAGGCGAACCCCTCCAGTACCCCCGGGTTGAGGATGTGGTCGGGTGACGCTCCGCGCAGCAGTTTGCGCAGCTGGTCCGCGGCGATATCCCCCTGGTGGGCGCCGATCTCCCGCGTGTTGCCCCCTATATGCGGGGTGGCGATGACGTCTTCCCTCCCCGCCAACCGGTTATCCGCCGCGGGGGGCTCCACCGTGAAAACGTCCAGTGCGGCCCCGGCGAGCTTCCCGCTCTCCAGCGCCTCCGCCAGGGCCTCGTCATCGACGAGGGAGGCCCGCGCCGTGTTGATGAAGAACGCCCCCTCCTTCATGCGCGAGAAGGCCTCACGGTCCATGAGCTTTTCGCTGGCCGCGGTGGCCGGGGCATGCACGCTCACGAAGTCGCTGCGCCTCAGCAACTCCTCGAAGGACACCTTCTCGGCCCCCGCCAGTACCCCTTCCGCGGCGTCTATTCCGGGATCGTAGAAGATGACCTTCGCGCCGAAGGGGCACAGCCTGGCGGCGACCCGCGTTCCCACGTTGCCCAGGCCCACCAGGCCTACCGTCTTGCGCCAGAGCTCGCTGCCCTGGTATTCCTCGTAGGCCTGCGCCATGCGCAGGAGGTCGCCGGCCTCGCCGCCGCTTTGCTTGAGGAACGTGGCCGCCCCGGGCAGCTTGCGCGCCAGCATGATCATGAAGCCCACGGCGAGGTCCGCCACCGCGCCTGAGTTCCTGCCGGGGGTGTTGGCCACGGGTACGCCGAAGGCGGTGGCCGCCTCCAGGTCGACGTTGACGGCGTTGACGCGGCAGCAGATGATCATCTTCAGGCCCGGCGTATCGCGCAGGGCCTCGAAGTCCACCACGTCCATCTCGGTGATGAAGACGTCGAAGCCCGCCAGCGCCTGCGCCAGCTCCCGCCCGCCCCCCAGGACGCTCATCTCCTCGCGCCAGGGGCGGAAGTCCACTTCGCCCATGCCGCGCAGCTCGCCCAGGGCCGCATCGTCCATGCTCGCGGTGACCAGTATGCGGGGCCGGAAGGCGGGTGGTGCCTCGCAGGCCGCCGGCGCGCGGGAGAGCATGGCCACGGCCATCTGGTTCGCCATGCAGCTTTCACACTCGGAGCCTTTGTCCATGGCCTCCCTCCAGCCCGCGTACAGCTCCCCGTATTTCTGGGCATGCTCCCCCGGCCGCTGTTCCCTCTCCACGCTCACCAGGCGGCTGGCGCCCTCCACCAGGTCGGGGAAGACGCCGGCCCCCACGCCGGCGCAGATGGCCGCGCCCAGCGCCGAGTTCTCCGCCACCGCATGCACCCTTACCGTCTTCCCCGCCACGTCGCTGACTATCTGGGTCCACAGTGCGCTCCTGGACATGCCCGCTCCCGCGTCAAGGAAGTCCGGGTCCATGCCGCTCACCGCGATGACCTGTCCGGCGTTGGCCCAGGCGGAATAGGCGATGCCCTCCAGCAGGGCCCGGCCGATGTGATCGCGGCAGGCGAGGGTGTCGGGGGTCACCATGTGGGACATGGTGAGGCTGCCGAGGATGACGCTGATGCTGCGGGCGTCCCCTACATGGGCCCCGAAGGTCGAATACACCCCCGCCGCGCCGGGCTCGGAACGTGCCGCCGCGGCGAAGAGGACCGCGAGCGGGTCGTAGCTGCCCGGATGGAGGATGCGCGAGAACCATTCCAGGACCGTGCCCGAGAGCAGGCCGTTGCTCTCCAGCACGTACAGTCCGGGCACCACGTGCTGCCCGCTCCACAGCCGGCCCTCCCCGTCCAGCACGTAGTCCCCGCAGACCTGCTGCACGGACATGGAGGTTCCGGCGATGACGCCGAGATCCCCGTCCCGCACGCATCCCGCCCCCAGCAGGCCGCACTGGGTGTCGGCGCCGCCCGCCGCAACCGGGATGCCGGGCGCCAGGCCCAGGTGCTCCGCCGCCTCGCGCGTGAGGCTTCCGATAAGGGTCCCCGCACCCACCACCTCGGGGAACATCCCCGGATCCACTCCGATGGACGCGATGAGGTCCCGGGCCCAGTCGCGTTTGCGGTGGTCGAAGAGGATGGTCTCGCCCGCCTGCGACCTCTCGGAATAGAGACCCCCGCTCAGGCGGAACCCCATCCAGTCGGAGAGGCAGGTGACGCGCGTGGCCCGTGCGAGGAGTTCCGGCGCGTTGTTCTGCATCCACAGCAGCCTCGGGCCGGTGAAAATGGGGCCCGGCCAGTGGCCGCCCGCCCGATAGAACTCCATGCCGCGCTCGCCCGCCAGCATCAGCGCGTTGCCCAGGGCACGCCCGTCCTGGTTGGGGGTGGCGAAGAGCACCCTGTCTTCGCCGTCCAGCAATACCGTGGTGTTGCGCATGCTGGTGGCGGCTACGCCCAGTATTTCCCCGGGCCCGGCTCCCGCTTCCTCCACCACCTGGCGGCAGGCTTCTCCCAGCTTGCGCCACATGTCCTCGAGATCCAGGTCGTAACCCAGGCCCGCGGTACCGGGCGCTACGGGATACGACCAGTCCCTCTTGGTTGAAAAGGCGGCTCCCGTTTCCAGGTCGACCAGTATGCACCTGCCGGAGCCGCCGCCGAGGTCGAACGCCATCAGGAATGACCTGCCCATGCCCCCTCCCTCCTCACCTGAGAGCCTGCAATGGTAACGGCATGCCTCTATTATTGCATCGGAGCCCCTGCCAGTATATCGCCGGCATGCAAACCAAGGTCGCCCGCGGTGAGGTGGATGGTATTTTCCGGACCCTTCCCGGCTTGAACGGGAAGGAGTGGCAGGAATGCGGGACGCAAACACCACGGGGGGACGAGAGGGGATTGGAAGGTAATGCAGCACCATAAAATGCCGGCCATTCTCCACCACTCGGATGCGAACATGCGTTATGCTATGGTCAAGTGCGTTTTCAACGTCTCTCGGCACGGGCGGAACCGTGCATTACCACCGGGAGGTGCCAAAATGGCAAGGGATGAAGGGGCTCCCCAAGGACCGCGCATAGAGATAGCGCCCGAGAGTTCGCTGGCCGACGAAGCGCTGGAGATAAGGCTTGCCGGCTTCGAGCCTCACCAGCGGGTGAACCTCGGCGCGTCGCTCGATGACGACGCCGGGAAGAGGTGGGAATCCCATGCCGTCTTTACCTGCGATGAGGACGGCATGGCGGACCTGTCCCGGCACAAGCCCGCCGCGGGAACCTACAAGGATGCCGATCCCATGGGCCTCTTCTGGTCCATGTCCCCGCTGGACAAGAGCGCGGGCATATACGTGAAGGAGAACACCGAACCCAAGAAGATGACCTTCACCGCGCAAGTGGATGGGGCTGCCGCAGCCACCAGGGAGATCGAGAGGCTGTACCTGGCGCCGGGAGTGGAGCGCATCCCCGTCTCCGAGGGCGGCATCACGGGCACCTACTTCAAGCCCGTTGCCGCCGGTCCGCGTCCCGGAATCATCGTCATGCACGGCACCTCCAACCGCATCATGGAGGACAGGGGGTCCCTCCTGGCCTCGCGGGGCTACGCCGTGCTCTCCCTGCTCTACTTCGGCGGCGCTGGACAGCCGGAAGACTACATAAGAATCCCCGTGGAATACTTCGAGAAATGCATCGCCTGGCTGTCCGCGAGGCTGGAAGTGAGAGAGGACGGCGTCGCCCTCATCGGGGTGTCGCGGGGCGGCGAGGGCGCCCTCCTGGTCGCCTCCAAACTGGAGCAGGTGAGCGCGGTGGTCTCCATCTCCGGAGGGGGAGTGGTCTTCGAGGGGCTGCACAAGAACCCCCGGGAAGCGGAAGCGGATACGCCCTGGACCTGGCGGGGGGAGGCGGTGCCCTTCGCGAAGCGCAAGGACAGCTTCGCGTTCACGGCGAAGGCCATCTGGAGCGGCATGTCAGGAAAGCCCCTCTCCACCCTGTCCACCTATATCGAGGGTATGAAGGACGAGGGGTCGGTGGATAAGGCCACCATAGAGGTGGAGAAGATAAAGGGGCCGGTGCTGCTGGTGTCCGGCAAGGGGGACAGGGTATGGCCGTCCTCCGAGCTGTCACGCATCGCCCTCGGGCGCCTGGAGAAGAACAACCACCCCTACCCCTGCGAGCACCTGGACTACGACGGCGCAGGCCACGTCGTCTTCATGCCCTATCAGCCGGCGACGGTGGGCTACACCCGCGTCTTCTCCGGCATGGCCCTGGACTTCGGCGGCAGCCCCGGGGCGAACGCGCGCGCCAGCTCGGACTCCTGGGCGAAAATGCTGAGTTTTCTCGCGGACGCTTTGGGTTGATGCGCCAGGGCACCCGGTTTAGCCGGCGGTTGAAACAGGCGGGCGCCTTACCTCATGCCCTCGTGACCAGGAGTCAGGGTTCCGAGCCCCTCAAGGCTTGCAGCTGACGGGCGCTTCAGCCGTGCAGCTCCTTGGCCACCTCCCCCATCCCCAGGCTCTCGAGGACCTTGCGGCTGGGGCGCCCCCGGCCGTCTATATCACGCAAGCGATAATACTCCTGGAGCATATCGTCGAAGGGGACTGTCCTGCGCTTTATCTCCTCCGCCTCTCCCGCCTCCAGCCTTTTCATGTGGCCCCTGAAACCGGGAAGATTGCGCTGGGATCTGAGCAGCTTGTTCATGTTGGGCACCAGGACCTTCATCTGGAAGTTGGCCAGGACATCCCTCAGCTTATCCACCCGCAGCTTGCCCATGGGCAGCATGGACATCATGGTCGGGAATGCCGCCATGGTGAGATACGAGGTGGTCCCCTCAACATGCGGCTCTATGATGCGCGCGGGCAGCCGGTCATCCTGGCGTGTAGCCCCGCAGAGGTTGCCGATAGCGCGCTTGATAAACCATATGCGGTCCCCCACCCGAGCCAGTTCATCCACATCGTAGGCGAAGCCGGTGACGGGGTTGAGCATCTCCATCATATCCCGCATGGCGCCGCCTTCCGAAGCCCAGGCGATCAGGCAGATGATCGCCGAGTTGGCCACGGATCCTTTCTCCTGCGATGCCACCGTCTGGGCCGCCTTGCCCTTGGCCCTGTACGGCCAGGACCTCTTCGCCCCCAGGTCCCTGTGGTCGGTTATGCCATAATCAGCGAAAAGATTCGCGTCGGAGACGTGGCACGCTCCCCTCACCGACGTGGCATAGGTAAGGGCCAGGCCCCACATCGCCCGGGGATCGTGCATGGGACATTCCAGCCCCTTGACGTGGATGGCGAATTCCTCCCCGCCGTATTTCCCGGACATGGACCGTACCCCCTCGGCCAGCTCATCCCCGAAACCCTCCCTCTGGGCGATCTTGTCGATGAGCAGGAGCAGGGTCTCGGGCTGGTTCCAGCCCAGCTTGATGCCGCCGGTGTCGGCCTCCACGATCAAGCCTTCCTCGAAGGCCTCGATTGCGTAGGCGATGCTCCCCCCGGCGGAGATGGTGTCCATGCCGTAGCGGTTGCACATCTCGTTGGCCTTGTGATTGGCCTCCACGCTGTCCAGGCGCTGCAAGGTGCCCAGGGCCGCGGCTGTCTCGTACTCGCTTCCCGGACCTTCCTCCAGGGCGTAGGGGCCGGAATCCACCTCTACGATACGTTTGCATCCCACGGGACATCCGTAGCAGGAGTGGGTCCTGGTAAGGATGGTCTCCGCCACCGCCACTCCGCCCAGCTTCTCCCGGCCGGCCTCCCAGTAGGCCTCCCGCCAGTTCTTGGTGGGTACGTCTCCCATGGCCATGCCGAACTCCATGCCCACGTTGGTCCCGTAGGCGCCGAAGGACTCGGCCACCATGCTGAACTTCAATACCTCGCCCAGCCGCTCGCGGATTTTCTTATACCCATCCTCGTCGGCGATGGGAGGTTTCCTGCCGCCCCGGGCCACCACCGCCTTGAGCTTCTTGGAGCCCATCACCGCCCCCATGCCGCAGCGCCCGGCTGTGGAGCCCCTGTCGTTCATCACGTTGGCGTACTTCACCAGGTTCTCCCCGGCCAGGCCGATGCACATCACCTGGGCTCGCTTGTCTCCCGCCTCCGTCTTGAGGATATCCTCCGTCTCGTAGGTGTCCCTGCCCCAGAGGTGGGAGGCGTCGCGGATCTCGGCCCCCTCGTCCGTCACCCAGAGGTAGACCGGCTTGTCCGATGCCCCGGTCACGATGATACCGTCGTAGCCGGTGCGCTTCAATTGAGGGGCGAAGTGGCCTCCCATGCAGGATTCCCCCCAGATGCCGGTGAGGGGGGAGCGGGCGCAGATCTCCAGCCTGGACACCCCCGGAAGGTTCAACCCCGAGAGCGGCCCCAGCATGATCAGCAGCGGGTTCTCGGGGGATAAGGGATCAGCCTCCCAACCACGGCGGTCGAAGAACAGCCTGGCGGCCAGGCCGCTGCCCCCCAGGTAATCGCGATACAGTTGCTCATCCGGCTCCAGGTCCCGCACGGACCTTTGCGTGAGATCGACCTCGAGAATCCTGCCCCAGTTTCCTCCCATCATGATCATCCTCCATTTCTCGCACGACTCCCCAGGGTATGATGTAGTTCTTCCCTGAGAAGTGTGAGTAGCTGCCGTTAGGCCTGGCCTGACCCTGATTCCACCATACTGTTCACCCAAGCTTTTCGGAGAAGAACCTGAAATGCTTATCAATCAACCTCGGAAGTTAAAATCGCCGTGCAGCAGCCTTCTCAGGGAGAGCTCCAAGTTGCCCCTGTGAAACCCGGGGAAAGCTTTATGCTTGATGCCGAAGGCGAATATCTTCGGCATCAGCCGCAGTATGTCCTTGGGAGGCAAGGCCATAATGGCCCGGGTTACATCCGGATTGGAGCGTCCCGATATGACGTCCGGCAGGTGCCATTCTTTCATGGTACGCTCCCTCTCAGGCGCAACGCTTTCTCGATACACGGGCCCGGGAGAGGAGCTCCCGGATTCCACCACCGCTTTCCCCGCCAGATAACCCGTGGCTAACGCCGACGAGATGCCCTCGCCGTAACCGTTTATGAAGCCGGCCGCCTCTCCCGCCACAAGGACGCGGTCCGTGCCCAGGCAGAAGCGGTTGAATCCAGGTGTACCGGTCTCCCTGCAGCCCAAGGTCATGACCAGCTCGTGACACTTGAAACCGTGCTTCTCGCTCAAAGATGAGCAATAGCGATCATGGGCCGGCGCGATCTTCTCTCCCGCACGTACGCAACTGTCCACCACCAGAATGTCGTCCTTGACATAGGCGGCGGGGTAGAGCCCGAACCTTGGATCCAGGAAAACATGGAAATAACCCGGCTCCAGTTCCACATCGCAGCGGTAATAGTCCTGCCGGTAATAGAAGCAGTCCAGGCCATCATTGAAGGTTGGATCTATTTTCTTTACGACCCCGGAATAGACCCCGTCCGCCGCTACCATGGCCGAGGAACGCAGCCTCACTTCCTCGCCATTGCGGAGGCAGATGATTTCAACATGGTCCTTCCATGCCGCGAAATCCACGAGCCTCGTCCCATCACGTATTTCCGCCCCGGATTCCTCGCACAACCACTGGTCGAACCTGTCCCGCCATACGTTATCTCCGTCCAGATGTACGTTGATGGTCCTGTCTCCCTTGAGATGCCAGCTCGAGCCCTTGAAGGGCGGACTCGCCAGTACCTTCTCCGGCAGGGGCCCGAAATATTCCTGCAAGTAGCGCCGGGCAGCCGGCATGATCATGCCCGAACACTGCTTGGGCCGGGGCATCTTCTTCTTCTCGATGAGTAAGGTGCTCATCCCGCCTTCGACTGCCGCCCTGGCCGCAGCCGCTCCTGCCGGGCCTCCCCCCACCACCACAAGGTCGTAGTGCATGGATTCCATCTTCTAACCCCCTCTTTCTTGAGCGGTACAGTCAGTTATGCGGCCGGCAGCTCGTTCGCAGCTTGCCTCCCAGCCGTATCCGCATATCCGACCGCTCCAGGGCGCCGCAATACACGAGCCTGCTTATACGGAGTGTTTGTGATGATAGCCCTTGTCATCAGCATAATGTATAGGCAAATTCTGTAAAGCAAAGCAATTGCGGCAATGCGACCGCGTCGGAGGGATCGAGAAGGACAGAGTAAAGCTGCCTGTCCTGATATCCATGCATGGTGTTGTATGATATTGGGAGGCCCTGGCAGCCGACCTCCTCGCCTCGCTCGGGTGGGGGCATACGGAGCATGGGAAAAGCCCTGGGCAAATGGGTGGCGCGAGTCGATTGATTTGCCGTTGAAGCCTGGGCCGTTTTCCCTGTATCATTCTCACTGGCAAGGGTGCTATTTGATACGAGGTCTGTCATGTATGCCCGTCGCGATAGCCCGCGGCTGATCGTCGCAATCTGCTTCCTCCTTATTATGTTGCCCTTCCCGGCCGCCTCGCATGCTCGCGCTCGTGCCTGCGGCCTGCGGGGAGGACAATACGCCACCCCTGGTGAGGAGAGCGTGGAAACCGCCGCGCCCCCTATCGCGGCGCAACTGGAGGAGCTGGCCGACGGTTATTACGGCAGCTACGGCATGTACCTCAACATCCTCGAGACCGGAGAACAGGCGGGATACAGGGAAGACGAGGTCTTCTACGCCGCCAGCTGCTACAAGCTGTTCCTGGTGATGTACATCTACGAGGAAGCCGCCAGGGGAACCTTCGACCTCAACCGCATCATCACCTACCAGGCCGGCGACATGGAGGGCGAGGAGGGGGTGATCCAGACCGCCCCCCTGGGGACGGGCTTCACCACGCGGGAGCTGTGCCGCTGCGCCATCGTCAACAGCGACAACGTGGCCGCACGCATGCTCAAGCGCGTCTACGGCTACCGCAAGTTCCGCGACTACGCCGCCTCCCTGGGCTGCCCGGTAGCCGGGACATACAACATCAACTCGACCACCGCGCGGGAGATGGGCATCCTGCTCGTGCGCGTGCTGCAGTTCGCGGAGACGGATCCCCTGGGACGGGAGGTCGTCACCTATCTCGAGGAAAGTACCCTGAACAGCGGCATCCCCGCAGGACTTCCGGAGAGCGTGGCGGTGGGCAACAAGACGGGCAATTACCAGGGCTACTACAACGATGCGGCGGTAGTCTTCCTGGACGGCCTGACCTACGTGTTTTGCGTAATGTCCGGAGGCGCTCCAGGCTTCAGCGTGCATGCGGAGGCGTCGCGCCTGGTCTACGAGGACATATCCCGGAGGCATTACCAGGGGGGCGCCTCCGCGACCCGCTCGTATCAACCCTCGGAGCAATGGTTCTTCGCGCATGCGTCCACGGCGGAGAGCTTCGAGACGTGGCTCCGTCTGACCAACTACGACAAGAGCACGGCCATCGCGTTCGTGCGATCCCCGGGGGGAGCAGGGGCGGAGGAGGAACACAGGATATGCGTCCCGCCACGGAGCACCAGGACACTGCGTATGAATCAGCTCTTCGGAATGGGCCGGGACCTGTTCTTGTGCATCGATTCCGATATCCCCATCCTGGCGGAGGAAGCGACGTATTACCGGCGCGGGGGCGCTTGGTCGCTGGAGAAAAACAGGGTGGGATCATGCTGGGCGGCCACGGAATGGTATACCGCCGGAGGCTGCACCGCCGGGGGCGCGGAGACGTGGCTCTACGTATGCAACCCCGGGGAGGTGGAATCCCATCCAGTTATCATCGCCATGACGGCCGGAGCGCGCTCCTCGGAATACTCCGTCGCGCTCCCCGCCCGGGGCAAGGCATCGCTGCGGTTGAACGACATCGCCGGAAGCGCCCCGGACGTCGCCACATGCGTGCTCTCGGACGCCCCCATCCTCGTGGAGCAATCCATCTACCTGAAATAAACCGCCATCTTCAATCGCGCCAGGATGTGATATGCTGCCCGTGAGATGTATGAATCAAAGACCGGAGGTATAGGTTTCATAGCGGGCCGGTGGCCGCTCGAACCGGACCTGCCCACCATCGTGTTCATCCATGGATCCGGCGGAGCGAGCGTGTTGTGGCGCGCGCAGGTGGAAGCGCTCGCAGGCGACATGAACACCATCGCCCTCGATCTGCCCGGCCACGGCGCAAGCGGGGGCGAGGGGAAGAACTGCATCGCGGATTACACCGCGATAGTCGACGGCTTCATTACTTCCCTGGGTGTAACCCGACCCGTGGTCTGCGGCCTCTCCATCGGCGGCGCTATTGTCCTGCAGCTGTTGCTGGACATGCCGCAAAGGTACAAGGCCGGAATCGTAGTGAACTCGGGGGCGAGGCTGAGGGTGATGCCGCTTATCTTCGAGACCATCGAGAACGATTACCGCGCCTACCTGGAAGGAGCGCCCAAGTTCAGCATCTCCGAGAAGACCGACCCCTCCTGTATCGCTCCTCTCATGGAGGCCACGGCCACGTGCCCTCCCGAGGTGACCCTGGGCGACTTTCGGGCCTGCGACGCCTTCGACGTCATGGAGAGGTTGGACGAGATCGGAGCCCCCGTCCTCGTCCTCACCGCGTCGGACGACAGGATGACCCCGGTGAAATACGGCACGTTCATGGCCAACCGCATCGAAAACGCCACCCTGGTCGAGATAGCCGACGCCGGCCACCTGTCGCCCATGGAAAAACCGCAAGAGGTCTCACGGGCCATTACGGAATTCGTGTCTACCCTCTGAAGAGGTTCTTCCGCGAGTAGCGCAGGGGGTAGACCCTGAAGACTCCGCGAAATACTACACTTCTCGGAGAAGCTCCAAACTTGCCTCACCCGGCTGATCCGCAAGATGCTATCCGGCCGCATGGTGCGGTTGACAGGCGAAGGAGAAGCGCGTTATATTTTAATGGTCTTACCATTTTACCACTTTGACGATTCAGCTGTCGCGGGGCAAGAGCCGTGCCGGAAAAGGAGGGCGCAGATGGATTGGAAAGCGGAAAGCGGGCAGCAGATAGACGAGGTCTTGCGGGACCAGGTGCTGCAGAAGATGGAGGAAAACACCCTCTGCATGGCTGACATCAAGGACTACTTCACCGTTTTCACCCAGATCGCCAACAACGCCGAAGACGTCCAGGACGAGGTGGAGGGCTTCGACCGCAGTTTCCAGATCAACGTGGAGGGCAAACCGCTCTGCTGGTTGTCCGTGCGCGAATGCAGGTTCGAGGCGGGATCGGGTTCCCTTCCCAATCCGGACATAATATTGAACATGGATGAAGAGGTGGCCCTGGGCGTCTTCAGCGGCAGCGTGGATCCCACCGCGGCTTACATGTGCGGCGACCTCGAGGTGGACGGGATCATCAGCGACGCCATCCGTTTCAAGGACCTGCTCGAGCTGGTGCAGGACGAGATGGACTGATGGGCTGAAACGCGGGAGAGAACGGGAAAGAGGATGAGAATCATGAATGCGGTAGACTTCGGCGTTATAGGTCTGGGAGGGGCGTGGAGCTTCCACGGAAACGCCACCGCGGCATCACCAATGATCAGGTTCACGGCCATGTACGACGTCAACTACCGGCACGCCTTGAAGATGAGCAGGCGCTACCGCGCCGGCCCGGTAACCGTATACAAGGACCTGGAGGGGTTTCTGGGGAGCGATATACATGCCGTCCTGGTGACGGTCCCCCACGCCTATCACGAGGAGACGGTGAGCTTGTGCGCGGCGGCGGGCAAGCACGTGCTGTGCGAGAAGCCCATGGCCACCACCCTGGAGGGTTGTGACGCGATGATCGAGGCGACGCGCAAGGCCGGGGTGAGATTCATGGTGGCGGAGAACCACCGCTTTCTCCCCGCCCATCGCTACATACACGACGCGATCCGGGAAGGGCTCATCGGCGAGGTGCTCCTGGTCAGGGCCTACGAGGGGGTGAACGAGATCGCCGGCCTCAGCCAGCCCGATTCCTGGAAGGGAGATATCAACAAGGCGGGGGGCGGGAGTTTCATGGACATGGGAGCCCATAAGTTCGCCACCCTGGAGTGGATCCTGCAGGACCGCGTGGAGGAAGTAACCGCCATGCTCTCCAGGCAGGCCGTGAGCCATCCCGAGAAGGGCGAGGACAACGCCCTGTCCATGATACGCTTCTCCAGGGGGACCATCGGGGAGGTCGTGGTGAGCTTCACCCAGCAGACCACCCCCTTCAACAGCCTGGAGATATACGGCACGCAGGGAACCATACTCGAGAACCACGCCTGGGAGAGGCCGGTGCGCATCTACTCCTACCACAAGGCCATGGGAGACCATCGCCGTGAGTGGTACGAGCCGGAACTGGAGCACGCCCCTTTCCCCCATTACTACACCATATCGGTGAGGCACGAGGACGAGCATTTCGCCGGCTGCATCCTCGAGGACCGGGAGCCGGAGTTCTCTCCCGACGATGCGAAGAGCGCGGTGGCCTGCGTGCTCATGGGCTACCTTTCGGCCGGCACGGGAAGGGCGGCCACGCGCGGAGAGCTCGTGGAGCTGGCGGAGAAGGAGGGCACCGGGAGCCTCTACCAAGACCTGGGAGAACATATCCCGGCCCGCCCCGGATTGCCGGAGGTGAAACGCATGAAGCCCATCGGATTCGACAGGGAACGGGCCGAGGAGATCATGAACGGGCAGGACCTCGATCTTCTCGTGGCCACTTCCCCCATCAACGTCTACTACCTGAGCGGTTTGCCCACCCTGCCCACCGCCCCCAACCCCATCCTCTTCGCCCTCAGGAACATGTATCCCAACGTGGTGCTCATGCGGCGGGACGGACATCTCGCCCTCTTCCACTGGGCCCTCTTCCGGAGCGTGGACGAGTTCTGCTGGGCCAACGAGTACAAAGGCATCATCGGGCAGAGGGAAGCGAAGAGGGCGGTATGGTCGAAGCTCAAGAGATGGGGTTTCAGGGGCAGGCGGGTGGGAGTCGAATCCAGCGCTCCCAAGTGGCTCGTCGAACACCTGTCCTCGAAGGACCCCGAGCTCGAGGTGGTCACCGCGGACCAGGCCTTCCTGGACCTGCGGGTGGTCAAGAGCGAGGAGGAGATAACCCTCATCGAGAAGGCCACCGCCGTTACCGAGAAGGCCATCACGGCCTGCATGGAGGCCGCCGCCGCGGGGATAAGCGACAACGACTTCCTCAAACTGGGCAAGCAGACCATGCTCGCGGAGGGCGCGGACGGATGGGATCACCTCACCTTGAGCATAGGGGGTTCCGATCCCGAGGCCCCGGGTCTGGGCACGGTGGCCGAGCAAGGTGATATCCTGCGCTTCGATTTCGGCGCCGTATGCAAGGGCTACGTCTCCGATGTGAACCGCCACCTGGTGCTGGGCCCAGTCCCTCCCGAGGCGGAGGAGCTGGTGGGCAGCCTTATACAGCTGCAGGAGTTCTACGAGCAGCACGTGAAGCCGGGGGTAAACATGCGGGAACTCAACGAGGAGGCGATCGCCTACTACAAGTCCCTGAGGCCGGAAGGGCTCACCTTCGTGGTGGGCCACAGCATCGGCCTGGAGTGCGAGGAGCAGCACCTCTTCGGGACCATGGGGGTCGCCGAAGGGGTCTTCAAGGAGAACATGGTCTTCGAGATAGAGGCCTGGGAGCCCTTCCGCGACACCCTGATCGGAGTGGAGGATTGTTACGTCGTCACCGGCGATGGTTGCCGCAGGATCACCACCCTGGACAAACGCATTACGGGCCGGGACGGCGCATGAGCCGGGGCGAGCCGGCGAGAGGAGCAGAAAATGAGCAGGGTATTTGAGACGCCGCTAATCATCACCGCGACCGCCAACACCTGCTGGATGCATCCCGGGGTGGAGTACCCCAGGACCGCGCAGGCCATCGCGGACGAGGCCGCGCTCTGCCTGGAAAAGGGGGCGGCGGTCTGCCACACCCACGCCGAAGGACGCTGGGACGAGGTTATTCCGGCGATACGGCAAAGGTGCGATATCATCATCCAGTGCGGGATGTCCAGCACCACCCTGGAGGAGCGCGCGGACGTCTTCGCGCATAAGGGCGACATGATATCCGTGATCCTGGGCCATCACGACGAGGCCTTCGCCGCGGAGGATTTCAACGTCCTCCACACCAAGGAGGAACTGATCTCCTATGCCCGGGCCTGCGCTGACTCCGGCGTGGTGCCGGAGTTCGAGGTATGGCACAGCGGTTCCATCTGGAACCTCCTCTTCCTCGTGCGCGAGGGGTTGCTCGCTGAACCTTACGTCACCACCCTCTTCTTCGGCTGGCCGGGGGGGACCTGGAGCCCTCCCACCATCGATGAATACCTCTACCGGCGGAGGCAGATGCCGGAGGGATGCGTGTGCACGGTCAGCGTGATGGGCGAGAGCCAGATGAAACTCCTGGCGGCCGCCATGGTGGAGGGAGACCACATCCGCGTGGGGACGGAGGACTACCCCTTCAACCGCGAGGGAGAGGTAGCCCCCACCCACGTGCTGGTGGAGGAGGCGCGGCGCATCGCCGAGGCGCTGGGCAGGCCGGTAGCCACGCCGCAAGAAGCCCGCGGCAGGCTGGGAATAGGAAGGAGGCCTTGAAAGATGGAGGGAAGAAGCCTGGCCATGGTCACGGGCGCCGCGAGCGGCATCGGGAGGGCCGCGGCGGAGCTTTTCGCCCGCAACGGATACGACGTGGCCGTCATGGACATAGCCGAAGCCGTGCAGGAGACAGCCGCCGCCGCTGAAGCGGAGGGGGCGGCGTGCCACAGCGCCCGGGGGGACGTGGCCGAGGAGAAAGACGTAGCTTCCTTCGTGCACGACGTGGCGGACCGTTTCGGGCGCATCGACGTACTGGTGAACAACGCCGGCGTAGTGCTGGTGAAGCCGGTAGAGGAAATCGGCGTGGACGAGTTCAGGCGGGTGGTGAACATCAACCTGGGCGGGATCTTTCTCTTCTGCAAGCACGTCGTCCCGGTGATGAAGGGGCAGCGTGCGGGGGCCATCGTTAACATGGGATCGGTGTCCGGCCACGTGGGCCAGGTGGACCACTCCGTGTACGGGGCCAGCAAGGGCGCGGTCATCTCCTTCACCCGCGCCATCGCCTGGGAACTGGCGCCCCACGGGATCCGGGTGAACTCGTTGAGCCCGGGGTCGGTGGATACCCCCATGCTGCGTGGGGACATAGATATCGAATCCCGCAGGACCGGCCTGCCTTACGAGGAGGTCAAGAAGATGAGAGAGGCGGAGCAGGCCTTCAAGCGCTGGGCCTCTCCCCTGGAGATAGCGGAAGCGGTCTATTTCCTCGCCAGTGAGAAGGCCTCCTTCATCACCGGCGCTGACCTCCTCGTGGATTGTGGTTGGGTGGCCAAGTGAGGCCGCGGCGATGGTAGACCAGCCGTGGGGGGACCTGTTCGGAACCCTGGAGAGGGAAACCCTCTCCATGAAGATCGCCAAGAGGATACTCTCCCTCATCAAGGAGAAGCAGCTGCGCCCCGGGGACCGGCTGCCCTCGGAGCGCGAGCTCGCGCGCATGATGCAGGTGAGCCGCCCCTCACTGCGGGAGGCCCTGCGAGCCCTTCAGATCATGAACATCATCGAGAACCGGCAGGGTTCCGGGAATTACATCACTTCCCTGGAACCGAAGAAGCTGATCGAACACCTCGAGGCGGTCTTCGTCCTCGACGATGCCGTCTACGTAGACCTCTTCAAGGCCAGGAAGATTATGGAAACAGGCCTGGCCGAGCTGGCCGCCGGCAACATAACCGATTCCGAGGTGGAGGAACTGGAGGCGCTGGTGAAGGAAGCGAAGGAGAGGGTGGACGATGCGGAGGCCTTCCTCCATCTGGACCTGGCGCTCCACAATCAGATCGTCAAGGCGGCCCGTAACGGTATCCTGGAGCTCTTCATGTCCTCCATCAACCAGCTGAGCGTGTACAGCCGCCGGCGGACTGCGGAATCCCCGGACATCCGCCGGCAGACCGTACGCGATCACCGCGCCATCGTGCGGGCCCTGAAGTCGCACGACCCCGCCGCGGCGCGCGCGGCCATGTTCCGGCACCTGTCGCGGGTCGAGAAGGGATTCGGCGATCAGGCATAGGGGTCGGCCCTGGACTTATGCCTGAGGAAGAAGCCCGTCAGGCATAGGGATCGCAAGTCCCGGGCATGAGTCCAGGGCCGACCCCTATGCCTGAGCCTACGGAGTATCCTCCTCCCCCATCACGCTGAGGAGGCTCTGCGCCATGCCGGGCCGGTTGGCCATCTCCTCGGCGATGAGCTTCTCCGGATCGGGGGATACGTAGAAGGCGGGATCGCTCACGTTGTCCGGGTCGAAGGCGCCCTTGATCTTGCGCAGCCATTCGTGATAGTCGCCGATGAGGGGGCCGAAGATCTCCGCCACGATGGCTCCTCCCGCGAACCCCAGGCCGGGGCCCAGCTTCTTCGCCGCGGTGTCCACCAGGGTACCCGCCAGATAATCCTCCGCCGCCTCCAGCTGGGCGGAGTCGCGCGGGTCGTAAACATACAGTTCCTCCTGGTGGCCGAACCCCGTGCTCCCCTCGTAGATGCCTCCCCAGGAGTTGTCCGCCAGGTCGTCCATGAGCCTGCCCGTCTCGGTGTACTGGCTCTTCAGGCGGGCTCCCTCCTGGGACTGGTAGGCGGGGTGATCGAACCCCTCCAGGGCGCCGTAGGAGGTCCCGAAGGTTCCGCCCATGCGGAAGATAAGCGGGGGCATGGCCGCGCGCACGAATCCCCACCAGAAAGCGTCGTGCAGGCCCGGCAGCTTGCTCACGTCCAGGCATATGCCCTCGCATTCCTCGACGATCTCCCTGAGGACCGCTTTCTGGTATGCGAATTCCCGCGGCGTCCTCGCGCAGACCAGGAACTGGAACTGGTAGCGCAAGGTCTTGAGTATGTCCTTGAACACCGCAAAGCGCGTCAACTCCTTCAGCCCCCGGGGCATCATGGTCGCCACCAGGGCCCCGATGGCGTTCTTACACATCATGTACCCTATCTCCGCGTCGGCGACACTGTAGGCGGCATCGGCCCAACGCTGCAGGTCGGGAAAGGCGATCAGGAACATGGCGTGGGTGTCCGGCACCTCCGCGGTGACGTCGTTGAGCAGCCCCTCGACCTGCGGCTCCTCGGGACCCGGCCAGGGGAAGAGCTTCACGGCGCAGCGCGTGAACACCCCCAGGCCGCCGCAGGCACCCATGAAGCCGCGCATGGCGCCGCGCAGGCTGGGTCCGGGGCCGTCGCCGTTGAACCAACCCGCGTCCTGGCCCGGGGTCCCGATCCTGAGCACCTCGCCGTCGGGCAGCACCCATTCCACGCCCAGCACGTTGCGGGCGCTGTAGGAGGTGGTGAGGCCGCTCCAGCCGTAACCGCACAGCGAGGTGGCGCTGGCCAATGGTGAGGAGCCGCAGCCGGCCCCGATGATATGGCAGTTCAAACCCTTCTTCATCGCCTCAGCCTGCAGCTGGGAGCAGACGGCACAGGGCTCCACCACCGCGTACATGTTTTTCTCGTCTATCTCCAGGATGCGGTTCATCCGCTTCAGGTCGATCTGCACGGTGTTCTCCCCGCCCATGGCGTTCCAGGCGCCCCAGCCCGTGCTCATGGCCTTGAACTGCAGCCCGTGCCGGCCGCAGATCCTCACCACCTCCTGCACCTCTTCGGTGCTTCCCGGCAGCACCACCGCGGCGGGCCGGTAGCGGCACCATGAGTCGGGAAGTCCGAGGATATCGGTGAAGGGCTGCCAGGTATAGCCGTCCAGCACCGCCGGCTCGCGGGAGACGTTCTCCGCACCCAGGGTTTCCTGGAGTTCCCGGTAGGCTGCATCCGTTATCATCTCAAGCACCTCCCAGTGACGACGCCAGCAGTTCCATCACGTCGTAGATCTTCATCTCCATGCCCCGCTCCGTCACGGCGTCCCGGAACACCCTCACGCACCAGGGACATGCGGTGACCAGCGCCTCCGCCCCGGTGGCCGCTGCCTCCTCCAGGCGGTCTCCCGCCGTCCAGGAAGCGAACTCGGGGAAAGCCTCGAGCACGCCGCCACCGGCGCCGCAGCACCAGGAGTATTCACGTATGCGCTCCATCTCGACCAGCTCGATTCCGGGCAGCGCCCTGATGATGTCCCGCGGAGGGTCGAACACACCCAGACGCCCGCTCTGCTTGAAACGTACCGGCCGCAGCAGCTTGTCGCCGCCGCTCCAGCCCTCCTTGTACGACTCGCCCCGCCGGCCCAGGTGGCAGGGATCGTGATAGGTCACGCGCATGGGCACTTCGCCGGCGGGCTCGATCCTCCCCTCCTCGATCATGCGGCCTACCAGCTCGGTGATATGCAGCACCTCGACCCCGAGGTCCAATCCATTCTTGGGGTAGAGGTACATGAAGGTGTAGTAGCAGTCGGAGCATGCCGTGACCAGCGTGCGGGCGCCGGAGGCCTTGACCCGGCCGGCCATGTCGTCCGCGAAGTTGCGCATCTCTCCCTGGTAACCCAGTTCGTAGGCCCTGCCGCCGCAGCAAGCCTCATCCTTCCCCGCCACGCCGATATCTATACCGGCATCGCGCAGGAGGGAGACCGTACCCCTCACCGTCCCGCGCAGGTCTTCGTCGTAGGAGTAGCGGCAACCGGCATGGAAGAGCACCTCCACCTGGCGCCCGCCGATCTCCGGCAGGCCCAGCCCCTCCGCCCACCTCCCGCGGTCGGCCTTGAGCATGCCCAGGGGGTTGTCCTCCTTCTTCATGGACTGCAGCATCTCCATGTGCTCGAGGATGAGGAAGCCGTCTTCCACGCACTTCGCCCTCAGCTCGAGGAGCACGTCGGAAAGGTCGATGTCGTCCCGGTAAACCTGGCACGAGACCTGGCAAGAGCCGCAGAGCTGGCAGTTATAGATGATGCCGGCCACGTCGTCGTTGAGCTCGCTGCGGCTCTGCAGCATGGAGAGCCCCATGATCATCTTGCCGCTGCCGGAGTAAGCGTGGAAGCTGTAGCGGGTACTGGAGGGGCACCCCTGGGCGAACCTCCAGCTCTTGACCTGGTTGTGGGGTATCCACTTGCAGCTCGAGCACCTGGAACAGCCCGCCATATCCCTTTCCATATCCTGTAAAGCCATTGCCTATCCCTCCTTCCCGAAGCAGAGGCGGCCCGGGTTCATCACGCCGCGCGGGTCGAGGATGTCCTTTATCCTGGCAAGCGCCGCCACGGCATCCGGCGCGCGCCCGTAGGCCAGGTCGGCCCAGCCGCCGTAGGGGCGCGAGAAGAAACCTCCCATCTCGATGCAGGCGCGGCTGACGCCCTCGTGGAGCGCCCTGGCTTTTCGCGTATCCTCCTCGCTTCCCGGGTCGTAGAAGAAGTCCATTTCCAGGTGGCATCCGGTCCCCTGGCGGATGGGCTGCACGTAGACCCCCAGGTCCCGGGCATCGAAGCCGTGCGCGGACATCTCCCCATCCACCGCCGCCAGGAACGCGGGCACCCTGTCCAGGGTGGTGAGGAAGAAGACCTCCCGGCAGGCGCCCCTGGCGCGCGTCTTCCAGTGCGGCGGCGGGCACGGCGCGCCCATCATGCGGGCCAGCTCGCCGGCATCGACGTCCCCCGCGGTGCGCGCGGGTTTGACCCCCGCCGCGGAAGCGATATCCGCGACGTCTTTCTCCAGGTATTCCACCCTCTCCCGCGGCATGTAGGTATAGCCGGAAATGGAATAGGCGAGCGTCCAGGGGGGCATATCCCCTCCGCCCTTTTCCGTTATGGCGCCAAGAGCGGCGCCGTTGAGGATGAGGCAGAGATCCGGGAGCTTGAACTTGAGGATGGTGTAGGCGAAATCCTGCAGCGCGCCGAATTCGTCCGCCGTGACGAGGAAGGCTTTCTCCACGCCGGGCAGCAATTCCAGTTTCACCGTGCCCCAGGTCACGATGCCCATGCTGCCCTGGGAACCCTGGACGAGGCGCAGGAAATCGGTCTGTCCCGGCCCCATGGGATTCTTCTGGGCGCACCCGACGGCCCACTGCTCCTCCAGGGTGCCGGGGCCGGCAGCCGAGCCGGTGCGGAAGACGTCGCCCGTCCCGAACACGACCTCCACGCACATGAGGGGGTCGGTCATATCCCAGTGGTACTTGGGGATGAGCATGGGCTCCCTCTCCAGGGCGCTTCCCAGTACCGACTTGCTGGGGCGGGGAAGCAGGGGAGTGAGCACCCGCAATCCCTCCTGCGCGGCGGCGTCCCTCAACTCGCCGAAGGTCACTCCCGGCTCCACCATGGCCACCTTGTTGCGCCGGTCCATACGCAGCACGCGCTTCATCCCCGAGAGGTCGACGATCACCGCGCCCTCCGTCGCGGGCACGGTATCGCCGCGGGAGTGCGGTTCGCCGGAGGAGACGGGCACCAGCGCATAACCCCTGGCGTTGGCCATGAGCACGATTTCGCGTACCTCCTCCGCGCTGCGGGGTTTCACCACGCAGGCCGGAGGCGACCCCTGGCTGCCGCCGTCATCGCGGGCGAAGGAGGCCAGGATTTTCTTGTCCGCGAGCACGCTCTCTTCGCCTACGATCTTCACGCAATCGCTCTTAGCCGTCATCACGCGCCCCTCCCTTCGCAGCTCCGAAGCGCTTCCTCGTGCGCATCGCTATCTCCCGCACCAGCCACTTGAGCGGCTTGGGCCTGTGAGCGAGGAGGATACCAAAGAGCGCGGAGGCCGCCTTTCTCATCTCCGCGCTGTCGACGGTCTCCGCCACCCCTCGCAGAAAAGCGGGGATGGCCCGGGGGTTGGTCTCGATGAGGTGGTTCAGGCCGGCGCACTGCGCGTTTATCATGTTGCCCACCGCGGGACCGGCTTTATCCAGGAGGAAACCCTCCAGCCGTGGAGAGGCGGCCTGCAGGGCGGCCGGCGCCGCCACCTGCGCCACGGGACGCAAGGCCAGCAGGCTCGCCTGCACGGCCTGGAGCCTTTCCCTCAGCAATGTGACATCTCCTCCCGACGCCGACACGGCGCCCATGATGGCCGGCTTGAAGGTGAGCAGGAGTGACTTCATCGCCTCCACCACCTCTTCCCTGGCCATGACGCGCGCCAGCGGGATGAGCATCTCGTCCATCATCCCGGCCGTAGCGGCCAGATCGGCCTGCATCAATCGCTCCTCGGCCTCTCCCATCATCTCGATCTGATCCATATCGGGAGGCATAAGCGCACCGGCGAGGTCGAGCATCTCGTCCATAAGGCCCGACTTGTAGGCGGCGCGCATCGCCTGCCATACCGCCTCGCTCCTCTCTTCCATCCCCGCCTGCAACAGACCCGCCTGAGGCTCCATGTGCCACGCACCCCTTTCCGCTTGCCGAAAAATATTATGTCGTCTATACTTTTACCGATTGGTAAATACTATCATAGGATATTTTACCGATTTGTCAATATACTGATGGCTGCGCTATCATCGGCGGCGTGGAACCCCGTCCCGTCGTCAGCGAAGCCGGCCGGAGACAGAGAAAGGGTCAAGCGTCATGGCAGTGGCAAGAAAGGGACACAGCAAGCCCGCCGCTATGGGTGAAAGCAGGCGCCGCCAACGCAAGGGCGATGGGGACGAGGGCACGCGGGAGAGGATACTCAAGGCGGCCACCCGGGTATTCGCGCAACATTCCTTCCGCGCGGCCAGCACACGCATGATCGCCGCGGAGGCGGGCGTTGACCACCCGCTTATACATTATTACTTCGGCTCCAAGGAGAAGCTCTTCGAGGCGGTGACGGAGAGGATCTACCGCGAGACTATGGAGATAATGCCCGCCTGGCTGCACGACCTCTCACGCATGCGGCCGGTTGAGGGCCTCTCTCTCTTTATCGATCGCTTCCTCGACTACTATTTCGACCACCCCGAGGCCCAGCAGATCATCTTCGTGAACATGGCGCAGATAGGCCAGCTGGAGGAGATACCGGGCTATCGCTACATCCTCATGCATATCGAGGGGCTGCGGAGCATGCTCGAGGGGATGGCTCCGCTGCCCGGCCGCAGGGAGGAGGCGGAGAGCTTCGTGTATTGCTTCCACATCCTCGCCGACTCCTTCCTGGGCGCCAAGTCGGCCCACGCCCAGATCCTGGGGATGGATCCCGACGGCGAAGCATACCGGCAATGGGTAAAGGACACCCTGCTCGCGGTGTTCACGCCCCTGCTCGAGGAACTCTTCTCCTGAGTTCCCGGGGCGGGGCGCCGCGCGGGATCATTCCCTCCACGCCCCCAGGCACTCGGCGGTTATGCTGAGATAAAGGTCCCCGTAGGCTTCGCTCGGTTCGATATACGTATGCTCCCACCATTCGTTCCACGAGGTTATGAACACGCAGTCGGGACCGCTCGCCAGCGCCGCCTCGAAACTCGCGCGGTAGGTCTCCCCGTCCTCACGCGGGAGGACTACCCCCGGACGGCCTGGTATGAGATGGTCGTCGTACCCGGGTTGGGCGGTCGCTGCCCACAGCTTGCGGGGGGCTCCCTCCTCCTGCAGGAGGTGGTAGTTCCTGACCATGCGCCCGGTATCGGCATAAATGGAGGCGAGTTGATCCATCCCCCCGTCTCCCCCCGCCATGCCCACTATATTGTAGGTGTGCAGCCCGTCGAAGACCTCCAGGACGTCCGTCTTGGGGTGATCGCCTCCGAACTCGGCCAGGCAGAAGGCCTCGAGCCCCCGCGCCTCCAGTTCGGCGAAGACGCGCTCCCAGTCGTCGAGGGGTACCGCTTGGGACGCCCAAACGGCGATGAGAGGCTCTCCGTCGATCCTGAGATAGGCGGGATGATCGCCGTAGCTGGTTAGCGCGTACCTCATCCAGGCGAAGATCTCGTCGGGCGGGAGGGGTTGTGGGTTCCCGGCCGGGCTGTCGCCTCGCAGGGTCTCGAAGTTGATGGCGATGGAGAACCCGCTCTCCTCCGCCACGTCCAGGAGCAACGCCAGGTTCTCGTCGGTGTAGGAGCCGGGGCCCCACCAGGAGACCAGGAAACCGTCGATCCCCGCCTCGCGGGCCTGCTCGACGTGCCGCTCCATGGCCGCGCGGTCTGCGGAGACATACGGCTGTGCGGGACGGTCCTGCAGGGCAGGGCTGTCCCAGTTGCGCGTGGAATCGTACCAGGGGTAGTAGAAGGCCAGGGCCATGGACGAGGACCGCGACTCCGTTTCGTCTACGAGGGGAGGCGAACCTCCCAGGGGCGAGAGTTCGACTTGAAACTCGAGGGGCTCGGCGCCGGCGTGCTCCACCACCGCCAGCTCCACCTCCTCTCCATCGCCCGCCCCGGTCACGCGCAAGGCGCAACCCTCCGGTCCTGCCGCATGCAGGCTGAAGGCAAAAGGCCGGCCGAGGGCGCTTGGGTCGATGGCATAGTCGGCGGTGATGCCCACGACTTCCTCCGCCGACGCGGCGCCGTCCCTCTGCACCCACACGCGGAGCATGGACACGCCCTTTTTCTCCCATTTACCCTGAACCCCGACCTCTCTCACGCTGAGGATTTCAGCCGTCCGCGCGGGCTCGAGCTCGGCGCCGTCCGATCTGGTCGTAAGCTCGACGCGCAGTTGGTAGTAGGACGTGGCCTCTCCCCCTCCCCCGTCCGGGCCCCGCAGCGCCACGAAAACCGTGACGCACGCCACCGCGATGACGGCTGACGCTAGGGCCGCTATGAACATGCTCGTTTTCGCCGCTTTCTTACTCACGGTGATCCCTCCCCGCCACCTCATGGCCTCGGCTCGCCCGCTAGGCCGGTCCGGCGGAGGTATCATACCCGCGCCGACCCGCCATCGCAGCGCCTTGATTGATCTATTGTATAAGTCGGATTCCATGTGAAGGATCTGTTACGCCACCCTTAAGAAGATGTTATATCGAGACGCCAGCGGTGGGGCACCTGACCTGAAGGCTGCCTGTGCAGCATTCCTCCCGCTGTGGGGCCGCAACCTCCGCGCATGACGATGCAGCCTTGTCTGATGCGCATGACGGCAATCTGCATACCGTCCACTGGCAATCATCCCGTAGGTACCCTGCCTTTCAGCCGCAATAGCTGTCTGTTGACAATATCTATAATCTGATTTATTTTTCTAATACAGTTTAAAATTATATGGCATATCTATAACGCAACATACGCAGCACCGACCGGGGCATAAGATCGCCCTTACGAGGTGGGGTTCCATGCCTGCTTCAGAGCCCGAAGTTCCGCGCAGAACGCTGCGCAAGCAACGCGAGAAGGAACAGCGTATCGCGGCTATCCTCGCCGCCGCCGAGAAGCTGTTCGCTCAAAAAGGCTACCAGACAGCGAGCATGGGCGATATAGCGGACCTGGCGGAGTTTTCGACCGGCACCATCTATTTCTACTTCAAGAACAAGGAAGACCTGCTGATCAGGTTGATGAACGATTGTGTATACCTCCTGCGTGAATCGCTCGCCGGCGGGCTGCGGAGTTCCGATTTCGCGCTCGCGGATTTCTGCCAGGTCGGCCAGGTCTTTCTGCTGGACTTCTGCAGCCGCTATCCCGAAAAGGCGACCATCCTCTTCCGCGAGACGGTCGGCCAGGGCGCGGAGGTCGAGGAACAGAGGAAGCAGTTGTTCGAGAAACTCACCGCGGATATCCAGGGCGGATTGGAAGAGGTCTGCCGGCGCGAGGGCGATATCGTCATCTCCGCCCCTCTCATGGAATTGATCGCCGTACTGACCGTCGGCCTCTATGCGCAGGTCGCCTATCACTACCTGATATGGCGGGATGAATCCGACCGTATCCCGGAGATCTCTGATCAGACCGTGACTTTCTTGCTCGCGGGGGTCAACGCGCTCCTGCAACAGCAGCTGGAGGGGAGAGCCTGAACGGGAAGCGGACCATCAGGGCTGGTCCTCCGCTCGGCCTCCCGGGATATAGATATACAGTCTGCGTGGGTGAAGGCTCGAGGGAACGGCGTGGAACGGCCCCGGGAAGCGGACGGAGGTCCCGGACTCACAGGCCGGACCGCGACGACGTCTCGAAAGGGGAGGTGCAGGGAAATGGCTGATCTCGAGATCGAATTCGCCGGAATGCGCATGAAGAATCCGATTGCCGCCGCCGCGGGTGCCATCACTTCGACACCCTACACGATCCAGCGCTGTATCGAAGCCGGCGCAGGCGCGGTCATCGTAAAGAGCGTCGGGCTGGATGAGCTGACGCAGCTTCTTCCCCGCCCGGGCAACTGGTTCTGCGACAGGATAGGTGACCGCGGCAGCCTCATGCACTGTTATGCCGGCATCCTGCCGCTCGAGAACGCGCTGGAATACATCAGCACCGTGAAGCCCGTGGCCGAGAGGGAGGATACGCGGCTCATCGGCAGCTTCTTCTACATAGGGCCGTGGACCGGTCTGCCGCCCTTCGAGACCGTCTCGCCGCCATCTGAGGTGACGCTGCGGGAGATGGCCCTGCAGATGGAGGAGGCGGGAGCGGAGGCTATAGAGGTGGTCTGCACCTGCGGCCTGTCCTGCAGCGCGGGCGAGACGGCTTCCTTCGTGGATGAGGCCATCCCGGCCGTATTCAAGGCGCTCGACGGCCACCTCCGCGTGCCGTTCTGGCTCAAACTGGGCTTCAACCACGACGTATTCTGGCGGGGCTACCTCGAGACGATGCGGGGCCTGGGCGCGGCGGCGATGCATACTTACAGTGACTTCCGGGTTACCTTCCTGGATATCGAGACGGCGAGACCCCCCCTTACCGTACCCTTCGGCTACGGCCGCTGGCTGCGGGGCTTGTGCAACTACGCCATATTCCTATCCGCGAACGATACCGGCCTGCAGATCATCAGCAGTGGGGGTATATGGAATTGGAGGGATGCAGTCGAGCGCATCATGTGTGGTGCGACCATAGCCGCCCTGGAAAGCCCGGTGCAGTACAGGGGCTACCGGATCTTCGAGGAGATCCTGGGCGGCCTGACCCGTTTCATGCAACGCAAGGGTTACGAACGGGTCCCGGATATGGTGGGGCTCGCGGTTCCCCACATCGACAACATGGAAGAGCTGGTGGTGCAGTTCATGACGGGAGCCGTTCCTCCCCAGACCCTGCATACCGTCCTCGACGAGGATAAATGCAACGGCTGCGGCAAGTGCGCTTCCTGCATCTACGGCGCGGTAACCATGGACAACGGCAAGCCGCTGATCGACCTGGAGCTCTGCGAACGCTGCGGTGCCTGCATCACCATCTGCCCGGTCGAAGCGCTGGCTATCGTCGCGGCCGGATGAGTATATAGAACGAGGACGCCATGGGGTTCGCGATATCGCACGGTCCGGGTCTTCCCTGTCAGGAGAGATCTTTCAATAGAAAGGAGAGGGGCCATGCCGGAGGAAACCTACACCCGACTGCGAGAGTATCTGGATAGAACGCCGGGAGGATTCCCCTCGACCGAGAGCGGGGTGGAACTGAAGATCCTGGCGAAGATGTTCACGCCGGAGGATGCCCGCCTTACCATGCAGTTGCGGCTGTTCCCCGAACCGCCCGCGGTGATCGCGAAGCGGTGGGGGATGTCCGAGGAACGGGCCGCCGAGAAACTCGCCGAGATGGCACAGACGGGACTCATCATCAGGATCCACAGTGGCAAGCACGATTTCTACCAGGCGACGCAGTACCAGGTAGGCTTCCTCGAGTTCTTCGTAGACACCATCGACCGCGAACTGGCGGAGATGGTAGTGGAATTCGAGAAACACCTGGGCGACGCGGTCCTTCAGCAGCACCGCGTGGTGCCCGTAGGCGCCGCCGTGGACCCCACCTCATCCATCGCCAGCTTCGACAAGGCCAGGGAGATCATCAAGAAACAGAAACTGGCCGCCGTGGCGGAATGTATCTGCAAGAAGCAGCAGGGCCTGCTGGGCAATGAATGCGAGAAGCCGCACGAGACCTGCCTGAGTTTCGGCATAGGGGCCGATCACATGATACGCACCGGCAAGGGGCGGGAGATAAGCATCGACGAGGCCCTGAAGATCGTCGATCGCGCCGATGAGAACGCGATGATACTCATGCCCACCAACAGCCGGGACATCGTGCACATGTGCTGCTGCTGCTCGTGCTGCTGCGCTCTGCTGCGCATGTTGAAGGTACACGACAGGCCCGCCGATTACGTCCGCTCCGCCTTCCTGGTCAGGAAATACCCTGAACGCTGCACCGCATGCGGGGTGTGCCTGGAGCGCTGCCAGATGGAGGCGATCTCCGAGACGGACGGCAGGGTCGAGATCGACCTCGCCAGGTGCATCGGTTGCGGCCTCTGTGTCTCCACCTGTGCGCAGCATGCCTTGTCGCTGGTCGCCAGGGAAACGGCGCCGGTGCCGGCGAATTACCTCAATATGCTGTCGGAACTGGCGAAAAAAAGAGGGCTCGGCTTCGGCAAACTCAACCCGGTGATGAAGGTGACCAGCCTTCCCCTCTTCGTGAAGATGCTTCCCCTCATGTACGGATCGGGACTGGCCGAGCCCATGGTCAACTACATGGCCAAGCGCGGTTGGGTCTAGGGATCGTTGTCCGGGAGCAGCCATGGATGAGATGAAAGAATCGTACGAGCGGGAAGAGCTTGACGCGGTTTTCACCGAGCTCCTGCCTTACTACCGCGCAGCGGCCGCAAAGGCGTTGGGAGGGGAGAGCGTCGACCGGGTGCTCTCCCGCGCCAGCGCGGACTTCGCGGCCCTGGTACCCGATATACCTTTCGTCGGGAGCTTACAGTACCCGCTGGCCAGGGATCTGATCGAGAGCGCCGTCGCGCTCTCCTTCTATCGGGCGCTGAAGGATCTCGGCATGACGACCGGCGATGCTGGGCAGGTGATCCTGGATGCCGCGGATATCGCCTGCCGCGCCGTCCCGCAGGAGATCCAGATTGCCCAGGGAGAACAGCAGTTCACCCCGGAATGGTATGGGGTGCAGGAAGTCGTCTCCCGGGAATCGCACAAGAGGCTTTATCCCGGGGATTGGGTCTTCGATTTCGTCGCGGGCGAGCCGGGGAGCTTCGACTGGGGATGGGATTTCACGGAGTGTGGCATATGCAAGTTCTTCGAGAAACAGGGCGCCGCCGAACTGATCCCGTACATGTGCGAGCAGGACTTCATCATCAGCGAATACCAGGGCACGGGCCTGGTGCGCACGACGACGCTCGCCGAGGGGGCAGAACGTTGTGACTTCAGATACAAGAAGGGGCGGAGGGTCCGGTAGCCGGTCCGTCTTGCCGACTGGGGCAACGCATCTTCTACTCTTGTTCGCGCTTGTATTCTGACACTACGACCTCTCCGAAAGGGCTTCGTCTAGCCTTGGGCGAGCAGGATATGCGCGAGCTCGGCCGGATGGGATACCATGCATTCGTGGCCTGAGTCCAGGGCATAGTAATTCCAGCCGTCCCGTTCCGCGTTCCGCTTGACCTTCTCGTAAAAAGGCTCGGCAACCGCTTTGAACTCGCCTTGCGTGCAGAAAACATAGGTCTTAGGTATCCTGCGGATCTTCTCTGCATCGAAATACAGGGGCTCGAGCCACGGGGGGTCCTGCGGGAGGTCGTATTGCGCGGGGGAAATGCCCAGGTCTTCGAACATGCCGTAGAGCGATTTGCCGACAATGGGGACCGAGCTGTCCACGTACACGAGGTGACCGACACGTTCGGGCATCCTGTCCGCGACGCCCGTGATGGTCAAAGCTCCGGAGCTGTGGCCGGCGAGGACGATGTCATGCAGGCCTTCGTCCTCGAGGAGCCGGCAAACTGCGGAGATGAACTCTTCAAGGATCGAGGTCTCCGCGTCGGGAAGGGAGGGTGCGCACACCCTGTGGCCTTTTTCTTCCAGCAGTGGGACTACTTTGTCCCATATGCTCCCGTCCTTATGGCCACCGTGCACGAGAACGTAGTCCGCCATCGCCACCTGCCCTCCTGTTTCCCGACACAGACGTACTTGGACATCTTCCCATATCTTCCAGCCGAACATGGTAATTCTATCAAGTTCTCCAAGAAGTGTGGGCAGAGGATTCCGGAAAAGCTCTTGACATATCCTCAAGGAATGTTAATAATCGTTAATAAATTAATAACAGTTAATAACGTAAGCTCCGTTTCATGCGCGTTGCCAACCGATAGTGGAATTCGGGCTTGGGAAGGGGGTTGAAACAAGACAATAATCCGTTTGCGTGTTCGATGTTCTCGTGGATTGGGGGGATGGATATGGGTTACTACAGGGATGCTGAGCAGGCGAGGCAGGTTCTCGGAGAGTTCTGGAGCGAACTCCTGGAACATCCCGATGTTGGAGCCAAGTTGAAGGAGACGGGGCTGACGGCGCTTTTTCGGGTGAGCGATCCCGAATTCTCGATGTATATCGACGAGGACGGGATCAGGTGGGACTCCGAGGCCAACGCCATGGACCCCGTCCTCACGCTCACCATGTCCGCGGATACCGTACACCTGTTCTGGCTCAAGAAACTCAACGTCGCCAAGGCGCTGGCGACGAGGCAGGTGAAGACCCGGGGGCCGGTCCCCAAGGTTATGAAGCTTCTCCCGCTTCTCAAACCCGCGAACAAAGTCTACCTGGAATACTGCCGCAAGTATGACCTCCCCACGGAAGTGTGAGTGACCGCCCGCGAAAAGCGGTGCGGCGACCTGGAGCCAAGGAGATATGAGATGGATTATTTCGATATCTACGAGAAGCTCACTGACGAGGACCTCGATATCAAACGAGCGGCGCATACCTTCGCCGAGGAGGTAGTAAGGCCCGCTTCGCGCCGGCTCGACGCCATGAGCCCGGAGGAAGGGATCGCGGAGGATTCTCCTCTCTGGGATTTTCTGAAAACCGCTTACGAGCTCGGCTACCACACGATACTCCTTCCCGAGGAGTACGGCGGCCTCGGTCTGTCGCCCCACCAGATCAACCTTATCTTCGAGGAGATAGCATGGGGTGGAGCCGGTCTCGGCACGCTTATCGCCGCCTCTTGCGTGCCCTTCTTCGCCGCCTGCCTCACCGCGGACGACGAGCTGATAGAGGAGTTCGTGATACCGTTCTGCTCGTGCAGGGACGGGAGCATCCGGGGATGCTGGGCGATAACCGAGCCGGACCACGGGAGTGACTATTTCGGCTGCGAGGATTTCTTCCGGAACCCCGACATCCGCAACAACGTCCAGGCCAGACTCGAAGGAGACGAATGGGTCATAAACGGGCAGAAGTCCGCCTGGGTATCCGGCGGCACCATAGCCACGCACGCGCTGCTGTTCTGCCAGGTCGACCCCTCCCTCGGCATGGCGGGAGGGGGTATCTGCATCTGCCCGCTGGACAGGGACGGGGTTTCCAGGGGAAAGCCGCTGGCCAAGATGGGGTGCCGGGACCTGAACCAGGGCGAGATCTACTTCGACGACGTGCGCATACCGAAGCGATACATGTTCTGCGAGCCCGACTACTACCCGGAGATGCTGGAGCTGATCCTGTCCTCCGCCAACGCGGCCCTCGGGATCGGTGTCGTAGGCATCGCCAGGGCGGCGTTCGAGGAGGCGCTCCAGTATGCCAGGGAGAGGGTCCAGGGCGGCGCGCCCATCATCGAGCATAGATCGGTGAGGCAGCGGCTTTTTCAGATGTTCGCCAAGGTGGAGGCGTGCAGGGCGCTCTCGCGGTCGGTCATCGATCTCAACCTGAACATCTCCCCCCCGCTCCCGGAGTACTCGCTGGCGTCCAAGACCTTCTGCACCCAGCTTGCGTTCGAGGTGGCGAGCGAGGCGATGCAGATCCTCGGCGGGTACGGGCTCACCGAGGAAGGTTTCGTGGAGAAGCTCTTCCGGGACGCCAGGTCGGCGATGATTGGGGACGGCAACAACGAGGTGCTCCAGGCGTACGGCGGAAAAGTGCTGGCGGAAGAATATCCCAGGAGAATGGAGGACTACTTCTAGCGCGCCTCGCATACCGCGAGGCCGGTAGATGCAACGGGAGGTGTCGAGAGGTGAATGACTTCTTTACTGACATAGAGCAGATCGACGTCGAGTTCATCCCCGGAGTCAAGGGGAAGTTGCCCCTTTTCTATAGAGAAGCCCGCGCTCTCGGGGCCCTTCTCCCGGCGAACATCATGAAGTTGAGACGGTTGCTGCCCGACCCCAGGTTCAAGGCGGCCCAGATAATGCCGGGTGTCGGAGGCCTTCTGCTGGGAGCCTTCGAATACCGGGACACGGATATCGGGCCCTATAACGAATTCGCGGTCGCGGTCCTCACCAACTCGCCCCTGTATGCGGGTTTCCCGGGATATAACCTTCTCAGGCAGGCGGTGGACCGTTTCTTCTCGGCTTTCGTCGTGCGGCTTCCGGTGACCACGGAGGTGGCTTTGAAGGCCGGAGTCGATAACTATAACTTCCCCAAGTTCATCGCCGATATCGAGTTCACGGATTCAGGCGACACCCTGGAGTGCGCCCTCGGCCGTGACGGGGAACGCATACTATCCATCTCCTGCGCGAAGGCCTCCGGGCGGAATCTGGGCGAGATGCTGCTGGTGGCGGACCTTTACCAGTATCGCAAGCCCCAGTTCGCGGAGATAAAGGCGAATGTGATAGAGGGTGCCATAGGGATCGGTCCCAGGTCGGTTTCGCTGCATATCAACACGGCAAGCGCCATCGGCCGCGAGATCTCGCAGGCGATAATCGCGCCCATCGCCCTCGCGGGGCTCTACTTCCCGCGCGTTCAGGCCGTTCTCTACGGGCCCGAGAGCTACTCCATGCCACTTCTCGGGAGGGCGCTCGCCGCTGCCGGGCTGGTATCGCGCCAACCCGGGCCGAGCCGGGAGGGACCAGCATGAAAAGGGAAAAAGAGCTGCCTTTCGGCAAGGATATCCCGTTCCCGATCGCTGAGAAGCCGGCGTTTGCGGCGCTCCGCCGCTCGCTCATCTCCATGTTCAAGCCCGGTGAAAGCATCGTCAGGAACGCGCGCATGGTGCTGGTCGACCTCCCGGTAAGAAGGGATAAGGTAGCCGGTATCCTTCCCTTGGGGCTCAGGCCGGCCGACCCGGCGATGGCCAGGCTGTTCGTAGTCAGCTACGAGAGGGCGGCCTATTGCCCGCCCTATAACGAGGCGTCCCTCTCTTTCTTCGTGCGGTCTCCGTTCGGCGAGGGCGGGCATGTGGCCTGGATGGTCGTGGACGACGACACCGCCCTCATACTCGGCCGGGAACTGCTCTCGTGCCCGAAAAAGATGGCGGTCATCCGCTACCACGAGACGGGAGGCAGGGTTACCGCGGATGTCGAGCGAAAGGGTACCATGCTGTTGTCTATCGACGCGGAGATAACCGGCAGCGAGGAACGCCCCGAATTCGTGCTGGGAGCGAAGGCGTTCAACGTCGGTGGGCCCGGGCAGCTCTTCTTCTTCAATCCGGTCTGGTGTTTCAGGCTCGGGGAGGTGATATACGAATCCAGGACGGCCCTCGGGACACTCGCAATCGACCACTCCCTCCTCGACCCGCTGAGGGAGTATGTGGCTGACTTCGACAACCCCCTGCCCATGAGGGTGGTCAGGATGGATATCAACCTGCTCAAGTATATGTTCCCGGTGGGGCTGACCGGGATAGCATGGTTCTTGCGCACCTACAACATGAGGTTCCGATGACTCGAAGACGCTCTGGAAAGAAGCCTCCGGGTCGCACCGTCGGCGCTGTACATCCTCCTGTCCTACCTGCTTAAATATAGCGTGGAAAGACCGGTGTTCACCTGGCTGGGCCAGGAAGGGACTGACCTGATCGACGGTTGTTGTAGCCGGAAGGCGGCGAAAGGCGGCTGAGAGAATGGCAGGAGTGGACAGGCGGGAGCAGATACTGCTGGTCGCCGAAGCGCTATTCTCCGAAAAGGGCTTCAAGGGTTCGACCTTGAGGGAGATAGCCGAGGGAGTGAACATCAAGACCCCCGGCCTCTACAATTACTTCAAGAGCAAAGGCGACATCTACAACTCCCTTATCGTGTACCGCTTCAACCAGCTAAAAACCGCCGTCCTGGATCGCATCAAGGAGGCATCCGAATTCAAGGAGCAGGTTCGCATGCTGGCACTGCTCCTCATCGACTTCTGGGCGGATCATCCCGGGCTTCCCCGCATCCTCGCCGAAGGGATGATGCTGGAGGGAGAACACACGGTGGACGAGCTGATATCCAACTTCTGGGTTCCGGTTTTCAACGAGGTCGCGGGGACACTAGAAGAGAGCGGCACAGAGCAGAACGGACTCCAGAAGCACGATATCCACCTCCTGGTCTTCAACGTCTTCGGGATGACCAGTTTTTATTTCTTCGCGGGACAGGTCTACTCCATGCTCACCGGCGAGGACGGTTTCTCGCCCGATAATATCGAGCGGCTCAAGAAAACAGTAATCGGGACCCTGTTCAACGGCATCGCTTTCTCGTGATCATCCGACCGGTCGATGTGGCTGCTTCGTTCCTGAAGACCTATCCAGAGGACCACATGATATGATCCGCTATCCCTCGTATGCGCATCAAAAGCTTTTTTCTCAGATTACGTATTCCCGTTTCTGTTGTTCGAGCCACATCTGGTATTCATGCTTCTTAAGCTGTTTCTGCGCTCTCCGGAATCGGCGCTGCTGGCGCCTGTGCCTGTTGACCGCTCTTCGCAGCCTTCTCCATCCACCAAACGCCCTCTCTTCACTCCACCAGACCATGCCGTCGATAGCCCTCTTGATGGGTGAACCCACATGGACGTTTATCTTCCGCAAGCCTTCGGTACTCCGCTGTGGCGCTTCGTAGGGGAACCTCGGCGCTACTCCGTTCGGGCGTGGCGGCTTATTCACGGTCCTCCTCGTGTCCTCTTGTCCATGCACACGATCGCTGTTTATATTTCCGTCACAATCGACCCGGTACTTTAGCACAATGCAGGGAGGGGGCCTTCCCAGAGCGCAAGTGAGCTTGCGGATAATCCCACTGGCGGAAAAGTTTATCTAAAGCAAATTCTTGGTTCTTGAATGAAAGATAGCCCTCATTCGAAGTTTCCCCCCTAATAGATGGCTGCAAACCAGGATATGGAGGCATAGATTATAGTGGCGGAGGGGGCGGGATTCGTACCCGCGAGTGGTTATCACGGCTTCTCCTCCAAGTTCGCTTCGTACGTAGCAAGCGCCATGATTCTGGGTGGCATCGTCGGAGCGGGGATGATGCCCGACCTCTCCGAGAAGGTGAGGCTGCGCAAGCCCTTTCTCATCCTTATCTGGGGGGTGAGAGAAACCGGCCCGCGTTCCAGGAATGTAGTGGAACATGGTAAATCCGAGGCTGACGAACTCGAGATATAATCAACACCAGGCATCTCCGAGTAGCCTGGATCAAGCATATGCAAGGAATAGGGCGACACGAAGAGCTATGTCTTACAGGATCTCTGCAGGTTTATATTGTGTCCTTAATTATGACCATATGGTCTTGTTATTGCCCATATGGTCATAATTATGCTAGAATCATTGCATGAGGTTTCACGAGCCACTTGACGACATCTTGGGCAACAGGACTCAGGTCAGACTCCTGAGGCTTCTTTCCAGAACGAGAAGCGCTCATACGGGAAGAGAGCTGGCAAGGCTGATCGGGCAGTCTCACAATACGACCCGCTATGCGCTAGAAGAACTCGAGCGCCACGGCCTGGTCGTAAAGCAGCAAGCCGGCAGGTCGAATATGTATTCCCTGGATCAAGATAACATCATTTTCACTAGGGTCTTATCCCCTGCATTCGAGCTTGAAGAGGATCTTCTCGGAGAAGTGGCAAGTATTTTTTCCGACGAGATTGGACAGGATCTCTTGGCGATAATCCTGTTCGGTAGTGTAGCAAGGGGCGAGGAAATCCCGAATAGCGATTTAGACCTTGTCCTCGTATTCTCAGACGAGGTTGATCTCTCGGTCAAGGAAGACGATGTCTCGGAAGCGTCTTTGCGGGTAGCAAAACATTTCGGAAACCAGGTATCAGCAGTGTCCGTTACGAGCTCAGAGTATGAGCGCAAGAAGAATGCCAGGCGTGGCCTGTGGAGGGAGATCGCGGAGACAGGTATCCTGATAGGTCCCTGAAAGTGGAATGGTAATTATGGGGAAAGAACCGCAGACGAAGCGCACCGACAAATCCATGGCCGGTATCTTCTGGGACAGGGCTCAGCAATGTGCGCACGCGATGAATGAAGCACTGCAAGAAGGACATTGGGAGGCCGCAGGCATCAACGCCGTACACTGCGCCATTTCAGCAAACGATGCACTGCTCATCGCCCTGAGGGGGATAAGACCAGCGAGCCAAGACCATAAAGACGCAGTCAGAGTCCTGCAGTCCCGGTTCAAGGAAGAGGATGCACAAAAAGCGGCCAAACGCCTTGGAACCGTAATCGCGAAGAAGAGCAGGGTTGAATACGAGGAAAAGCGCATGACAGAGAGAGAAGCACGGGAGATCGTCTTGGATGCTCAAAGATTCATGGATTGGGCAAAGACGCGGCTGCCTAAACGACTATAGATCGTCTCCGAAAACTCATTCCGGGTTGAACCGCTTAACCATTTCGAGGAACAATAGGTGGCGGGGGGGGTTCGAACCCGCGAAGGCTAATGATTTTCAAGGCACATGTACCATGTAACGCAACTTTCTCACTATTACCCTATTCTCATCGGATACCATAACTAATATTGCAGGGTTCTTCTGCGAAAAGCTGGGTGTATGTATGGTAGAGTCGAGTTTGTCAGGCACCCACATTTTTCGCAGAAGAACCTATTACAAAGGCTCTGTTCCCTCGCTTAGGATAGACAGGTAACGATCGTAAACGAATATTCTGTTGCGCTTTCTACCGGTTAACTCCCGCGCGATACCAAGTTCGGACAAACCGGCCATAGCTTTGGCGACAGTGGGAAAAGTCAAACCCGTACTTGCGCATAAATCGTTAAGGCTGATCAAGGGTTGCCTGCGAAGGGTCTCGAAAACCAGCAGTGCGGACCCGGAGGACCTCCCCATGCCTTTAATACGCGCGGAATCGTCACCAAAAAGCCCTACCAGGTTGCGAGCGGTTTCTACCGCACTTGTCGAGATGGACTCAACTCCCTTAAGGAAGTAATCTATCCAGGATTCCCAATCTCCATGCATGCGGACCCGGTTCAACAGGCGGTAATAGTTTCTGCGATTCTGCTTGAAGTACAGGCTCAGATAGAGCAGTGGCTGGCCTAGTATCCCGGCATCTTGCAACATCAGCACGATGAGTAGGCGGCCAACACGGCCGTTGCCGTCCAGGAAGGGGTGAATGGTCTCAAATTGTACATGCGCCAGCGCGGCCTTGACCAGAGCCGGAAGCGCTGACTTTCGATCATGGATGAATCGCTCCAGCTCCGCCATGCAGCCCTCTACTTGCTGATGTGGCGGTGGCACGAAGCTGGCGTTTCCTGGCCTGGTCCCCCCTATCCAGTTCTGTGAGCGGCGGAATTCCCCGGGTGATTTATCGCTCCCTCGTCCTCGTGAAAGAAGTGAGGAATGGATCTCCCGCATAAGACGGTTCGAGAGGGGGAAGCCGTCCCGCAGGCGTGCGACTCCATGCTCAAGGGCTGTGACATAATTGGAGACCTCCACTACGTCGTCCAAAGGCACGCCTGGCGCCTCCTCCATTTCGAAAAGCAGAAGATCAGCGAGGGAGGATTGGGTGCCCTCTATCTGCGAAGATAAAACCGCCTCCCGCCGTAAGTAGGAATACAAGAACAGGTGAGGGTCGGGGAGCAAGGTCGAGATGCTGTCCAACCGGCCCAGAGACAGTAAAGCCTTCTCCAGAAGAAGCTGCCGCTTACCGCTGAGATCCAGCGCCGGGCTCGGAGGCAGCGGATACGGCATGAAGCTGCGGACTCGCTCACCGCCGATAGTACGAACCTCGTAACGCCCCGTCAGCCCTCTCTCCATTTTAATTCTCTCCTGCTAAGGGAATTTTAATAACGATTTCGTTATTTAATTATTACGCCCTATGCTTTAATAATAATGTTTTGCTTTTTCCGGGTCAAGCTTCGAAATCTATTCCGGGCCGAGCTTACGGCCCAGATGCTTAGAGATATAACGATCCGCCGACTTCTCCCCGCTGACGATCTCGCGGATGCGGTTGAACACTTCGATCTCTGAGACGGGACTTCAGAAGACCAGCTCATCTGGGAACATAGTGGCGGAGGGGGCGGGATTCGAACCCGCGAGCCGTTGCCGGCCAATGGTTTTCAAGACCACCGCATTAGTCCGCTCTGCCACCCCTCCGCAACCCATTATATTGCATGGGCCACCGGACCAGGAACGCCGAATACCCGCCGAAGGAGGCACGGCGCTCAGGGAATGCCATAGAACTCGCCTGCGACTTTGCAGGCCTCATCCTGGCCGACTGGCCTGACCTCGACCTCGTCGCCGAAGTCAACCATGAGGTTGGTGGAGGGGTCGTAGGCGGGCCACTCCGGGAGTCCCTCGCCGTTTGGATCGCCGGAGGCGGCGAAGTTCACCCAGTATCGCATGATGGCGCTGGAGATATCGTGGTCTACGCCGCCAGGGGGCGAGCCCACGATATCCTCGATATCCCGGGCCGCCTCACGCAAGACTAGCGAAGGCATATCCTTCAAGGACAAGGGCTTGTCGAGGTAGTGCTGCAGTGTCCCAAAGACGTAGGCGATCTCCGCCCCGTGGCACGCCCCCAGCTTGTCCCCCGGCCGCGCCCGGCTGAAGCGGTACAGATAAGCCGGGGTGTTCCCGGAATGCATAGCCGTGGCCGCGGACTTCGCGGGGGCTGTGAAGTCGAAAAACGTGAAGACATCGCTGATGGTCGGCTTTATTTCGGAAGCCTTGCTTACGGGGAACAACGCCAGGACATCGTCGCCGAACGCCCCGAAGTATGTCCTGATACCCTCCCCGTATCCGGCCACGGACATCTTCTTCAACTTGCGGTTATGGGTGATGAAGAGGTTGCCCTCGCTCGCATTGGACCCGGCGAGAAGCGGTACGCGGTGCTGCCTGCCCTGCGACCATAGCTTGACGGGTTCGTCAGGCAGGACCCACCCGTCCACCACCGGCACGAACCTGGGGTCGGCCTCGAAGATCCCACCGGGCCGGATCTGCTTCTTCATCCCGCACAGCTCCCGGGGCTTTTTCGCTCGCAAGGCCGCCAGCATGTCGGGGGCGCCTGCACAGCCCAGTGCGGCGGCATATTCCTCGCCTATACTCTCCGCCTCTTCCCTCGGCCTGGCTGCGTACATGAGCAGCCCTTGGTCGAGAAAAAGGCCGCTTTGGGAGATGGCACCCTGGAAGAGGCCGCCGCAAAGGGGGCTGACCATATGTTGCATGACACTGATGCCCCCGGCGGACTCGCCGAAGACGGTTATGCGCTCCTCGTCCCCCCCGAAGGCGGATATATTGCGCCGCACCCACTTCAGCGCCTCGATCTGATCGAGGAGCCCGTAGTTGCCCGAGGAGCCGTGGGGCGATTCGCGCGAGAGCAGAGGGTGGGCCAGGAAGCCCAACGGTCCCAGCCGGTAGTTGACGGTCACGACTATCGCGCCCTTACCGGCCAGACGATGGCCGTCGTAGTTGGCAAGGGACCCGGCTCCCAGTTGAAAAGCTCCGCCGTGTAGCCATACCATCACGGGCAGCCGCTCGGATTGGTCTCCAGCCGGCGACCACACATTGAGGTAGAGGCAGTCCTCGCTCATGCGCTCGAGGCCGACGCCCCCAATCTTCTGCGGCAGGCGCACCTGCGGGCAGGCCGGACCGAAATCCGTGCATTCCCTCGTGCCCTTCCATGGCTCGGCGGGCTGAGGCGGACGCCAGCGCCGCTCCCCCATTGGTGGCGCGGCGTAGGGGATGCCGAGGTAGGTGCGGATGCCATCTTTCTCGAAACCCCTGATAATCCCCGTATCTATCTGCAGCGCAGGAGATTCGCCCTTGCCGCCCCCGGAAGGTAAGCCCTGCAGCGATCTTCTTGCGCATAGACCGGATGCCGGCTGGCCGGGGAACTCATCCATCTCATGACCTCCAGGATCTCTTTCAGACGCAAGCCTTGTAGCCTCTTTCTACAGCATTATTCCCCTATTATGTATACATGGAAACAGTTGTTCCCGGAGGGATGGGCGCTATACAGCTAGATGGATATAATTTCCATATCGTGCATGTAGGGTCGTAATACCTCCGGCACCACCACGCTGCCGTCATCCTGCTGGTAGTTCTCTAGGATGGCCGCCACCGTCCTGCCGATGGCCACCCCGGAGCCGTTGAGGGTGTGCACGTACCGCGACTTGCCTTTGCCCGCGGGCTTGAACCTGATGTCGGCGCGCCGGGCCTGGAAGTCGGTGAAGTTGGAGCAGGAGGAGATCTCCTTGTAGTCGTCATATGAGGGGAGCCACACTTCGAGGTCGTAACACTTGGCGGCCGCGAAAGAGAGGTCGCCGGTGGAGAGCACCACCACCCGGTAGGGCAGGCCCAGGCGCCGCAGCACCTCCTCGGCGTTGCCGGTCAGCTTCTCCAGTTCCTCGAAAGAGCTCTCGGGATGCACGAACTTGACCATCTCCACCTTGTTGAACTGGTGCTGGCGGATGAGGCCTTTGGTGTCCTTCCCGTACGTACCCGCCTCGCGGCGGAAGCAGGGGGTGTAGGCGCAGTAGTAGCGGGGGAGTTCATCCTCTCGCAGCGTCTCCCCGCGGTGGATGTTGGTGACCGGAACCTCGGCGGTGGGAATGAGGTAGAGGACGTCGTCCCTGCACACGTACATGTCGTCCTTCAGCTTAGGGAGCTGTCCGGTCGAGAACATACTCTCCTCGTTGGCGAGGATGGGGGGGAAGACCTCGGTATAACCGTGCTCCCGGGTATGCAGGTCGAGCATGAAGTTGACGAGGGCCCTCTCCAGCAGGGCGCCCGTCCCCTTGAGCAGGGTGAAGCGCGATTCGGCGATCTTCACCCCGCGCTGGAAATCCAGGATGTCCAGCTGCTCCCCCAGTTCCCAGTGGGGCAGGGGTTGAAAGGGGAACGCGGGCGGCTCGCCCCAGCGGCGCTCCTCCCGGTTGAACGTCTCGTCCAGCCCCACGGGCACGGACTCGTGGGGGATGTTGGGGATCCAGACCAGTATGTCCCGCATGCGCGCGTCCAGGTCATCGACCTCGGCCTCCAGGGATTTGATCTCCTCGCTCAATCCGCCCATCTCCTCGCGCAGGGCGGCGGCGTCTCCCCCGCCTCTCATCAGCTCGCCTATCTCCCTGTTGCCCTTCTTGTGACGGGAACGCTTCTCCTCCACGTCCGCAAGCAAAGCGCGGCGGCGGCGGTCCAGCTCCAGGAGATCGTCCAGGGGGACCTCCAGGCCGCGGTCGGCCGCGGCCTTTCTCACTACGTCCGCGTTCTCGCGCACGAACTTCAGCTCAAGCATTGCCGCCCTCCTCGGCGTAGGCGGGATACGACCCCAGGAGCTTGACCCGGGGCAGCTTGCACAGCAGGCACTTCAGCGCCGAGGCAACGACCTCGTCCTCCTCGTGCCCCTCGCAATCGATGAAGAAACAGTAGTCGCCCAGCACCTCCTTGGTGGGCCGGGACTCTATCTTGCTCAGGTTGATGTAACGGAAGGCGAATTCCTGGAGTATCTGCAGCAACATCCCGGGCCGGTCCTGGTGGATGAAGCATACCAGGGATGTCTTGTCGTGCCCGGTGGGCGGCATCTTCTCCTTGCCCAGGAGCACGAAGCGGGTGCGGTTCTCGGGATGGTCCTCCATGCCCTCGCGCAATACCGTGAGGCCGTACAGTTCCGCCGCCAGCATGCTCCCCAGGGCGGCTACCGGTTCGTCCGACGCGGCCGCGCGCATCGCGGCCTCGGAGGTGCTGTTCGCGGCCTCCAGCGCCACCCCGGGCAGCAGTTCCACCAGGTGCCGGCGGCACTGCGCGGAGGCCTGGGGATGGGAGATCACCCTTTTCACCTCGTGCATGCCAGTCCCCGTCCGCGCCAGGAGGTAGTGGCTTACCCCGCATACCTTCTCCCCCTGGATAAGCACCTCGGTCTCGAAGGCCAGGCTGTCCAGAGTGGCGTTCACGGAACCCTCTATGGAGTTCTCGATGGGGACCACGGCCTTGTCCGCCACGTTGTCCTCCACCGCGAGGACGGCTTCCTCCACGGTGGGAAAAGGGATGGCTTCCTCGTAGATCAGCCCGCGCCAGTTCTGGAGCGCCTCTTCGGTGAAGGTGCCCGGCGGCCCCAGATAGGATACGCTGCGGCAGCTGAGGAATGGGGTCAGATCACCCAAGAACCGTCCTCCTCCCTGGAGGAGATGCCACCCTCGTCCGGCGCGGCCTGCACATCGAAGGGCCTCGGAGCCCGCCCCTTCTTGGAGCGGATGAGAGGCGGCTTCGCGCTCAGCGCCCTCTGCAGGGACTCGGCCTCCTCGCGGGACAGCACATGAGACGCGTTCCCGGCTCGCACCGCCTTGGCGTAGGTACGGTTCTCGTTGCGGCCGTATATGGAGGAGAAGATGACCCCGTCGCCGTTCTCGTCGAGCATGGTGACGGAATAACTCAGCTTTCCTCCCATGTCCTCGAAGGCATCGAAACGTACGACCGCGATGCGCTGCAAGGTGCCTGCGAGGACCTCGGTGAGGTAGTCTTTCTGCGCGGCCTGCTCGTCCAGCAGGCGGTAGAGGTCCTCTATCTGCAGGGCCTGGGAGGCTACCTTCTCCACCAGGCTGCTGCCCTCCACGCCGCGCTTGAGGATGGTCACGTTGCGGCGCATCAGTGACAGCTGCCGGAAGAGCATGAAGACTCCCGCGATGAGCAGCAGGTCGATCAGGAATAGCAGGGCGATAAGCACGCCCGCGTTATCTTTCAAGGCGTCCATTCTCGGAGCGATGCCTCCTTTCAAACAAGAGGATACCACACTCGATGGGATGATCGAGAATCGGCATACGAGGGGTGAGATGACCTCTCCGGGGATGACCCCGCTGCGATGATATACTCGTGTAAAGTCGAGGTGTGACAATGCATGACTCCGTTGCGGGAAAGCTGCAAAAATTGCGGGGCAGGTTGGCATCCTTCTCCTCGGTCCTGGTGGCATACTCTGGCGGGGTGGATTCAACCCTTCTCGCCTATCATGCCCACGCCGTCCTGGGGGACCGCATGAAGGCGGTGATCGTGGCCTCCCCCCTGTTGCCCCCGCGGGAACTGGAGCGGGCCAAGTCCGTCGCTGCGTCCCTGGGGTTCCCACTCGAAGTCGTCGAGGCAGATGAGCTCTCCCTGCCCGCTTTCGCGAGCAACCCCCCTGACCGCTGCTATACCTGTAAGAGGTTCCGCCTGGAACTGCTGCGGGATATGGCCGTACGGGAGGGTTGGGAGGCGGTGCTCGAGGGCTCGAACCTGGATGATGCGGGAGCTCATCGTCCGGGGAGGCGGGCCTCGGCAGAGCTGGGCACGTCCAGTCCGCTCGAAGATGCCGGGCTCAGCAAGGACGACATCCGCTCCCTGGCCAGGGAGGCGGGCCTGCCCAACTGGGACGCGCCCTCACGCCCCTGCCTGGCTACGCGTTTCCCCTATGGTATGGCCCTGGAGCGCGAGCTCGTGCTCAGGGTGGACGCCGCGGAGGAGGCCCTGGAGGGCCTGGGGTTGCGCCAGGTAAGGGTCAGGCTGGATGCCCCCGACACGGCGCGCATCGAAGCCGGGGCGGATGAGTCGGCGGTGCTGGAGGAGAAGGACAAGCGCGAGTCGGCGGTGAAGAAGTTGCGGGGCCTGGGTTTCCGGCGCATAATGCTAGACCTGGAGGGCTATCGCAGCGGCAGCATGGACGAAAGCAGTCCCGCCAGGAATTGCCGGACCCTGTACGACGCGGATGAGAACGCTTGAGGGGCGGGGAGCCAGAAAGAGATGAAGACCCTTTATCTTGACGCCTTCGCCGGGATAAGCGGCGATATGATGCTCGGCGCACTTGCCGACCTCGGTGTCCCCCTGGAGACGTATCGCTCGGTAGCCTCGAAGCTGGGCCTGAGCGAGGTGGAGATAAACGCGAACCGGACCGAGCGTAAGAGCATCGGCGCCGTCAAGATCCACGTCAGGGCCCCGGAGCGCGGAGTGGTGAGGACCTATGCCCACATCAAGGGCCTCATCGAGGGAAGCACGCTGCCCGAAGGCGTGAAGGAAAAGAGCCAGCGCATCTTCGCCCTCATCGCCGAGGCCGAGAGCCGCATCCACTCGCGCAGCATCGACCAGGTCCACTTCCACGAACTGGGGAGCGCCGACACCCTGGTTGATGTGGCGGGAACGGCGGCGGGCCTCGAACACCTCGGCGTGGAGGAACTGCTCTGCTCGCCCCTGCCCATGGGCACGGGCATGGTCAAGACCCATCACGGCATATTGCCCATACCCGCGCCGGCAGTGGTAGAGATACTCAAGGAGGTGCCCGTCTATTCCAGCGGCATCCCCACGGAGCTGGTGACACCCACCGGTGCGGCCATCGCGGCCGCCCTCACCGCGGAGTTCTGCCTGCTCCCGCCCATGCGCATCCAGGCCATAGGTTACGGCGCCGGTGACCGGGACCTGGAGATACCCAACCTTCTGCGGGCTTTCCTGGGAGAGAGGGAGGGCGCCGTGCGGGGACGTGCCAGGGAAAGGCGGCTGGTATTCTCGACCAACATCGACGACATGAACCCTGAGCTCTATCCCTACGTGGTAGAGAAACTCTTCGAGGCCGGCGCGGAGGATGTCTGGCTCTACCCCATCCAGATGAAGAAGACACGTCCGGCCGTGACCCTGAAAGTGCTCGTGCCGCCCTCGCGGGAGGAGGAGATAAAAGAGGTCGTCTTCGCCGAGACCAAGACACTGGGCATGCGTATCAGCGAAGTCGACAAGGAGTACCTGGACCGCGAGATCGTCCAGGTGGAGACCCCCTACGGGCGCTTGCGCGTCAAGCTGGCCCGGCAGGAGGGTAAGCCGGTGAACATCGCCCCGGAATACGAGGACTGCCGCAAGGCCGCCGTGACTTCGGGCGTCCCGCTCAAGGATGTCTATGCCGCGGCGGAGGAAGCGGCCCGCTCCCTTCTGTCCGCACGTGAGGAAGACCGGAAAGAAACGGAATGACCTGGATGCCGTTGGCTTGGAGGAGGTAAATCGCCGTATGTATATAGGAGTAATAGGTGGGCAGTTCTGCAGCGAAGAAGAGGGGCGGCTGGCATACGAAGTGGGAGGCCTGCTGGCGAAGAAGGGTGCGATCATCATATGCGGCGGCCTGGGCGGCGTCATGGAGGCCGCATGCCGAGGCGCCAAGGAGGAGGGCGGCACCACCATCGGCGTCCTTCCCGGTCCCTTCCGCGGCGACGCCAATCCCTACGTGGATTACGCCATCGCCACGGATATGGGCCAGGCGCGCAACGCCATCATCGTGCGCACGGCGGATGCGGTGATCGCCGTGGGCGGGGAATACGGCACGCTCTCGGAGATAGCCATGGCGCTCAAGATGGGCAAGAAGGTAGTGGCCCTATCCAGTTGGGAGATCGCCAGCAAGGGTGTGGCCGACGACAAGATCATGCGCTCGCCGAGTCCCGAGGAGGCCGTGGACGCCGTCATGACTTCCGGCCGCTGACGGAGGCAGATTAACAGGCCGGATCCGGTATGGTCTGTGACGCGTGGGGCATGAGCAGGACCCGGCCCCCCGGAACCGTATCCATCGCTTCCCGCAGGGCGCCGGCTATGCTTGCGTGGGGGATGATGCCGATGCGGCTCACCACCTCGGGATCGAGGCTCGAGACCAGCATCACCTTCTTCGCTTGACGGTAGAGCAGGGCCGCGCGAAAGACCACGAAACCGGCAACGGTGAAATTACTGCGCAGTTCGGCCTCGATCTCATCCGCTCCTCCCAGGTCGAACCAGCGATGGAACTCGTAGGGCCCCAGGCCGTCAGTACATTCTCCCACCATGATCAGGACTCCCTCGCCGTCTTCGCGCAAGGCTGCCCGCGCGTTGGCGTTGGACTGGAAAGCCTGGTAGAAGGTGAGGTCCATGGGGAACCCGCCCCGCGAAGCCACTACGATATCGCCCCTGGCCGGTATCTCCACCCGGAAAGCCTCGGAGACGAAGGCGCATCCCCGTTCGTGCGCGCGGGCCAGATCGCCCGCGAAGACCCCCAGGAAATCACCCTCCTCGCTCAAGGCGAAGTTGATGATGAAGCGCGGCCCGAGCAGGCGTGCCGCGGCCAGCATGTCCTCGTGCACCGGGTTGCCGGCGAGCACGCCGGGGCGGGCCATGGGATTGGTGCCCCCGCCGGGCGTTTCGCTCAATGCCCGTCTGTGGTTGGCCAGGATGGTCGCGAGTCCGGACATGCCTGGCAGGACCGCCTTGCGCCCTCCCCCGTAGCCGGCGAAGGTATGGGGAACGACGGCCCCGGTGAGGATGATATGATCGGCCTCCATCGCGTAGCGGTTTACCCAGACCGGGGTACCGTGGGGTGTCTTTCCCAGGTAGCGCAGCATGGACGGGTCGCGGCAGTCGTGGTTGATAATGCGGATATCGTGAGGAAAATCGTCTCCCACTATCGCCTTTATCCCCGGGTAATCGGGTGCGCCGTGGGTACCGTTGGCGATGATCACGGTGATATCGCGGTCGGGGATGCCCGCCCGGTTGAGGGCACGTACGACCAGGGGGAGCCAGCGGCGGGACTGCACCCAGAGACGGTGGTAATCCGGGCAGGCTATGGCTACACTGTCTCCGGGTTGCACCAGCTCCGCCAGGGGCGGCGAGCCGATGGGGTCCGCCATGGCTTCTTCGAACGCCTCCTCCAGGTCCGGAAGGGGCTCCACCGCCACCCCCTCCACCGTACCCAGGTGGAGGGGGTCCGGGACCTCGAAACCCTGCTCTCCTCTTCCGAATCCCCAAGTGAACTTCATGCCCCTACTCTAGCAGACCCCAGCCAATATAACCTTGATCGCCATACCGGATCGCTCTTTTTCCGTTGGGTGGGGCCGGGTGTATTGCTCCGTATGTACGCGTGCCAGGTCTGGACAAGTTCGCTCAGGAACGGTAGAGACAAGCTGTTGGGTTGAACTTGTCCGGGCGCTGGACACCGTCGTTTTAGAGTATTTGACAGGCGTCAGGCCTGGACAATCGGAATCGTCCAGGCGGCTGACCCGCTGAAAACACCATGCGCTGTCGCTTGCGCGATACGGATGATCGAGCGTAGTAGAACAGTTATGGGGGATGAAAGAGAGAGGGAGAGTCGTGGTGTAACACTTATATCCACACCTGTTTTGGAAGGTTAACCATCGCCTCGGTCTCCCTCTCTAATCATATTATCGGCACCTTATATCCCCGCGATAATATGGAATCTGGAGTGTTTTTGGCGACGGCAAAAGGCGTGGGATTCCTGGCGGCTGCGCTTGCGTAGCTTACCCCCGCGCCTCCGCCAGATCCTCTTCCAGCAATGCGAGCAGGCGGATGGCGGCCTGCTTGTTCAGGGGCTCGTTGCCGTTGCCGCACTTGGGTGAGTGGATACAGGAAGGGCATCCTTCGGTGCATGGGCAGCTCTGAACCATCTCCCGGGTGGACCTGAGATGCGGGACGGCGAGTTCGAAGCCGCGGGCGGCGATGCCCACTCCCCCGGGGTACGCGTCGTAGATGAAGACGGTGGCATGGCCGGTATCCCCGTGGAAGGCGGTGGACATCCCCCCGATATCCCAGCGGTCGCACATGGCGAAGAGGGGGAGCATGGCGATGGCGGCATGCTCCATGGCGTGCAGGCCGCCCGCCAGGCCGTACTCGTCGAGCCCCAACGCCGCCAGGCGGTGCACCGGTAACGTGTACCAGAGGGCGCGCGTGGTCAACACCTGGGTGGGCAGGTCGAGCCCCAGAGTCTCCAGGATCTCGTGGGTCAGCAGGCGCCGTCTCTGGTACGCGTACACCTTGGTGGACACCTCCACCTCACCGTAGTGGATGGAACATGCCCCGGGAGACGGAACGCGCTGCATCTCTTCCTCGAGCACGCAGACATCGGTGTTGTCCATGGGGTTGGTATAGAAGTCGAGTTCCTCGTCGCGCACCAGCGCTACCTTGCGCTCCAGGTCCAGCCCCTCCACCAGGTAGGACTCCCCCTGGTGGAGATAGACCGCGCCCGGGTGGACGTGAAAGAAGCAGGAGGTCTCCTCCACCGTCCCCAAAAGGCTGCCGGTATCCGCCTCGACGATGCTGACGAGCGAGCCGGAGGCGGAGCGCAGGTTCACCTCCTGGGCCGGCGAGGTAAGACCCGCATAGTACCACAGGCTGCCTTTCTTCCCCAGCACCTCGTCCCGCTTCAGCTCCTCAAGGATGCGCCATATCTCCTCGCCGAAATACTCCTCGTCGCCCTCCCGCAGGGGCAGCTCATAGGCGGCGCAGGCGAGATGGGCGCCGAGGATGCGCCGGTTGTGCAGGTCTATGACCGCTTCCTCGCAGGGGGCGCCGAAGAGGAATTCCGGGTGGCGCATAAGGTACTGGTCCAGGGGATCGTCCGCCCCTACGAGCACCGCCAGGGACTCCCCCTGCCTGCGGCCGGCCCTCCCCGCCTGCTGCCAGGTACTGGCGATGGTGCCCGGATAGCCGTTCATGATGCAGGCTTCGAGCTCACCTATATCCACGCCCAGCTCCAGGGCGTTGGTGGTGGTCACCGCCAGCAGCTCACCGGCGAAGAGCCGCCTCTCTATCTCCCGGCGTTGCTGCGGCAGGTAGCCCCCCCGGTAGGAGGCCAGCCGCTCCGCCAGCTCAATCTCGCTGGAGTCCAGGATGCGCTGCACGTAACCGTAGATGAGCTCCGCCGCCTTGCGCGAGCGCGAAAAGGCGATGGTGCGCACCCCCAGGCGCATGAGGCGGGAGAGGAGCTCCGCCGTCTCCAGGTTGGAGGAGCGGTGGATCTCCCCGCCCTCCATGCTCAAGATGTCCGGAGGATTCCACAGGGCGAACACCTTCCTGCCCCGCGGGGAGTAATCGTCCTCCACCGCGTCGACCCCCAGGCCCGCCAGCCTGCCGGCATGTTCGCCGGGATTGGCGATGGTGGCGCTGGTGAAGAAGAACTGGGGGCGGGACCCGTAGAGCGCGGCGATGCGCCGCAGCCGCCTCAGCACCTGGGCAACGTGCGAGCCGAAGACCCCCCGGGCCACGTGGGCCTCGTCCAGGACCACGTAGCGCAGGTGGCTGAAGAAGCCGCCCCACAGGCGGTGGTTGGGAAGGATGCCGAAATGCAGCATGTCCGGGTTGGAGAGGACGATCTGCGCCTCGCGCCTTATCCAGCCCCTGAGGTCCGTGGGGGTGTCGCCGTCGTAGGTGGCGGAGCGCACTTCGCCGCCCTGCAGCTCCTTCAGGCTGCGCAGCTGGTCCTGGGCAAGTGCCTTGGTGGGAAAGAGGTAGAGGGCGCGCGAGGATGGGTTCTCCAGTATCTCCTCGTAGACGGGAAGATGGTAGCAGAGGCTCTTACCGCTGGCGGTTCCCGTCGATATCACCACGTGGCGGCCCCCGCCAACCAGGTCCAGCGCCCTGGCCTGGTGCGGGTACAGCCTGCTGACCCCCATGCGGCCCAACGCCTCTACCAGGCGGGGGTGCAGATGCCGCGGCATGTCGACGTAGGAGGCGGTGCGTGCGGGGATGACCTCCAGATGGGTCATACGGCCCGCCTCTCCCCAGCCCGTCGAAATCGTCTCCAGTATCTCCTCGAACCCGGTTTTCATATGCTATCTTCCCAAGCCTTCACCCACCTCGGCCAAGAGACCGATTGGGGGCCGCAACGGCAGCGCTCCGCCGCAGGGCAGCCCCCATCATCGCCCACAATAGATTCTAACGGCGGGTGAGGACATAGACCCGCTTGGGTTCGTGCAGATCGCAGGTAGCGATCTCATCGCGCGGTGCAGGGGGGGTGGTTTTATCGCGAGAAACAAAGGCGCGGCGCCGACACGAGAAGCCGAGCGATAGAGGTATCGAAGGGGGCGCGGAGCGCTGTCATCATGGGAGGGTTCGCTGCGAAGCGGCAGTCTCTCTTCTGAAATCCGGGATAGGGTCGGGCGTGGAACAGAAGGCTGACTCCCCCTCACTCAACCTTGCTGCCTTCTTTGACCTTTCCGACTCCCTCGACCACTACCCTTTCGCCCACCTCGAGGCCGGAGACCACCTGGACCCATTCCTCGGTCCTGTCCCCCGCCTCAATATCCCTGCGGTAGGCTTTCCCGCCTTCGACCACGTAGACGTATTCCGTCCCGTCCTCCTCGAGCACGGCGGTGATGGGAACGGCGACCACGCCTGTCTTGCTGAGGACCTTGATGTCTACGGTGGCGTTATAACCCAGCCTCAAGGGGATATCGGTGCGGTCCATCTGCACAAAGACCGGGAAGATCGTAGTTCCCGCCGATCCGGTCTGCGATTTCACGCCGACCTGCACCACTTTGCCGGTGAAGACGATATCCGGGTAGGCGTCGAGATAAACCTCTACGGACTGTTCCTCCTGTATTTCGGGAATATCCGTCTCCTCCACCTGGGCCATAACCCGCATGTCCTGCAGATCGACTATCTGGAAAGCGGTCTGTCCAGCGCTCAATTCAGAGCCTACCTTCAGTTCCCCCCCCGCCTCCGTCCCGCCGCCGAGCAGGCTCGAGACGTCGCCGCCCAGCATACCGCTGAGGGAGCCCAGGCTCGAGGTGAGCGAACCGAGTCCGCCCAGCGATTCGGAGAGGAGGTCGGTGAGGTTTAGACCGGAGGGCGCCGCAAAGACCACGTAGCCCGAAACCGGCGCCGTGATGTTGGGGCTCTTCGTCCCCTCCATCACCCGCTCGTAGTTATACCTCGCTGCCTCCACCCTGGCGGCGTCGGCCGCGGCGGCGGTGGATGGGTATCCCGAATAGGAGATGCTGGGCACTCCCGGTCTGGATGCCGCCGCCTGTATATAGTCGGCCCTCTCCTCCGCCAGCAGCGATTTCAGGAACTCCTGCTGGTCCGGGGGAAGGAAGGGCATGAGAGCCGGCATGAGGTCATAGAAGTCCAGGATCAGCTGGTCGATCTGCCCCTGCATCTCCACGAACACCTGCGAGGCATACTCCACGCCCTTGTAGAGGGCGGTGGAGTTCGCCCATTGGCCTTCGAGGATATCGCCTATGGAGGCACTGGTCAGGTAATCGGCCTCGGCCTGCGCGGCTTGGGCCTGCAATTCCGCTTCGTCCAGGACAGCCAGGACATCCCCGGCGCTGACGTAATCCCCCTCTTTCACCGGGAGCGCGGCGATGGTCCCGCCCACCAGGGGCACGACATCGGTCGGTTGGGCCGCTTCCAGGGTCCCGACCGCCGATACCACCTTGCTCACGTCGCTCCTGGTGACTTCGGCTACGCGCACCCCTTCCACCGAGCCCCCGAAGCATCCCGCACAAAACGATACGACCACAAGCAAGGACAAGAAAGGGATCGTCCTTCTGGCTATACTCATGGCACCTCATCCACGTTTTTTTGGAGTCTTGTCACATGCGACGAAAACGCCGTGCACCTTAATATATAACCGCCGGAGGTAGTCGTCAATGCGGCAAACCGGGGCTGCGAGGCCCGGAGGAGAGCCCGGATTCAGGCCCGCGTCCTCACAGCAGCAGAAGCGGGAAGTATGCGAACGCGCCTGTGAGCGGCTTCATCGCCTGCGCTCCGCCCGCGGCCGGCTGGCTGATGAACAGGTTCCAGTTGAAGCACGCGGCGCAGAAAAAGGCGATCCCCAGGACGATACTGAAGCAGAGCAGGAAGGTGAAAAGCCTCCCCCATCCCCGCGGAGGCGCCATAAAACCGGACAGCACGAGCAGGGCACCCGCCCCGGTGATGAGCCAGAGGGGAGGACCCACCCCGGGATTGGCGGCGTTCCCGAAAAAGATGCCGCTCAAGCCAACGGAGGCATCGACTTCAATACCCATCTCCCGCAAGGGCAGTACGCCCTGGAAGAACAGGTATGCCGCCGGGAGAAGGAGTATGCAGCCGGCCAGGATGTACATGGGACCTCTCCCCACCCTCACCGCCAGGAATATCAAGGCCAGCGCCGCGCCTAGAGCCACTACCAGCCCCACCGTTAAGAACTCCGCCCCCGTATAGGGAAGGAGGCCGGGGCCGCCGAGCAGATCGGTCCGGCCCTGGGTATAGGCTCCCTGATGAGAGAAGATCATTATATCCAGGCCCTTCTTCCAGGTGAAGGACTCCATAATGTAGGAGAGGGCTACAGCGGCGGCGGCGGCTCCAATGGCGAACACGGCCAGTATGTCGGCGACTCCGAAAGCTTTGTCGCCATATGCCTTCTGCGCCCTCGGTAGTGGGCTCGCGACGGCCGGTTGCGCCGCCACGCCCTGCTGCACCGCGGGAGTGAGCACGGCGGTCTGTTCTCGCGGCGGCTTCCCCGCTACGGGACGGGCCGCCTCCGGCTGTCTTCCCGTAGTCAACGGCAGGGCATTGCCGCATTCCTGGCAGAAGCCGTTTCCCTCGGGATTGGAAGCATAGCATTCGGGGCATACCGATCTCCGTTCCCTTCCCGCTGCCGCACCTGCCGCGATGACCGCGGCCACCTCCTGGGTGCTGTCAAAGCCCGTGGGCATGGCGGGGGGCGCCTGCTCCTCGGATATCTTTTCGGAGGGAGGCGCGGATTCCACCGGCGCAACGCGTGGGACGGCCATATCGTAGTCAACCTCTGGCGGGATGTAGTAGTCCTGCCTGGGTGGCGATGCATCCTCTCGCGGTTGCTCCGTCGCGGGCGGTGCGATGAGGGGGGCGGGCGAGTGGGGCGGCGGTAACGGCGACCGTTCGGCCGTGGGGGCCGGGATGGGTGGAACCATTTGTGTATCCGCAGCCGGCTCCCGTGGGGGAGGGGCGGGCGCTTGTAGCGGTGCCGCCTGCACCGGTGTTTCAGAAGGTGCCCCAGCCTCTCCACCGATCTCTTCGACCACCGAGCGCGTATCCGCTGCCGGCGGGGCCGGCGGTGGGGCCGACTCCCGGGGAGGCGATGCGGGGACGGGCTCCTCGACTCGCGGCCGTGGCGGAGGCGCGGGAGTGGGGGCGGCACCCGGAACGCCCGTTTGCGGGACAGGTGTCGTGGCGGCAGGGGCCGCCTGCTGCTCCGGAGAAGGGGGCGGCGCAGCCGGTGCTGGCGGCTGCGCGGCTGGAGACACGGGTCTCTCGGGCATTCGGGGCGGGGCGGTCTCGGAGCTGAAGACGAACCCGCCCGGCGAAGTGATCCTTGCATCGTCACCGGCGTCCCCGCTTCCCGCCTGCGTGCCGCCTTGCGGCGTCGCGCCTTCCCGCGGCCGTACGTCCTCTTTCTTCTCCAACTGCGAGAAGGGTACATCCGGAAGCGGTGCGCCGCATGACATGCAGAAAACCGCATCCGGTTTGTTTTCCGTGCCACATGCCGGGCATTCCATCACCAGCCGACCCTCCTTATCCGCCTTCTTCACATCGCCTTAGCGTTATGATAAACCCCGCCGTGCTCGTTGTTAACGAGCCCAGCGGATCACTCCGGCCGTTTCCGCCGCTTTCTTTTCCCATAACAATGGTTTTGCCTCACCGCTGCAATATCCTTTCGCCCTTCTCAAGACGACCCCTATGCCTCGAGCGCGCTGCCGCGACAGCCAGGTGCTTTCTCGCTACCGCGATCCTCGCATAAAACCCGCCCCTGGAACCCGCCTTTTTGTGAGACCCCAGGCGGGTTCCTCCCCGTATATAAGATCAGCGCAACACTATATGAAACTGAAACGAGATCGCCACGTCGCTCCGCTCTTCGCGTCGCGTTTCACGCTTCGGACCTCTGTCATGAGCCCCAGATGGCGACCAGGGGCAGGAAAAAGGCTACGAAATTATTGATGGCATGGGCGGTTATGGGAGACCAGAGGTTATCGTTATATTCGTAGAGGAGGCAGAATATGGCCCCGGCGATGGTCCTCCCTATGAGGCCGAAAACGCTGAAGTGAACGACTGAGAAGAGAAAGCCGTTGAGAAACACCGCGCCCCACAGACCGAGCCGGCCGCGCATGGCTGGATAGAGATAACCGCGGAAGAAGATCTCCTCGCAGATGGGCGCCGCGATAACGATGATGATCCCCGCTATGAGTATGTCGATACCCGTGACATCCTTCACGTTGACGTCAAAGAAACCCTGCAACCACCTTTCCACTTCCACCAGGCCTCCGAACATGGCCTGGGACATCAGGCCGCTGGCCACGGCGAGCCAGAACGTGAGGGAGCCACCTACGAATCCGAGGCCCAGGCTCGCGGGAAGATTGCGACCGTGCATGCCTGTCTCCTCGAAGGCGTTACCGTAATGAGATACCGCGATGAAGGCAAAGGCGAGCGTGGAGGAGTACAGCAGCAACGAGACCAGGAGTTGGGCCGCGCCCACGGAGATATCCTCCCCCTGCCGCATCATGTAGGTCATCAACCCGTTGAGGATGAAGGGCACGGGGAGGAATGCCAGGCCGGGCCAGAGCTTCCAGGGCGTCATCGCGCGCAGGGGCGCCTCCCGCAACCAGGTGGAAGGCGCGCCGCCCCTCGGTTGTCCGCGCCCGGGCATGTAAACGGTATAGAAACAACGCTCACAGAGCCGCTTTCCTCCTACCATCCTCTGGCACCCCGAGCAGATGAGGGCGCCGCAGTTTCCGCACCTGGTCACCGCCCTTACCCCGGGATGAAAGGCGCATGTGGCCACCACGCGCGCCCCTACCGGAGTGCCACCCGCGGACGGCTGGGCCGCCTGTCCGGGTGGGCCCTGGGGGGGTAGAGGCGGGGCCGGCGGGACAACCCGTGCCGCCTCCGTGGTCCCGCGATTCTGCAGTTCCGCCCGGGCGCAGGTCGCGCAGTAGGCGCGTGCGGATATCTCCACGATACAATCCCGGCAGAGGTAACCGCCGCAGCGGGTACAGCGGGCCACGGCCGGGCTCTGGGGGTGCTGCTCGCAATGAGGTCTCTGCATCTTTCCTCAAATCCCCTCTTTCTCGATCATGGAATCGGGTTTTGTGCGAGAAGCATGGGCGGCTGTGTCGACCCCTGGATCGGGCACTTCCATCATGTGTACACCCGCACTTCTCGTATAAGACCTGATTCTATTATCGGCAGATGGGTCACCATCCTGCCAGCAGGCTGACGATGATCACCACCAGGTTGTAGAGGGCGTGGGCGATCATGGGGGCGGCCAGGGAATCCGTTTTCTCGTACAGGTACGCCAGTACTATGCCCACCAGGACCAGCGACAGCATAAAAAGCGGCTGCAGGTGCAGTATGCCGAAGATGGCTCCGTTGAGGACGATGGCCGGCGTAGGCCCCATGCGGCGGCGCAGCGCGGGATAGAAAAGACCGCGGAAGAAGAGCTCCTCGAAGATGGGGGCCAGGACGACGACGATCAAGATGATAAAGACCAGGTAGCCGCTCCCCAGATCCTGCAGGCGTTCCGCTTCGGAGACGGGGCTGCGCCCGGTCGCGAGATAGAAGATAAGGTAGATGAGGAAGAAGATGCCGTAGCTCATGGCCATCGCGGTCAGGGCGCCCAGCCCTCCGAAAGCCAGGGTCCTGCCGGGATCTCCCCACCTCAAACCCAGTTCATCCCTGCCGCGCCCATGTCGATGGGGTATGAACCAGACGCTTGCGGCGACAAGCGGGCAGAAGAGCACGGCATAGGCAAGGTAATTATAGAAAAGCGGGTTGTCGGTGGTAACGAAAAGGATGATGCCCACGACGTTATAGAGGCCGAAGACCACCAGCCAGGCGACGAAGACCTCGAGCAACCCCCAATCCGCCTTCCACCATCTCTTCTCCCTTGCATCGTCCGGCTCCGGAGGCTGCAAGGGGAACGGCGGGGCAGGCGGGGGCACGGGGTAGGGATAAACCGCGGCTATGTAGGGCGCGCACGCGGGACAGTAATGGCGGTATCCTATGAGGCGGGCGCACTCCGGGCAGACCGGCCGCTTGCAGTAGACGCACATGGCCGTCGCCTGCCGCGATGGGTGCCAGGAACAGGATGGAAGCCCCTGATCCCGCCCCGCAGCTCCTCCGGATCCTTCTTCTACCATTAGAGCCCCGAGACCAGTTCCGCGATCTGCACGGCGTTCAAGGCCGCGCCCTTGCGCAGGTTGTCGCTGACTATCCACAGGTTCAAGGCACGGGGGCACGAGGTATCCGGGCGTATCCTGCCTACAAAGCAGGGGTCCTTACCCGCCGCGTCCAGGGCAAGCGGGTAAACGGCGTTCTCCGGATCGTCCACGACCTCGACCCCCGGTGCGCCCTGCAGTATGTTCCTGGCCTCATCCGCTTCGATGGCCTCGGCGAACTCCACGTTCACGGACTCGGAGTGTCCCGTGAAGACCGGCACGCGCACCGCGGTCGCCGACACGGGCAGATCGGGGAGCCCCATGATCTTCCTGGTCTCACCGACCATCTTCATCTCCTCCCTGGTATACCCACCCGGAAGGAAGACGTCTATGTGCGGCACGCAGTTGAAGGCGATGGGATGGGGGTAGACCCGCGCTACCGGCTCCCTCCCCTCCTGGGCCTCCCTGGTCTGGGCCTCGAGCTCTTCCACGGCATCCTTTCCCGTACCGGATACGGACTGGTAGGTGGACACGATCACCCTGCGTATGGGCGAGCGGTCGTGCAGGGGCTTCAGCACCACCACCATCTGGATGGTGGAGCAGTTCGGGTTGGCGATGATCCCGCTGTGTGCGAAGGCGTCTTGCGGGTTCACCTCGGGCACGACGAGGGGAATCCCCTCGTCCATGCGGAAAGCGCTGCTGTTATCCACCACTAACGCTCCCGCCTCTACGGCTATGGGCGCGAAGCGCTTCGCTATCGGCGCTCCGGCCGAGAAAAGGGCGAGGTCGATGCCACGGAAGGAGTCCTCGTCTAGCACCTCGACCTCCACCTCGTCTCCCCGGAAGGCGAAGCGCCTGCCACGCGATCGTTGCGAGGCCAGAAGGCGCAGCCCGGACACGGGGAAGCCCCTTTCCTCCAGGATCTCCCGCATGGCCTGCCCAACCATTCCGGTCGCTCCCACTACCGCTACCCTGTATTCTTTCACGATCTCTCTCCCGAGGCCTCTTCGCCACGCTCGTATTCTATCCGGACTCTCCGACAACCTCCCCCATATCCCCATGGGAGGCTTCGCCCCACCCCCGCATCGCATCTCTTCATGAATCGTCAAACCGGGCGCCGTTGCTCAGCACCCCGATCCATAAACACCCTCGCTGTCGTACACCGCTGCACTCAGGCTCTCATCACCACGCCCTTGTCCAGGCCGAACTTCGCATGGATCGCCCTTACCGCCTTCATCACGTCCCCGGCCCGGATGACGCAGCTAATCTTGATGGTCGACGTGCTGATCATCTCGATGTTGATGCCGTTTTCCGCCAGGGCGCTGAACATATCCGCCGCTACTCCCGGATGGGTACGCATGCCCGCTCCCACCAGGCTTACCTTGGCGATCTCTTCGTCTACGACCACCCCGCCCGCCTCCAGATCCCTGGCCACCCGCTCGCTGATGCCGGCGGCTTTCTCCAGATCGTGCTGGCCGACGGTGAACGATATGTCGGTCTTCTGGCCTTCGCTGACGTTTTGGATGATCATATCGACGTTTATGTTCTCCACCGCCAAGGACTGGAATAATCTGGCAGCCACGCCCGGCCGGTCCGGGACTTCGAAAACCGTCACCTTGGCCTCCTCCGTTTCATGGGTGACGCCGCTGATGATAGCCTTTTCCATGCGCTCGTCACCCCCGGAGATCCACGTCCCCTCTTCCTGCGAAAAACTGGATCTCACGTGTATCACCACCCCGTAATTCCTCGCGAACTCCACGCTGCGCAACTGCAACACCCTGGCGCCCGTAGCGGCCATCTCCAGCATCTCGTCGTAGGAGACGTGCGCCAGCTTGCGCGCCTCCGGAACCATACGCGGATCGGCCGTGAAGACGCCTTCCACATCCGTGAATATCTCGCAGACGTCCGCTCCCAGGGCCGCCGCCAGGGCCACCGCCGTCGTGTCCGAGCCTCCTCTGCCCAGGGTTGTTATCTGATCGTCGAGGGACACGCCCTGGAAACCGGCGACGATCACGATGCTCCCCTTATCCAGCTCCTCCAGCATGCGGCCCACCTTGACATCCAGGATCTTCGCCTTGGTATGGGCGCTGTCCGTGACTATGCCTACCTGGGCTCCGGTGAAGGAGATCGCCTCGTATCCCAGTTCGTGCATGGCCATGGAGAGCAGGGCTACGGATATCTGTTCGCCGGTTGACAGGAGCATGTCCATCTCCCGCTCCCGCGGCGATTCACTGATCTCGCAGGCCAGTTTCACCAGGCGATCGGTTGTATCTCCCAGTGCGGAGATGACCACGACCACGTGGTCCCCTCTCTCCCTGGTCTCGGATACCCGCCGCGCGACGTTCTTGATCCTGTCTATATCGGCTACGGACGTCCCTCCGAATTTCTGTACGACTATTTTCACTCGTCACCGCCTCCGTAGCGCCGCCGGAAAACGTTTCCATGCAGCAATAACCCGCTTATTATCCTTCTTTTACGCTTGCGCTCCTGCCCTGTCAAGGAAACGGGGTGGCCGGAGACTCCGGCCGGATCGTCTTTCGGGGGTACGCGCTTCAGTCCCTTATGCTCGTCGCGGGGAGCGCGACAATCCGCTTGCGCTTGCGGCAATCTCCTGGCCGGTCACAGCTCCAGGCGGCCTTTGAGCGCACGGCCGAGGGTGACCTCGTCAGCGTATTCCAGGTCTCCCCCCACGGGGAGCCCGCTGGCGATGCGCATCACCCTCACCCCGAGCGGCTTGAGGAGGTTAGCCAGGTAGATAGCGGTCGCCTCCCCCTCGACCCTGGGGTTGGTAGCCGCAATGACCTCCCGGATCTCGTCCTTGTGGATCCGCTCCACCAACTCCCTTACCTTGAGCTCCTCGGGACCGATTCCGTCTATGGGAGATATGGCGCCCCCGAGCACGTGGTAGAGCCCGCGAAATTCTCCCGTACGCTCTATGGCCACTATATCCTGGGGCCTTTCCACTACGCAGACCAGGGCGGGATCCCTGCGCTCATCCATGCAGTATTCGCACCGTTCACCCTGGGCGAAGTTGAAACATCTGACACAGAAGGTGACCTTCTCCCTCGCCTCCACGATGGCATCCGCGAGGGAAGCGGCCTCCTCCCTGGGGACTCTCAGAAGGTGAAAGGCCAGGCGCTGTGCCGTCTTCGGGCCTACGCCGGGCAGTTTCGACAGTTCCTCCACCAGCCGCGCGATGGGGGGAGTGTACAGCATGTTTCTCCTACATCAAACCCGGGATTTTCATACCTTTGGTAAATTCCCCCAAACGCTCCTCGGCCAGCTCGCGGGATTTCCTGAGCGCCTCCGAGATCGCGGCCAGGACCAGGTCCTCCAGCATCTCGACGTCCTCTGGATCCACCGCTTCGGGGTTTATCTTCAACTCGATTATGTTCTGCTGTCCGTCAGCGATGACCTTGACCATACCGCCCCCCGCAGTGGCCTCGATGCGTTCATCCACCAGGGCCTCCTGCGCCTCCATCATCTGCCTTTGGAGCTTCTGGGCCTGCTTCATCATCTTCTGTACGTTACCGTTCATCTTCACCTCCGCTTCGCTACCGCACGGGCACCCCCGCGACTCTTCACCGCATGGCGGAATATGCGGGCATCATTCGTTCAGCTTGATCTCCTCGATCATCTCCGCGCCGAAAACGTCTTTAACCAGTTTTATCCTACCAGCGTCGTGAGTCTCCCCGCTCACGTCATGCGCCGTCTTCCCCTCTTTCCGTTGCGCCGCGCCCGCCCCCTCGCGCTCCTCGCCCGATACGGCCTGGGGGCTCTCTTTCATAACCACCGCCTCATCTTCGTCCGGCAAGGGCTCGCAACCTTCCGCTTTACCAGCGAGAGGATCGCCGCGTGTCTCCGCCCCCGGCTCGGCATCCCGTTTTTCTTCCCGTTCTCTTCCTGCGTTTCCCCGGTCATCCTCCAGTCTCGTTCTCACGCTCACCGCCACGCCGAGGACTTCCTCGAGTGCCGCTTCCAGGACCTTGCGGTGATCCTCTTTATCCATCTCCCCGCGGTGAAAAGAGCGGTCGGCGGGAAAGACGACGTAGAGCTCACCTCCCTCGTACCCCAGGGGCTTCCCCTCCAGCAGGAACGCGTGGGTGGTGATCTTTCTCTCCTTGACCGCCTCCTTCACCTGAGGCCATACCCTCCTTATCGCCGCGAGATCCAATTGCGGTATCTCCACGGGCTCCGGGCCTGGGGTTTCGGCCGGTGGCGCGATCTCCTCGCCCGGTTCCTCCCCCATCGTCTCTGCGGGAGACGGTTCCTCCTTCGCGCCTGTCCTGGAGATGCCGCCGGCAGGTTTTTCCTGCGCGCGGGGGCCTTCCGGAACGCGCGGTGGAGTCTCCGCAACCGGTTTCCCGCCGCTACTTTTCCTGGCGAGCTTCTCCACCTCTGCCTCGAGTTTCCCCATGCGAGCGGATAGCGCCTCGATGGACACGTCCAGCTCGCTACGGGCCATGCCGATCAGCGCTCCTTCAAGCACCAGGCGGGCCGAGGTGGTGGCCTGCATCTCCTTCCATGCCTCGCGTAACGAGACGATGAAATGGAAAGTGCGGTCGGGAGACAGTTCCGCCGCTTGCCTTCGTAGCGCGCCGTACGCGATTTCATCTACCTCCAGTTCCTCGGGTCCCAGGTCTGCATGCTGCAGCAGGAAGACGCGGCGAAAATGTTCCTGGGCTTCGCGGGCGAATTGCACCAGGTCTCTCCCCTCTTCGTAGGCTCTTTCGACCATGGCTACGGTCCCGGCGGCATCTCTCGCGGTAAGGCAGTCCCCGAGTTCCACCAGTATCTCGTCTTCGACCAGGCCGAGGAAGCCGGCCACTCCCGCTTCGTCGACTATCCCATCCCCGTAGCTCGTGGCCTGTTCCAGGATGACCAGGGCATCGCGCGCGGACCCCCTGGCCCGCCTGGCGATAAGCCGCAGGGCTATCTCGTTCGTCTCGATCCCTTCAGCCTCCGCAACATGGGCCAGGTGATCCGTGAGCATGGGCACGGGCACGCTGCGGAAATCGTAGCGTTGACAACGGGAGAGTATGGTCGGGGGCATCTTGTGGGGTTCCGTGGTGGCCAGCACGAAAACCACGTGCTGCGGCGGTTCCTCCAGTGTCTTCAGGAAAGCGTTGAAAGCCTCCTTCGTAAGCATATGCGCTTCGTCGAGGACATAGACCTTGATGCGTGCCGCGGCCGGAGAGAAAACGACTCTCTCCCGAAGTTCGCGTATGCTGTCTATCCCGCGCGTGGATGCCGCATCTATCTCCACGACATCCACCGAAATCCCCTCGGTGATCTCCCGGCAGGACCTGCAATGGTTACAGGGATGCGGTGTAGGGCCCTCCGCGCAGTTCAACGCCTTGGCCAGGATCCGCGCGGTACTGGTCTTTCCCGTTCCCCGCGGCCCGGTGAAGAGGTAAGCATGGGCGTAGTTCCCGTTGCGCAGCGAATTTGACAGGGTACGGGTAACATACTCCTGCCCAATGACCTCCTCGAAGGTCTGCGGGCGCCATTTCCTGTATAGAGAGACGTAGGTCAAGTTCTACCACTTCCCGACAGGTGTCAGGCCCCCGGGCCCGGCTTGACGAGTCCCAACATCAACTCACCCACACTTCTCGGAGCAAGACTCTCCTCCATAACATAAGCGAAATAAGTGTGATCGTGCACCCTTCCTTGACTTCCGGCCCCAAGCGCTACACGGGTAGTTTGCTCCGGACAGGTTGATCTGCGGCACACGAGAAGGGTTGCTTACCGCTGCTTCCTTCCGGACCTGACGGGGTTCACAAGATCCCGTTGCGCAGGACCCGACCTTCAACACCACTTGCCTGTGCGCGATACTCAAGACCGGAGAGCCGCAGTTGGGGATTCGGCCCCGCTGTAGCGGATTGCGGGTTCAGGGCACCGCTAGCTCCCCGCTTAGCACGATCACAAAATTCAGTATAGCACGCGCGGCTGACCTGCACCGCAGGCCTGCGGGCAACGTGTATAATAATAATGGCGCCAGGAAGCATAGCGGGGGAAACCGTAAGCCTGTCCGGTTCAAGCATCGCTCTCCCGGGCCCATCAGCCGAGACATGAAGAAGGGATGAGGGGTGGGGTTTAAGGAGCGGGAGGAGACATGAGCGATACCGAGCTGAGAGAAAGAGCTTCCACGGGTAACGCGCAACTGGATGAGATGATGGAGGGCGGCCCCCTCAGGGGATCGGTCAGCCTGGTCATAGGGGCACCCGGAACAGGTAAGACCTGCCTGGGCCTGGAATTCATCGCCCACGGCGTTGAGGTGGGAGAACCGGGCCTGATCGTCACCTTCGAACACTTCCCCAAGAAGCTTCTGCGGGATGCGGCATCCCTGGGTCTTGACCTCCAGGAGATGGAGAAGAACGGCATGTTGCGCATCCTCTTCACATCCCCGGAGATATTCTTCGAGCAGGCCCAGACCCCCGGAGGGCTGCTCGACACCATGGTGCAGGAACTGGGAGCCAAACGCATCCTCATCGACTCCATATCCCATCTCGAGCGCATGGCGCGGGACCCCGTGAAGCTGCGCGAGGTGGCCTTCACCTTCATAAACGCCCTCTTGAGGCACGGACTGACGGCCATCGTTACGCAGGAGGACCCGGATATCACCGGAGATATGACCGCGGCCCAGTACGGCATCTCCTATCTGGTCGACGCGGTGGTCATCCTGCGCTACGTAGAGCTGGATTCCTCCATCAGCAGGGCTATACTTGTCCTGAAGCAGCGCGCCAGCTCGCATGATAAATCGATCCGTGAGTTCCGCATAACCGAAGAGGGGATCTCCGTCGGCGAGCCCTTTATGGACCGCGAGGGAGTCCTGTCGGGGTTGCCGCGCAAGAAGGAGATCGACGCCTTCATGGAGGTATTCGGGAAGAAGGCGAAGACCAGCGGAAAAGGGGAGGTTGATTGAGTGGCCGAAAAAATCCTCGTCGTTGACGACGACCGCGAGATGGTCGAGCTCATCGAGCTCTTCCTGAGTAATGCCGGCTTTCTCACCCTGTCCGCTTACTCCGGGGAAGAGGCCCTGGAAAAGACTTTCAAGGAGAAACCCGACCTCATCCTGTTGGATATCATGATGCCGAAGATCGACGGATGGGAAGTCCTGCGCCGCATCAAGAACGACCCCGAGGTCCAGAACACACCGGTGGCATTTATCACCGCACGCACGCAGAACATCGACAAGATGATCGGGCTGTCGGTGATGAAGGCGGCGGGCTACATAACAAAGCCCTTCAGCAAACAAGAGTTATTGACCGAGGTAAGGCGTATCCTCGCTGAGACAAAGCGGGATCCGGGGGCTTAAAAGCACCGGATCCGCTCCGGCCTTGAGGCAGAAGGAGGGACGGTTGGAGTCCAACGATTGGTGGAAGACGTTCTCCTTGTTCCTCTGGTTTTATAATACCTCTCTGACGGCCATGCTCCTCGTGTATTTCTATGGCATCTGCCGCCTGTCGGAGCGCAGGTTCAAAGGCAAGACCTATACCTTTCTGCTGCCGTTCTTCTTCGTGCTCATGGGTGCAAGCACCCTTATATACTCCCTGGCGGACTCTATCGTGGCCATCTACATGTGGTACGCGGTATGGCCCGCCGTAGCGGGGGTACTGTTGCTGATCGTCGTGTACCGTTCTTACCGGCTGATGATGGGACGATGAACTACCTGGCTTCTGCGTTCTATATAGTCGGGCCCCTGGCAGTAGGGGCGCTGCTTCTACTGTTGATGGTGCTGGGGAAGCGCCTGGGAGAAGCGCTGGAGTTACCCGCATACTACAGGCTCTATTACGTTTCCCTCGTCTTTTTTCTTCTCCCCCTGCCGGTGGCTTGGATCCTGCTTCTCACCAAAGCATGGGGGCTGCCGGACCCCGTTTCCGATACGGGTCTGATCATAAAGATCGCCGTCGCCTCCATACCGATGGCCATCGCCATCACCTTCGCCGTTTATGCTACCGCCAAGTACTGGGGATGGATATGGAGCGAACTGGGCCGCTCTCGCGGGAAGGACGAGGGGCAAGATGAGTCCTGATGGTGTCGCGCGGCGTCTTATCCCCGCATCTGCCGGCGTTCTGGTCATGTCCGGCCTTACCCTCCTGGCAAGCGCGGCGGGCTGGCGCTTACTATCCATCATCGGCGCCGTTCTGACCCTCCTCCTCGCCGTCGCCTCGCTTGTTGCAGTGCGGCCGTGGCTGCGCGGGGCCCAGGGGCTCCCGGCTCAGGATGGTGAGGATGGTGCCGCGTTCCTGGAGTCACTTCCCTCGCCCTCTTTACTGGTAAGCAAGGACGGGGTTATCCTGGGCAACAATCGTCTTGTCGGGGAATTACTGCCCGCCCTGGGCGAGGCCGCTTACGGCCTGGCGGGGCAAAGGCTGGACGAGGCATTTCTCCCTCCCTACTTCGGAAACTGGCGCCCCCTGCTGCAACAGGCCCTGAAGGAGGGAAAGCCACTGGAAAGCCGCCACGAGCAGTACTTCCTGGAGAACCAGTCAGGCATCTGCAGGGTATGGATCTCGCCCGTCGAGCAGGGATCCTTCCCGGGCAAGAGCCTCTTGATCGCGATCCAGGACATCAGCAAGGAGGCCGCGGAGAGGGCCGCCCTGCTCGAGGCCTCGGAACGCGAGGCCGGCATCTTCGAAGGCGTGCCGGTGAAGATAGCGGTCCTGGACCGCAATTTCCGCCTGGTGCGCTGCAATCAATCGATGATGCAGTGGATCTACGACACGGGTGGCCCGGAGGAAGCAGCCCTGTCCGGCCTGCCCGCCCTGGATATCATGCCCCAGGAGTTCCGGGCCGACTGGAAGCATATCCTCAGGCGCGTGCTGGTCGAAGGCCGCGCCTTTGAGCAACCACGCGTCCACCAGGAGGTAAAAGGGGTGGACTTTTTCCACCGCGTGCGCCTGCATCCCCTGACGGACGAGCAGGGCAGCGTACGGGAAGCGTTGCTCCTTTTCGAGGACGTTACCGAATACGTCAGGCTCGAACGCCGGCTTGCGGAGACCACGGACTATCTCAACCTGCTCATCGAGAGCCTGAACGACGGCTTCTATGCCATGGATGCCCAGGGCAGGTTCTCCTTCTGCAACCAGGCGTTCCTGGACATGCTGGGTATAAGCGGCTCCGACGAGCTCTTCCAGAAGGAGGCCACGGAGATAGTCATGCCCGATGAGAGCAAGAAAGTGGAACGCATGATGGAGCGGCGTCGGCGTGGGGAAAAGGTCTTCTTCGAAACCTTCCTGAGACGTCAAGGCGATATCCCGCTGCCGGTACAGATAAGCTCCGCTCCCCTTTTCCGAGCCGGCAGATTCATGGGCATAGTGGGCATCGCCCACGACCTCAGCGAGCGCCGCAGGCTGGAGGCGATGGTGGAGCGAAGCCACCAGGACCTCGAGAAAGCCTACGAAGAACTCTCCGTCCTGGACAAGATGAAATCCGACTTCATCGCCATCGCCTCCCACGAGCTGCGCACGCCCCTCTCCATCATCAAGGGTTATTCCGACGCCTTCCAGTACGGTGAGCTGGGCGATCTTTCCTCGTTCCAGATGGACAAGATCAAGATCATGAATGCCCGGGCCGACCAGATGACCAAGATCATCAACGACCTGCTGGACGTGACGCGCCTGGAGGAAGGCCGGCTGGTGGGCGAGAGGTGGCCGGCCCCCGTTGACGGGTTGATCATCAATGCCGTCTCGGAGTATAAAAGCCGTGCCGCCAAGTGCGGCCAGGAATTGCGCTATGCCGTCGAGGAGAACCTGCCCCCGGTGAGCGTGGATGTATGGCGCGTACATCAGGTAATGGAGAACCTCATCGGCAACGCCATCAAGTTCACGCCCGAGGGAGGATTGATAGAGGTAGCGGCGCGTAGCGCCAGCGAACCGGGGATGATAGAGATAGAGATACGGGATACCGGACCGGGAATACCGGCGAGCGAACAGAGAAAGCTGTTTACGATGTTTTACCAGGTAGAGACCGATTCCACGCGCTCTGCGGGGGGATTAGGCCTCGGGTTGGTCATATCCAAGGGTATCGTCGAGGGTCACGGTGGGCACATCTGGGTGGAGAGTGAAACCGGTACTGGTTCGTCCTTCAAGTTCACCCTGCCCGTCAGCAAGGAGGATTGACGGTGAGGACCGTAGTCCCCGGCGATCAGGGCCTGGCGGTGAGCGACGTACAGAAAAGGCTGCACGACCTCGGCTTCTCTTCCTCTGGTTTCGAGTCGGAGATGAGAGAGTCCTTTTACGGCGAGAGCACCTCGCGTGCCGTGCGCGATTTTCAGGAGGCACGGGGCCTGCGCATCGAAGGGAATGTAGACGAAACCACATGGCAAGAACTGGTAGAAGCTTCCATCCGACTGGGAGACAGGTTTCTTTACCTCCGCATCCCTCCTTTTCGCGGCGACGACGTGCGCGAGGTGCAGCGCTACCTCAACCGCCTTGGCTTCAACGCCGGCCGTGAGGACGGTATCTTCGGCCAGGATACCGAGCGTGCGCTTCGCGCCTTCCAGCACAACATGGGCCTTCCCGTTGACGGTATCGCGGGCTCCTCGACCATCTCCTGCCTGCAGCGGTTGAGACATGCCTTAAAGGAAACGAGCGTTGCCGAAGTGCACGAGACGCTGCAGGATCTCGCCGCGCGGGGATTGGAGGGAAAGAGCGTGGTCCTGGATGCGGCGGAGGACGACGCGAACGCCGAGGACACCTTGCGCCTCGTCTCCAGCGAGTTGCTGGCCAGTGGGCTGACGGCCCTCTTAACCGGAGGCGCTTCCGCCCCGCTGACGGAGAGCCAGCGCGCACGCCTTGCAAACGACCGCGACGCGGACCTCGTACTCGGCCTCAGAACGACGCCGGGGAGCGGAGTGCGCATCTATTTCTTCGGAAGCAAGGGTTACTCGTCACCGCGCGGCAGGCGCCTCGCGGAACTGCTCCATAACGATATCTCGCTCGTAGCGGATGCGGAGGCGCCACCCCCGGAGGCAAAAAGCTTCCCCTTGTTGAGGGAAACGCGCATGCCCTGCGTCATCCTCGAAGCGGGCGGCAAAGAAGGTCCCGCCGGCGATCTGGCCATGGCCCTGGCCAGATCGATCGTCTCGTATTTCTCGCCCACGGAATAGAATAGGTAATGGGGTCAGGCGGGGGGTTCGACGTCCTCGACCACTATCTCGATGTCCTCAACCTTGATATCGGTGAGGCCTTCCACGTATTCTTTGACCTTGTTCCTGACCTCTTGAGCCAGCGCGGGAATGCTCATACCGTAATCGATCTTGAGGTACAGGCTCATCCTGCAGGCATCTTCCTCCCGGCTGACTTTCACTCCCATGTGCACGAATTCCCTCTTCACGCGGGAGGTAAGGAGTTCGACGGGCTTCTGCTGGATTACGGTAACGCCCTCGATATCACCCGCCGCCTGTGCGGCAAGGGCTGCTATGGCCTCGTTTGAGACCTCCACGCCTTCGCCCCTGGCGTCTTCCTTCATAGTTCTCTCGCTCCATACTTGATCGAGCTTATGGTCACTGCGCCATTGGAGATATCGAAACGCATCGTCCTGCCGTAACTGCCTCCCGTATCCTCCGCTACCAGTTGGATCTTCAATTCCGTGAGGGCGGTCTTGGCCGCTTCGATATTGCGCTCCCCTATCTGCATTCCCAGGCAGGGACCGGGAACATTGCGCGGGTTGATGGCTCCCGGGATGGTAAACATGCACGCCCCGCCGGCTATCTTCGCTTTGATATCCCAGCGCTTGGAGCCGAGTCTCTCCATCTCTTCTACCATGGCTTTAATGGCGGTATCCGCGAATTTTCCCGGGTTGCCCTTCTTGGTCATGGAGCTCGAGTCGGGAAGCATGACATGGGCCAGCCCCCCGATCTTGCGCTTATCATCATAAAGGGCTACCCCGACGCAGCTGCCCAGCCCGTAGCTTGCCAGCATATGTGGGTTGTGCGTCACGAAATACTCCGCAACCCCTACATTAACGACTTCCATCGACAATGATCGCTCACCCCATGCCTTCTCTTGTCCGTTACATGGACCTTCCCTTCCGTTGAGCAGAACTGACGGTCCACGATCATGCTCCATGCGATCAGATTCTCCGTTATGGCCACCTGTCTCGGGTCTCATCTTCCGTCAATCACTCACTCCCAGCCTTCCAAGTATGATATCCAGGGACCCCAGGTCCGGGAAGAGGATAAGGTGTCCCCTGATCACATGTTCCATGATGTCGAATTCCGTCTCGATGACCAGGACGTAATCCTCGGATTGGCTTATCTCCACCAGTATGAAGTCGATTATCGCCCCGGCCATGTCCATCGCGAACCCCGGAACGGAAGGACGCAACAGTATTCCGGTCATCTGTGAAAGCGCGTTGAGATAGGAACCTGCCAGGATGCTCCCTGTCTCCTGCAGGGCGGACTGCTCAACGGTGGTCAGGTCGCCCCCGCTGGCCTCGGACACCATCAGGTGGGCCAGCTCGTTGGCGCTGGTCTCCGCCAGAAGAAGCAGCATGCTGCCGGACGCATCGCCGCTTATATGCAAGTATATACCGACTACGGGGGTCTCAGCCCCGCCTACGAGGTCGGATACCTTGACGAGGGGCACAAGGGAAGCCCGGGGCACGCTCAGCAACACCTTTTTATCCACCATGGTGGAAAGGGCCACGGCTGCATTCCCGGAACCAATATTACCCACCTCTCTGAGCGCATCGAGCTGCAAGGGGGAAAGCCCTTTCCTGTCTACCATCGTTCCTCCTTTCGAGGGTTACTCGATATTCAAATCCCTATCAGGATAACAGAGTCGGGATGTCCAGTATAAGCGCGACTTCTCCCGTTCCCAGTATGGTCGCGCCCCCGAAGCCTCTGATCCGCTTGAGAAACCGGTCCAGGCTGGTAATGACGATCTCCTGCTGTCCCATGAGTTCGTCCACGGCGATGGCTACGCTCTTCAGGGCCACCTCCACCACGACCACGGGGAAACTTCCCTGTCCGTTCTCGTCCGGCAATCCGAGATATCGCCCCAGGCGCATGAGGGGCAGCGTCTCGTCGCGCAGAAAGATTACCTCCTGGTTCGAGACGTATTTCACCTCGTGCGACGAGATCACCGCTGTCTCCGCCACTACTCCCAGGGGTATGGCATATATCTCGCCCCGTACCCTGACCAGCAGCGCCTGGATGATAGCCAGGGTAAGGGGCAGTTTCAAAGCAAAAGTAGTGCCTTCTCCCTTGACGCTCTGCATGATCAACATCCCGCCCAGGGATTCCACCTTGTTCTTCACCACATCCAGGCCTACACCCCTTCCCGAGACTCCGCTCACCTCCTCGGCGGACGAGAACCCCGGCATGGCCAGAAAGCGCAGGATGTCATCTTCGCTCAGCGCCTTCCTTTCCTCGCTCGACATCAGCCCGTTGCTTTCCGCTAGATCGAAGATCTTCTGCGCGTCGACACCTTTTCCGTCATCACTTACCTCTATGGACACGTAGTTGCGGTCACGGCGCGCCATCAGTCTTATGCTGCCGCGCCGCGGTTTTCCTCTCGCCTCACGCTCTTCGGGGCTGTCTATGCCGTGATCCACCGCATTGCGCAGCAAGTGCATCAGGGGGTCGCTTATCTCGTCAAGGATGGTGCGGTCCAGCTCTATGTCCTTACCCTCGATTACGAAGTCGACTTCCTTTTCCCGGCTCTTGGCCAGGTCGCGTACCATGCGCGGGAAGCGGTTGAAAATGTGCTCCACCGGCACCATGCGGGTCTTCATCACCTCGTCCTGCAGGTCCGCCGTCAGGCGGGCCGTCTGGGCCAGGGCTTCTTTTAATTCCCCGATATTCATCGAAGACGCGATCTCCTGCAGCCTGGTACGGTTGATGACCAGCTCTCCAATAAGGTTCATCAGGTTGTCCAGGCGTGATATGTTCACGCGTACGCTCTGGGTGCGCACCGGACCGGTCGACATGCCCGCGGCTTCCTGCGACTGGTCGCCGGCGGCTTCCTCTTTTTCCCGCTCGTCCTCGATGATCCCGCCCGCGGCTACCTCCTCTACGGGCATTTCCGCTCCCTCAGCGCTGACCACTTCGACCTCGTGCACTTCAGCGATGGTAAGCAAGGCCTTGCGCACCGACTCCAGCCCTTCCTTGGTGGAGACTACGACCTCGAAAGAGCGGTCGAACTTCTCGTCCTCCAGATCCTCAACGGAAGGGCGCGAGCTGATAACCCGACCTATCTGCGCCAGTTTTTTGAAGATCATGAAAACCCTGACGGACTTGAGTACGCAATCTTTGTCCAGGGTTACCAGCAACCTCCAGGGCTTTTCCCCCGGGACTTCCTCGAGAGGTGCTTCAGCGATCGCTTCGGCCGCGACCTCGGGTTCTTCCTCCTCCCCCCCCGGCACCGCCTCAACGACCTCCTCCTCGCTGGTCTCCTCCCTTCGTTTCTGCCCCGTCGCAGGCCCCGTCTTTCTCTTCGGCTTCGCCTTCTTCTGTGCCCCAGCCGGCGCCTCCATTCCCGCGATGGCACCCTTTTCTCCCGCATACACCGCCCGCAAGGCCTCGATAAGCGGCCTCGTATCCAGGATCTTGCCGCTTTCTTCAGAGATATCCGCGACCATGGTTCCCAGCATGTCGAAGCAGCCGAAGAGCAGGTCCACGATATCCGTGCTCACCTCGATGTCCCCGCTGCGCAGGCCGTCCAATACGTTCTCCATCTCGTGGGACAGCTCCGTGAGCTGGTCGAATCCCATGGTGGCGGACATCCCCTTGAGGGTATGGGCGGAGCGGAAGATCTCGGTGAGCACGTCCGGATTCCCCGGGTCTTTCTCCAGGTCTACCATTGACTGGTTCAAAGCTTCCAGGTGTTCCTGTGCTTCGCTTATAAAGAGCTCTTTATATTGAGAGATGTCCATGTCCATTATCTGGCATCTCCTTCGAGCATTCCAACAGGCAGGGTCACTACAGCAACTCCATTACCATGTCGGGAATCATGTCGAGGGAAACGACGTAGTCCACGCAGCCCCTCTCTATGGCCACTTTCGGCATGCCGAATACCAGGCAGGTCTCTTCGTCCTGGGCTATCGTGCTTCCCTCGCTCTTCTTTATCTTTTCCATGCCACTGGCGCCGTCAGCGCCCATCCCGGTCATGATCACGCCCACTGACCCGGATGCGTATACCTCGGCGGCGGTGATCATGGCGGTATCTATGCGCGGGGAGGCGCCCACCCGGTTCTGTGAATCCATGAGCTCCACCCTACCCGACCCGCGATCGTCCGAGGTTACGATGAGGTCCTTACCTCCCGGGGCGATCAGCGCCGTACCGGGCCGCAGTTCATCGTTTTCCTCGGCCTCTTTCACGTGCAGAGCGCAAATGTTGTTCAGCCTGCCGGCAAAGGATCGTGTGAATACGCCGGGCATGTGCTGGACTATGATTACGGCGGCCGGCGTATCGCCTGGAAAGCGGGGCATTATCTCCGCCAGGGCCTTGGGTCCCCCTGCCGAGGCCCCTATGACCACCAGCTTTTCTCCGGTCTGGACGCTCCTGGAAACCACTGGGTTGGGTTGTACCTTCCTCTGCGCCTGCCCCCTGAGGATATAGGCGCGTGCTTGTGAGGCGGTCTTTATCTTGAGCACCACCTCCTCGCGCACTTCCTTTACCGCCGACGGATAATGCGAGGGCTTGGTGATGAAGTCAACCGCTCCCAGCTCCAGGGCTTTCAGGGTGGCGGTGGCGCCTTTCTGGGCGAGTGCGCTGAGCATCACTACCGGCAGAGGGTGTTTGCGCATGATATATTCCAATGCCGTAAGGCCGTCCATCTCCGGCATGTGGATATCCATGGTCACCACGTCGGGCTCTAGCTCGGCCACGGCACGTATGGCCTCCACTCCATTGGACGCCGTCCCCACGACCTCCATATCGGGATCACCGGAGATGACGTCCCTGAGGAGTTTGCGTACCAGAGCGGAATCGTCGACGATCAGCACCCGGATTTTTTGGGGCAAAAGGTTCACCTCCTCCCCGCTTGGGGGAGACCCACCTTATTCTTTGAGGGCCTTCTCCACCGCCTCAATAACCTTCGAGGGCTGGAATGGCTTGATTATGAAGTCCTTCGCCCCCGCCTCCAGGGCCTCTACCACCAGAGGCTGTTGCCCCATAGCGCTACACATCAGGATCTTGGCATCGGGATCTATCTTCATTATCTGCTTGACTGCCTCGATGCCGTCCATTTCCGGCATAACGATGTCCATGGTTACCAGGTCCGGCTTCATCTCCTTGAAACGTTCCACCGCTTCAACGCCGTTCTCGGCCTCGCCAACCACCTCAAAGCCGTCCTTGGACAGTATGTCCCTGATCATCATGCGCATGAAGAGGGCGTCGTCGACGATCAGCACGGTCGGCGCCATCCTTTCCTCCTTTCCTTGTCCTCTTTATAAATCTATGATCGCATACCTAAAAACCAAGGCTCGCCATTTCCTCCAAGGAGAGAACCTTGGTAAGATCTAGCAGGATGATCAACCTGTTATCCTTCTTCACCACCCCCAGCAGGAAAGCGGATGAGATATCCGTCGCCAGCGTCGGGCTCGGCTCCACCGCTTCCGCGCCTACACGCAGCACTTCGGAAACGGAATCCACGATCATGCCTACCTTTATGTCCTCCGCCTCCACTACGATAATGCGCGTATCTCCACTCCTCTCACCGGTCTCCAGGTTGAGGCGTTTCGCCAACTCTACCACGGCGATGATCTGTCCGCGCAGATTGATGATGCCCTCCACGAAACTTGGGCTTTTGGGCATGCGCGTTATCTCTTCCATGCGCATGATCTCGCGCACCTGGGTTACCTCTACCGCGAATTCCTCGCGACCCAGGCTGAAGACGACCAGTTGGATCTCCTCCGCCCTTGCCTCTTCCGCCATAGTGTTTTCCTCCCGAGCCTGTGCTCACTCGATCGCCATAAACTCAATATATCCCAACTCTTTGCCGCTCACAACGAAACGGGCACGCCAGGATCATATGTTGAATTCCCGTTGTATCTCGCGTAAACGATTAGCAATATCATCCAATTCCTGTGCGGCGGCGGTGACTTCCTGCATGGCCGCGGTCTGCTCCTCGATGGAGGCGGAGACTTCCTGCGTCGACGCCGCGGACTCTTGTGATATGCCGGCAATGGAATGCATAACCTCCACTACCTTGCCGCTTTTCGCCGAGACCTGCTGGGTTGCCTCGTATATGGAGTTCACCCTGTCGGCTATACTGTGGGATGCCTCGTCGATTTCCCGCAACATGAACTGGGCTTCCGCCACAACCAGGTTCCCCTCTTCCGCCTCCTGGGTCCCGCCCTCCATTCCGCCGATGGTATGCTCGATGCCGCGCTGGATCTCTCGCACCAGGTTGGCTATCTGCGATGCCGCCTTCGCCGATCCCTCCGCCAGGGTTCGCACCTCGCCGGCGACCACCGCAAAACCACGACCCTGTTCCCCCGCGCGTGCTGCCTCGATGGCCGCATTGAGGGCAAGGAGGTTGGTCTGATCTGCTATGGACGTGATGACGTCTACGATAAGACCTATCTGTGTGGAGTGCTCTCCCAGCTCCCTGACTGCATTCGCGGACGCATCCACCGTGCTCTTTATCTGCTGCATCTTCTGCGTAGCCCTTTGTACGGCGATCACCCCTTTCTCCACCGTCTCCTGGGCCTGGGCGCTGAACAGCTTGGCTTCCTGGCTCCTCTCCGCTGCCATATTGATCTCATCGACTATCTCGTTCACCGTTCCCTGCGCCTGCAGTATCGCATGAACCTGTTCCTCGGAGCCGCGGGCCAGCTGTGAAACGGTGTTGGCGGTATCCTGCGCCGTCTCGGTGGTCTCGCGAGACACGCTGGACATCATATCGCTGGCGGAAGTGAGCTGGTCGGCCGTATCGGCCTGTTCCCTGATCATCCCGCTCATGGACTCGGATAATTCGTTCAGGCCGTCCAGCAGGTCTTTGAACATCCCCTCCTTGAACGGCGAATCGACCCTGACGGTAAAGTCCTTCTCGTTCATCTTCTTGATGGTGCGCTCCACGTTCCGGATGGGCAAGAGATACACGCGTGCCAGGTAAAACACTGCCAGGGAGACGATCAACACGACCAGGCAGAAACCGAAGAGCAGTCCCGACAAGGCCGGGCTCCAGGACAGGTTGGCCGCCGCGTAAGCCAGTCCAATGCACCCGCCTACGCCCAAGGGGAAAGCAATGGCCGCGGCTATCGCGAGTATCTTGAGCGTCTCCTTGCGGACCTGGGATTCCTCGTTGTCCATGTTTTTCCCCACCTAAACGCGGAAGCCCCCCACCAACTGGTTAAGCTTTTCCGCCATTGCCGCCAATTCCGCCGCCGCCGCCGCCATCTCCTGCATCGAGGCCGTCTGCTCCTCTACGGTGGCCGAGGCTTCTTCCGAGGAGGCCGCGGTTTCATCCGCGATGCTGGCGATCTCGGTGATGGCTTTCAAGGCTTCTTCGTTACCCATAACCTGTTCCCGGGTGGTTTCGGCTATCTCGCTCGCATAACGAGACGTGCTCTGGATGGATATCGAGATCTCCTGCAGGGCTCTTCCGGCTTTCTCCACTACTTCGGTGCCGCCTTTTACCTGGTCGATTGCCGAATCGATACTGCCCCTCATCTTGTTGACCCCGGCCTGGATCTCGCGGATGAGGTTGGATATCTGTTCCGCCGATTTACGCGAGTTCTCCGCCAGGCTTCTGACCTCCTCCGCCACTACCGCGAAACCACGCCCCTGCTCCCCTGCGCGGGCTGCCTCGATGGCCGCGTTGAGGGCGAGCAGGTTGGTCTGGTCGGCCACGCTGGTGATAACATCTACGATGATCCCGATCTGCATAAAGCGTTCTTCCAGTCCCGTGCTCGCATCCACCACCGCCTCGGCCGCGCTGCGTATCACGTCCATGGCGCTCGCCGTGTCCACCGCCGCTTCGGCGCCCCTCTGGGCTGTCTCGATGGCTTCCACCGCGGCCTGGTTGGAGAGGTCCGCTTTGTCCGCCATCGACTGCATGGAAGAACTCATCATCTCCATGGTGTGGGACGTATCCAGTACGCGGCGCGCCTGCTCTTCGCCGCCCTTCGCGATATGGGAGATGGTGCTCGATATATCCTGGCTCGAAGCGTTCATCTGTTGGATGACCGCCGACATCTGCTCCGCGCTATTGTTCAATTCGCCGGCGATCTTGCCTATCTCCGCCACCGAGCCCCGCAGGGCGCTGATCATCACGTTGATGGAATCAGCCAATCCCCCGAAGGTATGCCTGTCACTGACTACGATCTGGCGGGTCAGATCGCCGTCCCCCGCAGCGACCTGCTGCACCTGCCAGGTCATCTCCTTCATGGTCCCGGAAAGCCAGCGGAAGAAGAGCGCTATTGCCGCTGCCGCCAGCACTATCTCCAGGATAAGCATGATGATTGCAGCGACCAGGGCACCGCTCAGGAGGCCATCGGCGGAGTCTACGAGCTCCTTCTGCTTCTGGACATCCGTCGTTGTAGCGGCATCCCCTGCCCTGGAGGCTCCAACAGCTAGAAAGGCTACGCTGATGATGCCGAAAGCCAGAACGAGGGCCATGAAGACGGCGGCCGCCATATAGGCCAAGGTGCGCGCGTTGAGCCTGTTTCCCGGATCCTGTTCGCCCGCGTCAGCGTTTTTCTTCATAGACTATCCCTCCACCCTTTCCAAACCGCCGCCCGCGCGGCGGCCGTCCCTTCGTTGCCGGGGCGGTGAAACACCTCCATCAGGTTTTTCGGCAATACTACATATTAGTTTTATCCCCAGCAGGCCGTTCTCCCTTCCCCCGGGTTTTCCGCGCCGCCCTGTCGGGTCCGCAGGAACGCGGTCCCGTATTGCCGGCCGCGCTCTCATTATTGTTTCGACGTTCCCGGTCATCCGCTGAATGGTCTTGCCGCCACACCGCCTCCGTGGCCCGCGTTCAGGGTACCCGCGAAGGGGGCGCGGCCCTACTGCTTCTCCGCGCCTCCCCGGCTCATCCCCCTGAACGGCACCCCCTCCTTGCGATATATCCTCTCCCTTCTGCAATATGGGGCGAGGCCGCTTTCTCCCGTACCAATGATGGCCTCGCTCTTGCCCAGGACAAGGAACCCTCCCGGCCGCAGGCAGCGCTGAAATATCTCCAGTATGCTGTGCTGCTTTTCTCTCTCGAAATAGATGAGCACGTTACGGCAGAGGATGAGATCGAGGTGGCGCAAGGGCGGATTTTTCACGATATCCATGAGCATGAACCTCACCGGTCTCTTGACCTCGTCCTTCACCACGTAGGCGTCTCCCTCCCTGGCAAAGTAATCCTCGAGTACAATGCGAGGCAGAGTCTTCACCGTTTCGTACCTGCCGGCCTTGGCCTTTTCGAGGGCCTTGTCATCGAGGTCGGTGGCGGTGATGCGGAGCGACCATGACCGCGGGTCCTTCTCCGCGTTCAAGGCACCGAGGAACAGGATGGCCAGCGAATAGGGCTCCTCTCCGGTTGCGCACCCCGCGCTCCATGCCCGCAGGCTGTGCATGCGTCCCTCTCTCTTATATTGCACCAGCTGCGGGATGACCTGCTTGCGTATCGCTTCGTAAACGTCCTGGTCGCGGAAGAACTCGGTTACGTTTATGGTCAGGTCGTTAATCAGGCGTCCGCCTTCCTGCGGATCCTGTTTGATATAGCTGCGATACTGCAGGTAGTCGCTGCAGCCGGTGGCCCTCATGCGCACCCCGATGCGTCTTTTCAGATAGTTCGGTTTGTATTGCCTGAGGTTCAGACCGATCTCTTCATGCAGCAGGCGAAGCAGCAGGTCCAGGCCTGCCTCGTCATACCCCGTGTTCCTCCGCGCATCATCCGGGCCATGTCCGTTCATCGCTTCACCAGATTTTCTCTCGGAAATCAGGCCCGGGGGTCAGGCCCGGGCCTGATTCTGCGCTTCCCATCACCTATTCACCCGCACTTCCGGAGATTCCCTTAATAAAAGAAACCCGCGGATCGCCTCCTGGCCGCCGCGGCTTGCTGCGCTGTCGCTGCCAATGTCGTTACCTTACCGGTACGCTCTTGCCTCGATGCAAGGTTAACCCGCTTCCTGCACTGCAATTATCGACGCTGCCAGGGCGTTTCTTAACCCGCTACCTCGTTCTACGTTTTGCACCAGCTATGCCCCCTCCATACAATGCTTTATACTACTTCTCATATATAAAATGGAGAAAACAGGGGGTTCTGTAGCGAAGAGGTGTTGCGGCATGTCCCCGAGGTTTACCCTTGATCCCTTCAGCGATCAATACGCGCACCGGACTTCGAGCATGCTCTCCTCGGAGATCCGGGACCTGCTTGCGATCACCGCCAGGCCGGATATCATATCTCTGGCGGGCGGGCTGCCTTACACCCAGGCGTTCGACCCCGAGATCGTCATGCGCACGGTGCGCAGGGTGCTTGCGGAGGATCATGCGGCCGCGTTGCAGTACGGTCCGACGGATGGCTATGCACCATTGAAGCACAGCCTCGTCGAGGTGATGCGGGAGGAGGGAACGCCCTGCTTCCCGGAGGACATCATCATCACCCACGGAGCCCAGCAAGGCCTCGAGATAATCGCCAAGATTTTCATAAACCCCGGCGACCATATCATTACCGAGGCACCCTCTTACGTTGGTGCCCTGAACAGCTTTCTGAGCTATCAGCCTAATATCCACACCATACCCATGGATGCGGGGGGCATGATCCTGGAACGCCTTGCCGAAGTCCTGAAGGGGCTGTCGGCCCGGGGGGAACGCGTGAAGTTCATCTACACTGTTCCTAATTTCCAGAATCCGGCTGGAATCACCCTGCTTGCCGAACGGCGCTTCGGCCTCCTGGAGCTCGCGCACGATTACGACTGCCTGGTGGTGGAGGACAATCCCTACGGCTTGCTCCGTTTCGAGGGAGCGCCTTGTCCTACCCTGCGCAGCCTGGATGAAAGCCGGGTCATCTACCTGGGAACCCTGTCGAAGATCTTTTCCGCGGGCATGCGTATCGGGTGGGTAGCGGCGCCCCATCCCATCCTGGACAAGCTGCTGCTGGCCAAGCAGTCCGCGGACCTCTGCACCTCGACCTTCACGCAGATGGTCGCACACAGCTATTTCACCGCGGAGGACTGGAAGGGCCAGGTGCAGCAACTCTTGGAATACTATCGCGGCAGACGCGACGCCATGCTGGGAGCCCTGGAGGAATACCTGTCGGGCATCGCAGAGTGGACGCATCCTCAGGGCGGCCTCTTCGTCTGGGCGACCCTCCCCGAGTTCATCAAGACCTCGGAGATGCTGGCGGCCGCCGTCGACGCCAAGGTCGCTTATGTTCCGGGGAGCGGCTTCTTTCCCTACGAGGGTGGGGAGTGTTGCATGCGACTCAATTTCAGTTATTCGGACGTGGAGACGGTTCACGAGGGCATCAAGCGGCTGGCCAAGGTGATCAAGCGCGAGATATCCCTCGCCCATGCCCTTGGCTTCAAGGTATCCCGTCCAGACGTCGGACCATCTCAGGACAAGCAATAGGGGGTTGAACGGTATGCGCATTGGCGTTTTGATGGGCGGCAGGTCGCTGGAGCGCGATGTCTCCCTGCGCTCAGGCCGCAGGGTTTCCCGTGCCCTCACGGAGCTCGGCCACGATGTGTTGGACCTGGACGTTGACGAACGCCTCGTCCCCACCCTCAAGGAGGAGAGGCTGGACCTGGTTTATATCGCCCTGCACGGCAAGTTCGGTGAAGATGGCACGGTACAGGAACTGTTCGAGATCCTCGATGTGCCATATACTGGCCCCGGTGTCTTCTCCAGCGCGATCGGGTTCAACAAGGCTCTTTCTAAGGAAATATTTCAGCGCGAAGGCATCCCCACGCCCCCTTTCTTCGTCTTGAGCGAAGCCACCTTCCAGGAAATGGGAGCCCTGTATTCGCTTGGCGCAGTCGGTGATAAGCTCGGGTTCCCGCTGGTGGTCAAGCCGGTGGCCCAGGGGTCCGCCCTGGGAGTCAAAGTGGCTGCGACACGGGACGAGCTCCCGGAAGCGGTACGTTCGGCGCTGCATTATGACGACAGGGTACTTCTGGAAAAATATGTAAAAGGAACCGAGGTCGCCGCCAGTATTCTCGGAAACGAATATCTCGAAGCGCTGCCCCTGGTGGAGACCGTTCCTCGTAGTGGCTTCTTCGACTTCGACTCCCGCTATACTCCGGGCCTGACCGAGTACTATTGCCCCGCCAGGCTGGACGACGATGCATCGCAGCGGTCCGTCGAGGCCGCCCTGCATACCCACCGCGCCCTGGGGTGCCTGAATGTCTCGCGCGTGGATATCATAGTTGACGAGACGGGAGTTCCGCAGGTCCTGGAGCTGAACATCAGTCCGGGAATGACGGAGACGAGCCTCCTTCCCATGGCGGCCGAAACCGCGGGCCTGGACTTCAACGATCTCGTAAAACGACTTGTCGGTCTTGCTATGGAAAAATATTCCTGAAGGTTAAAGACACCACTGAACCCGACTCCCTGGCGAGCTCGTTCCCCTGCCGGGAACATGTCGGAATCCTTCGCGAAGCCGGAGGGGGGTGTGGGAGAATCATGTCCCGGTTCGCGGCAGGGGCTCGATTCCACCCCTTGTGAGGCACGGGCATACTCTCGGATGCGGGAATGATATGACGATGCCGCACAAGCACATGGTAAAATATACCTGTCAGCCCGCATCCGTGGCGGCTATACCCATTTCGGACATCAGCCGCTGCAGCTCCTTCTCTCCTTTGAACTCGATAATTATCTTCCCTTTGCGTTTCCCCTGGATAACACGGACTTTCACCTGAAGTCCAGCCGAGATCAGATCGGCGTATTCTCCCAGGAATTGGGGTTTCTCTCTCGGTGCCGGCTCTTCGCCACCACCCAATCGCCTCCTGGCTACCTCCTCGGTCTGACGTACCGAGAGATCCTCCTCGATAATCCGCTGCAGCAGCAGCGCCTGATAAGGGTCGCCCTGCAGGGCAAGCAGAGCGCGGGCATGGCCGGGGGTTATCTCCTCCGCAACGATAGCAGCCTGAACCTCAACTGGAAGTTGAAGTAAGCGCAGGGCATTGGCTACCGCCGACCGGCTCTTACCTACCTTCTGGGATATGTCATCCTGGGACAGGCCGAAGTCCTCCACGAGCTGGCGAAAAGCGGTAGCCTCTTCAATACCATTGAGGTCGTCGCGATGGAGGTTCTCCACCAGTGCGATCTGGAGGCATTCGGAGGCCTCGGCCTCCCTGATCACCGCCGGAATAGACGTGGCACCCGCAATTTGCGCCGCCCGCCACCTGCGCTCCCCTACGAGAATCTCGTAGCCGGTTCCCGAAGGCCGCACGATAATCGGCTGTACGAGACCGTGTTCTTTCAAAGATTCAGCCAGCTCCTCCAGGCTCTCCTCGTTGAACCTTCTCCTTGGCTGCATGGGATTAGGAGAGATGCTGTCTACCGGGATCATCTCATGCCTGGGCTGTTCGGCGGCGGTGCTGGAGGTTATCAGGGCGCCAAGCCCTTTTCCCAAACCCTTTTTAGCCATGGGATATCACTTCCTTCGCTAAACTCTGATATGCCAGCGCCCCCCGCGAGAGCGGATCGTATTGAGATATGGGCTGGCCATAGCTGGGGGCTTCGCTCAAACGCACATTCCGCGGTATAACGGTCACAAACGTCTCGTTCGGATACTGTTTTCTTACCTCCTCCATGACCTGCTTGGAGATATTCGTACGCACATCATGCATGGTTAATAGTATTCCGCCTATCCGTAAATCCGGATTCAAGTAGACGCGTATCTTTTCTATTGTCCGCAGCAGCAGAACCAATCCCTCCAGAGCATAGTATTCGCATTGAATGGGAATCATCACCTCATCGGCGGCAGCCAGGGCATTGACCGTCAAGAGGCCGAGCGAGGGGGGGCAATCGACGAGGATGATGTCATACCCGCCCTTAACCGGCTCAAGACTCTTCAACAGCCTGCCCTCCCTGGAGTAGACGGATACCAATTCGACCTCTGCGCCCGCCAGTCTGAGCGATGAGGGCGCTAGGTCTAACCCCTCAGTTGAGGTATGGACTATTATCTCCTCGAGGGGTACTTCGTTGACGAGAACATCATATATCTGCTGTTCGGTTGTATTCTGGCCTATACCCAGCCCGCTTGTCGCGTTGCTTTGCGGGTCCAAGTCTACCACCAGTACGCGCTTGCCCTCCATGGCCAGATAGGCGCCAAGGTTTATTGCTGTGGTGCTCTTCCCCACGCCCCCTTTCTGATTGGCTATGGCTACCACTTTCGCCACATCCGTCGCGCTCTCCTCCTCCGCCTTCGCTTCGCCCCTCTCCCCCTCCATCCTGGTCCCTGCCTCCGCGGTTTTCCCCCTAACTCCCGCCTCTCCCAGATCCACAACCTCGCTCTTCTCCTGCTTCTCTTCAGCGGCGCCCATCTCTTCAACTTCCATTGATCCTCACCTCGCGACTGGCCTCTCCTGGCGGCCCACAAGCCGCCAGGTTGTTGCCGCAGAGTCAGCGGCCTGTTTTTCTAAAAACCGCCAAGTAATTCTCTTTTCCAACGATGCGTTGAGTAGACCGCACCGCCTCGAGCTTCACTCCCCCCACTTCCAGGTCCAAGGCAGACCTTCTTATCCTTTCCGCATCGCCCTTTCCTACGAAGGCGACTATCTGGCCGGCCTCACAAAGCAGGGGCCTAGCAACCCTCAACAAGCGGAGCGGGTCCATAACCGCGCGTGCCAGAGCTATTTCATATGCGTTAAGGTGATCTTCTTCTCTAGTCATATCTTCTATTCTTCCTGGATAAACACGCACATCATGCAGATCAAGCGTACGGCATATGTGTCTTAGGAACGTTATTTTCTTTCTTTGAGATTCCACCAGCGTAAGGGCGAACGGTCCCGCAATAAGATATAATGGTATTCCGGGAAGTCCCGCGCCACTCCCTACATCCAGCACCTCCTTTCCTTCATCAAAGAGATTTCGCAACATCATCGGGGTTACTGCATCAACAAACAGATCGACAAATCCCTCGACTCCCGTTTTCCTGCCTACCAGGTTATACGCTTTGTTCCATTTCTGCAGCTCAATAGCGTATGCAATCACACATTCCAGTTTTTCCTCATCGATATCCAAACCCATTTTGCTTGCAGCCCGCCCTATAGCTTCTCTTAAAACAGTCCTAATGCCCTCTTTCTCTATCAGCATCATTTTCTTCTTTTTCTCTTCGTTCCTCACCCTTGCATTCCCCTACGTTCATGTTTCTTTGTATTTTCTGACTTTCCTTTTTTTGTTTTTATACTACATCTTCAAAGCAATGCATTATGACCGTTTCCATGCTGTTTCACGTGAAACATTGCCAGCAAGATCCCGCTATCTCTCACCATCTAGTCCAACGATCTACAAACTCTGCCTTCTCCCTTTCTACAATCGCCATATATTAAACGCTTGACTTTCTTTTTTTACTTTCTTGTTTCACGTGAAACAGCTTCGTTAATGCCGTCTTTTTTGTCCGTTTTCATCATTTCTGCTTTGTCCGCTGTTTTATGAGGCCAGATTCTCGACCACAACTATGTCTCGCCTTCTTTTCCGTCATTTTTTATTTTGCATCATTTCAACGAATTCGTCCATGCCTTTCTCCTGAATTGCCCCGAATGCCCTCCCAAACGATCAAAAATGTGTCGCCATTCCTATAGGTGCTTTTCTCCTGGTACTAATGCACAATCTTTTTGCATAATCGCAGCATGACGGAGCTTTATTGCCATTTGGCTTTTCGTATCATCCTGCCGTATTTACCCATTCACGTTTTAATGGCAGCCCTATACCTATAGTAATGGTTGAGGTTCCTGGTGGAGATCCTGCATTTCTCGCCTTCTTGAGCGATTAACAGGTAAGTGTCGAATCGGGCACCTCCGCTCGGTCTTATCCGTGTTCTTCCAAGAAGATTGGTTGAGGTGCCGCTGGAATAAGGCCTGTAATCGGCTTTTCTTCCCTTGAGTACTGCAAAAATGCTGTTTTTTTGCGGAACTTGCTGTTTCCGTCATCCTTTTCGCGATTATATCTACCACTATATGCTACATAATCCATGTTCCCGGCCGCGTTTGCCCCGCTCATTATATTTGTTCCCGGAGAGAGGGGCAGCCTCGGACCCCTAGAGCTGATGCGCTTCTTCCGGCGTGGAAGCGCACGGCACCGCCGTAGAACAACGTGCTTGTCCTGTCTTTTTCGCTCGGGTCTTTAGTGCGGGTTTGCTTCAGAGCCTGCGGGGACACCCCTTCCCGTTCAGTCTCCCCACCCACATGACTCGCTAAATGGCTTTCAGCTGCCGCTTTTAGGCTCAATCCCCGCAGTACCCGTTAAAAAAGCCTGCGTTTCACGTGAAACGCAGGCTCGCTATGCTGTTTCGTGGATCTTATGCCGGGGAGATGACGATCCTTCTCTGTGGGTCCTCTCCCTCGCTTTTACTTTCAACTCCGGCGAAGTCCTTCAAAGCATCGTGCACGATTTTCCTTTCGCGGGGCGTCATGGGCTCGAGCTTTATGGGTTTTCTCGTTGACAGGGCCTTGTCTGCCATTCTCTCGGCATATTCCCGCAGCTTCTGCCTGCGTCTCTCCCTATATCTCTCGACATCTACGACTATCCTTCTCACCTCGGGAATGTTCCTGCGCACGATCGTCGTCACTATATCCTGCAATGCCTGCAGAGTCGATCCACCCCTGCCTATCAGTATTCCCAGGTCGTCGCCCCATACGTCGACATGGATCTCCTCTTCGTCCTCCCAGCTTGTCACCCTCGTTCTGAGGTTCATGAGGTTTACGATGTCCACGACAACGCTCTTGGGAGTCACTGTCCTCTCAACCGTTTCCATCGCGGTTTCTCCTTCTGCTATCTCTTTCGCGCACCGCCTTTGCCTCCAGAACCTTTCTGGGGCTTTTTCTGCTGTGGAGGGGGGCCCTTGGGTTTTCTTGCTTGCTGGGCAGGCTTTCCTCCTTTGGGTGGTGCGGCTTTCTGCTTGCTTGGCTGCCTGCCCTTCTGGGTGGCCCCTTCCTGTTTCGCCTTATCTGCACCGGGCCTGGCTTGCCCCTTGATCGGCGCCTTGCCCTTCGCCGGCGCTTTACCTTTTGTCTGGGTCGGTGCGGTTTTCGCCGCTTCGCCCTTGCCCTTGGCGAGAGCTTTTTCCTCGGTTGCTTTCTTGCCGTCCTTTGCTTTCGGCACTTCTTTAGGGTGCTTTTTGTCGTAGTATTCCATTGCATACTGCTGGACTATCTGGAGTATGTTGGTCGTCAGCCAGTAGAGGACTACTCCCGCGGGCAGACTCCAGCCTATGAAGGCCGTGATTATAGGCATTATTATCATCATGTTTCTCTGCCTGGGATCGGTCATCACCTGTTTCTGTGAATACCAGGTAGATACGGCCAGCAGTGCGATGAGGATAAAGTAAGGGTCCGCTATACGCGTTGAGTCCGCCAGGTTGTCTATCCACAGAAATCCCGCCTGTTTGATGATGGGCAGGTTCGCATAGGCTGCAGGAAGTCCGGCGAAACCGGGTATCCCTTTTATGGCTGCGAAAGTGTTGCCCAAAACAATCGTTGGCGGGGTGAGAAGGTACTTCCTGAGCACCGTGAACAAGGCAAAGAAGACCGGCAGTTGCAGGATCAAGGGGAGGCAGCCGCCCAGGGGATTTACCTTGTTCTCTTTATAGAACTTCATCATCTCCTGGGAAAGCTTTTCCTTGTCGTCCTTATGCTTCTCCTGTAGCTTCTTTATCTCCGGCTGGATCTTCTGCATGGCGATCATGGACCGCGTCTGCTTGATGGTGAGGGGGAGCAGTACCAGCTTCACGAGCACGGTCAAGAGGATGATGGCCACGCCGTAGTTGCCGGTGAAGCTGTAGAAGGCCTGCAGCAGGATATTTAGAAAAGCTACTATCCCGTTCCAGATATCTCCGAATATGTTCATAGTCAGTCTATCCCTCCGGTAGAGGGTCATACCCGCCATCGTTCCAGGGGTGGCACCGCGCCAGCCTGCGCAATCCCATCCAGGTCCCCCGCACGGGCCCATACCTTTCCACTGCCTGGAGCATATACTGCGAGCAGCTGGGATAGAAACGGCATGTGGGGGGCAGCCAGCTCGATATCAGTATCTGATACGCCCTGATCACCGCCTTTATGGCATGCTGCACAGTCCTGCGCATCGCCGTTTTCAACTTCTCCTACCCCCGCCTGTCTTCCGGATATCCCTCTCTATGTCACCGTAGCTCGCCCTTACAATAGCGCGACGCGCTACGAATACCATGTCCTCTCCTGCAGGCAAAAGTGGGGCGTTTCTCCTGATGGCTTCCTTGATTCTTCTCCTGATGAGATTGCGCTTTACGCTCCCACCCGCTTTTTTGCTGACCGATATGCCGGCACGGGTCTTTCCTGCCTGGTTGGGGAGCCTGTAGATGGTGACCGTTTCCATAATTTCCCTGTTGCCGCCCTCGATCACCCGCTTGAAATCGCGGCTTTTCTTCAGGGATTCCACTGGGCTTTCAGGCACTCAACCTCTTTCTGCCTTTTTGCCTCCTCCTCTTTATAATAGCCCTTCCGGACCTTGTGCTCATCCTCTTGCGGAAGCCGTGGTTCTTCTTCCTTTTTCTGGTATTCGGTTGATATGTCCTTTTCATCTTTTCCCTCTTCTTTCTTTCGAAAAAACATGAAAATTATATACATGGCCCCATGGGGTGTCAAGGAAAGCTCCTGCTAATCGGTTGTTTGAGGCCGCTTCCGGCTTTTTCTGCGGATTTGACCTGGTCTGGGGGATCCTGCCGGCGGGGAATCGGCGCCAGGCCCTTCTCCTCCCGCCTACCCGCTGTCTTCCGCCGCGGCCATCCGCATCAAACCTTCCCTACGCTCGCCTTTTACGCGTTTTCCTCGCGCTCGTTCCCCTATGCCGGAAATGCCCCTTAACCGCCGCGTGCACCGTTGCTATAATATCGAGTTGTCCGAAGATCTTCAGTACTCGAATCGTGGAGGGGGTTATCAACAACTGTGGAAATAACTGTGCATAACCCACTGTTTGTGCAGCTGGGAGGCTTGCTCCGGTTCGCTCGCAAGAGCTTCGTTCCCACGATTCTTGTACTTCCAGCAGGTCAAGCAACGGGGGCTCCCATGTGCAAAACGATAGCGCTTTTCCGTCTTCCCGCTGCTTTCCTCCGTTCTTTCTTGGTGTTTTCCTCGCTTGCCAGAAGGTGGTGAAAACCTTGGGTGTCGCGGCGACCAGACTGCCACACGAACAGGAGCTGCTTCCGCCACATACCCGGGTTGCCCTGCCCGACGTGGAGGGTTCCTTCGTGGTCGTTGATGTCGAGGGCGGCTCCTTTTCGGACTATGCCAGCAAGCTTTCCGCCTTAATCGTTCAAGCGCTGCTGGACCGCGACATCATTGCGCCCCTCGTAGCCCTGCAAGAGATAGTCGACAACCTGGTACATGCCCTTCCTTGCTCTGTGTCGGTCGTCCTCGACCCCCAGCACAAGAACCTATTCATATCCGATACCGGGCCTGGCATCCATCGCCTGGACCTTGCTTTCGACCTTGGCTACTCTACCGCCCGGGAGTTGCATAGGTCATATATACGCGGGGTCGGCATCGGCCTCTTTCTCGCCCGGGAAGATCTGCGCTCTTTGGGTGGCGAATTACGCCTGGAGTCGGATCCCGGCAGGGGGACCTATGCCCATCTCGCCTTCTCCGCAGCCCCGCCATCACCAGGTTGGGCCGGAGGGGCGGGTGCCTTCCACCTGACCCAGCGCCAGAACAACATCCTCTTCCTGCTCTCCGAGGGCGAGTCGCTAGGGCCGTCGCAGGTGTCTTCCGAGTTGAACACGGGTGTGAGCACAGCCCATCGAGATCTTATAAAACTCCAGGATTTGGGGCTTATTTACTCCAATTCTTCTGGAAAAAGATTCCTTTCTGAGCTGGGAAGGTCCTACTTGCAGAGCCTTCTGTCGCTGTAATAGAATAGCGCTGTGACGTGCCCGCGACCTTCCCCGGGGGATGATCCAATGTCGTCGAAAACGAGCCTTTTATGGGATAAGTGCCAGGATATTATACAGGAGCGCGTCACCGACTCTTCTTCCATGTGGTTCAAAAACCTTCATGCAGATAAAGTTGAGGGCTCCACGCTCATCGTCTACACCAACAACAGCTTCACGAAAGAGTGGGTTGACAAGAGATACCTTAACCTTCTACAAGAGGTTGCATCTGAGGTCTTTACCGGGGTCGACCAGGTGAAGGTGGTCCTGAAAGATCGCCGCAGAAAGGGGTCTCGTGATCCCGTCTATCTGGATGTAAATATCCTCGCGGAAGAGGATGGTTCTGACGCCTCCAGCGACCTGAACCCCCGTTTCACCTTCGATACCTTCGTTATCGGGGCCAGCAACCGCTTTGCACATGCCGCCGCGCTCTCGGTATCGGAGAACCCCACGTCTTATAATCCCCTTTACATCTACGGTGGTGTCGGCCTGGGAAAAACTCACCTTCTCCACTCCATTGGACATTACACCAAGAAGCTATATCCGAACTTCAAGGTTATTTACAGGTCCTCGGAGCAGTTTCTCAACGACTTTATCAACTCCCTTACCTCGAACAGGGTGCCGGTGTTTCAGAAGAGGTATCGTTCCATAGACATGCTGCTCATAGACGACATACAGTTTCTGGCCAACAAGGAAAGAACGGTGGAGGAATTCTTTCACACTTTCAACGACCTACACAACAACAACAAACAGATTATTTTGAGCAGCGACTGCCCCCCCAAGGAGATCGGTGGAATACAGGAACGCCTGGTTTCGCGCTTCGAATGGGGCCTGATTACAGACGTTCAACCACCCGAACTGGAGACCAGGATCGCCATTCTTAAAAAGAAGTGTGCCCTAGACAAAAAAGACGTCCCTGACGAGGTCATAGACTATATTGCTTCTCGCTTTGACTCCAATATAAGGGAGTTAGAGGGCGCTCTTATAAGGGTCGTCGCCTATTCCAGCCTGACCAAGGAAACCATCACCCTGGAGATGGCGAAGGTTGTGCTGCGAGATATACTTCCGGAAGAGGAATCGAAGGACATCACTATAGACCATATCATGAAAGTGACCGCTGACTACTTTTCCCTTTCCACCAAGCAGCTCACCAGTCCCAACCGCTCCCGCCAGCTCGTCACCGCGCGCCAGATATGTATGTATCTCTGTCGCGAGCTTACCAACCAATCCCTCCCCACTATAAGCAATGCTTTCGGTGGTCGCCACCACTCCACAACCATCCATTCCGTCGAGAAGATAAAAACCCTGATGGAGGAGAAAAGAGAAATATACAACGCCGTACAAAAACTGACCAACAAAATAAAACACGGATAGCATGAGGAGAGGCTGTTCAAAGCCTGTGAAAAACTATGTTTATTATGTTCACAAACTGGGTCGTCAGGGCAAGAATGTTGATAAACTTCCTCTTATCAACATTCTCATATACTTTTTTCACAGCGGTTTACACAGGCCTTCAAGCCCCTCTTGCTCCACAAACACCGAGTTTCAACAGTATGCACAACCCTTACTATGACTATTCCTAAATTTTATATATTAAGAGAATAAGAGTTAATAGGAGGTATGGAGACGATGAAATTCAGCGCCCTCAGAGAAGATCTGTTAGATGCCGTGCAGACGGTACAGTATTCCGCTAACGCTAAAGGTATGATGCCGATCCTGTCGGGAACCAAATTGGAGGGCGTGGGGGAAGAGCTGATATTGCATGCAACGGACCTGGAGTCCTATACCATCACGAGCTGCGCCGCGAAGGTGGAGCGGGGAGGGGTGTGCGTTGTTAATTTGAAGGTCCTTATGGATTTTTTGAGGGATGCAAAGGATGAGAAAGTAGACGTTGAATTAATAGGGAACGAGATGGTGTTGAGAGGGCAGAAGACGGTTTTCAAACTATTTACTATGCCGGCGGAGGATTTTCCGAACGCGCCATCTGTCGGTATTCCCATACTCGAAGATGTAGAAACGAAGATTTTCATACCTGCCGTTCAAAAAGTATCGCGTGCGGCGTCGAAAGATGAGAAGAGGCCTACACTGTTGGGAATGTTGTTGGAGATAGAGGAAGAAGAGCTGAATATGGTAAGCACGGACAGCTACCGTCTGGCTATTCGCAGAATAAGAGAAGGCTTTAAAACACAAGAGAAGGGTCAGTATATAATCCCGGCTTCGGCCATGGTAAACCTGGCAAGGATAGTGGGAAAAACGGAGAGAATAAACGTTTATCGCGACGAAAACGGGGGACAGGTAAAATTCGACGTCGGTGCATCGAGTCACATTATCAGGTTGATTGAGGGAAAATTTCCAAAATATGGACAATTCATACCGGAGAGTATGGAGAAGGTCGTGGAGGTTGAGAGGGAAGAGATGTTGGGGGCGTTGAAAAGAGCGTCTCTGATAAGCAGCACGGTGCGCCTCAACATAGGCAGTACCGGACTGACGATGGAGAGCGAGTCGAGGGAGGTAGGAGAAGGAAGGGAAGAGATAGTGGCGGTATATGAAGGGGAGGACATGGAAATAGCCTTCAACAGCAGGTTTCTCGAAGAAGGAATAATATCGATCGATGGAGAGAAGATGGTGATCAGCATAACGGAGTCCTTGAAGCCGGGAATAATAAAGGAAAAAGAAGGAGAGGACTTCATGTATATTATCATGCCAATCCGGTTATAAGGAGAAAAAGAAAAAGAGACGTGATTGAGCATATAAGGCTCCATAACTACAGAAATTACACGGATAGACAACTGAGATTCGAGCAGGGAATCAACGCGGTCATTGCCGGTAACGGGCGAGGGAAGACAAATCTTCTCGAAGCCCTCTTTTATTTAATACAGGGAAGATCGATGAGAACGAGCGATGTGCGGGAAATGGTGAGAAATGGGGAAGAAGAGGCGGTAATAGAGGCTAATATCTACAAAGGAAGAGAGATCAGGATAAGGAACGTTATAAGAAGGGGAGGAGAGGTAGAAGGAAAGAGACAGATACGGGACATTGGCGCCGTCTCATTTCAGCCGGATGACATATGGATGGTAAAGGGTGGACCGGAGTTGAGAAGGAAATATCTGGACGAGGTGGTCGCGGAAACAAAGAGGAGTTATCGAGAGGTGTTGAGGGAGTATCAGCGTACGCTGAAACAACGAAATGAAGCCATAAGGGCGGTAAGGAAGGGCCTGAAAGAAAGGGAGTTCATGAGGTTCTGGAACCCCATGCTGTATATGAACGGCAAATCGATCGTGGAGGAGCGAGGGGCGGCACTGAAGGAGTTGCAGCGGGAGATGACCAGGTTGGGAGAGAAATGGGGAAAGGGAGAAATAGAACTAAAATATTATACCTCCATGGGAGACGAAACGGGCGATGAGGAAAAGACCATGGAGAGAATTAGAAAAATGGAGGAGGCGGAGCTGAGGAGAGGGGTCAGCCTCATAGGACCGCACCGCGACGAGCTGCTGCTTTTTCTTGCGGGCAAGAACGTGAGGAGAGAGTGCTCGCAAGGAGAACAGAAGCTGGTAACCATCGCCTGGCGCTTGGCGCAGGCCAGACAGATGGAAGGGGGCACGGGCAGGAGGATGCTGCTTTTGATGGACGACTGTCTTTCGGAGCTGGACGAGGAGAATCGCAGGACGGTGTTGGACGAGCTGGACGAGTGGGAGCAGGCGATATTGACCACCACCGACGACAGCGATGAACTCGCGGGAACGCACAGGATATGGCTCGATGGAGAGGGGGGAGGGTGAAGGAAGAGGGGGACGTGGTGAGCATACGCGGGGCTATGCGGGAGCTTCTGGAACAGGAGGGGATAGAGGGCCTGGGCAGGTTACTGCGCATCAGAGAGGCCTGGGAGGGGCTGGTGGGAGAGAGGGCGGCCCGGGAAAGTAGGCCGTACCGGATCGAGGGGGACAGACTGTACGTGGGTGTAAATTCACACGCGTGGGCACAGGAGCTTCACTACCGCATAGAGGAGGTCAAGGCCGGCATAAGAGCTAAAACCGGCCTGGAAATAAGCGAGATAATCATCAGAAAAATAAACCTTCAGTGAAGGCTTAGAAACGACGCGAACAAGGTGGCAAAGAGCGGCGAAAAAGGCGTTAAAAAGAGGCGAACCAAGTACCCTCCGGATGATATAATTTGATTATTGGAGAAGCGGGAAAGCGCATGAAAGAAGAGTGAGACGGAGGATTGATGGCAGCAGCAACCAGGAAGGCGGAAGTCTACGACGAGAGCTCGATATCTGTACTCGAGGGCCTGGAGGCGGTAAAGAAGCGGCCCAGCATGTACATCGGGACAACCGGACCCAGGGGACTGCACCACCTGGTATACGAGGTTGTGGACAACAGCATAGATGAGTGCCTGGCGGGATATTGCAGGAACATATGGATAACCCTCCACGAGGATAACTCGGTTACCGTGGTGGACGACGGAAGGGGTATCCCCGTCGGCATCATGAAAAAACAGAAGAAGTCAGCAGCCGAGGTGGTCCTTACCACGCTGCATGCCGGGGGAAAATTCGGCAGCAAGGTATACAAGGTATCCGGCGGACTGCATGGTGTGGGCGTATCGGTGGTGAACGCTCTATCGGGCTGGCTCATCCTAGAGGTGGGCAGAGACGGCAAGGTATACCAGCAGAGATATGAGAAAGGAGCCCCGGTCACCAAGCTCGAGGTTGTCGGCGAAACAGACAGAACCGGCACCATCATCAGCTTCTCGCCCGACCCGGAAATTTTCGAGAGTACTGAATTCGACTTTGACGTCATAGCCCAGCGGATGAGGGAGATGGCCTTCCTCAACCGCGGATTGAGGATAGAGATAAAGGACGAACGCAGGGACCCGCCGGAAGAGGTTGCATTCCGCTACGACGGCGGCATAATCGACTTCATCTCACACATCAACGCGACCAAGGACCCCCTGCACGGCAAGACGATCTTCATGAGCGCGGAGCAGGAGAAAGCACAAGTCGAGATATCCATGCAGTACAACAAGGGCTACGTGGAGAGCATATATACCTTTGCCAACAACATAAACACCCACGAGGGCGGGACGCATCTCGCGGGCTTTAAGGCCGCCCTGACCAGGGTGATCAACGATTATGCACGCAAGAAGGGATTTCTAAAGGAGAAGGAGGACAACCTCATTGGAGAGGATGTGCGCGAAGGCCTGGCCGCGATCATCAACGTCAAGCTGAAGGAACCCCAGTTCGAAGGGCAGACCAAGACCAAGCTCGGGAATACGGAGATAAGGGGATTCGTAGAAACCACCGTGAACGCCAAGCTGTCGGAGTGGCTCGAGGAGAACCCGGGCGAAGCAAAGACCATCATGAACAAGGTCATCGGGGCCTCCAAGGCCAGGATGGCGGCCAGGAACGCCCGCGAACTGACGCGCCGCAAAGGTCTCCTGGAGAGCACGTCGCTCCCGGGCAAGCTCGCCGACTGTACCATGAGGGACCCGTCCATGTGCGAGATATACCTGGTGGAGGGGGACTCCGCGGGAGGATCCGCCAAGCAGGCCAGGGACAGGCGCTTCCAGGCGATCCTCCCCCTGAAGGGAAAGATCCTCAACGTTGAGAAGGCGAGGCTGCATAAAATCCTTACCAACACGGAAATACAGGCGATCATCTCCGCCTCGGGCACGGGGATAGGGGAGGAATTCGATATCGCCAAGGCACGGTACCACAAGGCGATAATCATGACCGATGCCGATGTGGATGGTGCCCACATAAGAACCCTCATCCTCACCTTCTTCTTCCGCTACATGAGGGAGATGATCGAGGCCGGATACGTATACATAGCGCAGCCGCCGCTGTACCGCATAACCTGTGAAAAAAAGGAATACTACGCGTACAACGACACCGAGATGGAGGAACTGACCAACAGGTTTGACGGGAAGAAGTACGACATCCAGCGCTACAAAGGACTGGGCGAGATGAACGCCGAGCAACTCTGGGATACGACCATGAATCCCGAACAGCGCATCCTCATGCAGGTTAACCTGGAGGACGCCATAGTGGCCGACGAGATCTTCAACACGCTGATGGGGGACGACGTCGAAGCCAGGCGCCGGTTCATACAGAAACACGCCAAGAACGTCCGCTTCCTGGACATATAATCCGGGCTCGCGGATACGCATCAGGAGGAAGAAAATGGTACAAGCCCTGAGCGGGAAGATAAAACCCATCGAGATAGACGAGGAGATGCAGCGCTCATATATGGATTACGCCATGAGCGTAATCGTGGGGCGGGCCCTCCCCGATGTCAGAGACGGCCTCAAGCCGGTCCACCGCAGAATACTCTACGGGATGTACGAGCAGAACCTCGCGCCCAACCGTCCCCACCGTAAGTCGGCAAGGGTTGTGGGGGACGTAATGGGGAAATACCACCCCCATGGCGATGCCGCCATCTACGATACCCTGGCGAGGATGGCCCAGGACTTCTCCTCCCGTTACGAGCTGGTGGACGGCCACGGCAACTTCGGCTCCGTCGATGGAGACAGCCCGGCGGCCATGCGCTATACGGAAGCCCGCCTCTCTCCCATCAGCATGGAGGTGCTGAGAGACATCGACAAGGCGACGGTTGACTTCGTGCCCAACTACGACGAGTCCCTGCAGGAACCATCGGTACTGCCGGCCCGTTTCCCCAACCTGCTGGCCAACGGTTCGTCGGGAATAGCCGTAGGCATGTCCACCAACATTCCACCCCACAACCTGGGAGAGGTGATAGACGCGGCGGTCGTCTTGATCAAGAAGCCAGATAGTGAGACCAGGGAGCTGATGAAGCACGTAAAAGGCCCGGACTTTCCCACCGGGGGCATGGTCATGGGGCTCGAGGGTATCAGGGAGGCCTACGAGAGCGGCCGCGGCGTCATCCGGGTGAGGGGGAGAGCCCACATCGAACAGAACAAGGCGGGCCGCTCCAGCATAGTCATTACCGAGATCCCCTATCAAGTGAACAAGTCGCGCCTGACGGAGAGGATCGCCGAGCTGGTACGCGACAAGAAACTCGTCGGGGTGTCCGACCTGCGCGACGAAAGCGACCGGGCGGGCATGCGCCTGGTGGTGGAGCTACGCAAAGACAGCGCTCCCCAGGTGGTACTGAACCAGCTGTATAAGCACACCCAACTGCAGGACTCCTTCGGGATCATCATGATCGCGCTGGTGGGAGGCGTGCCGCGCACCCTTAGCCTCAAGGACGCCCTGACCGGATATGTAGAGTACCAGGTGGAGGTGGTGACCAGGCGCACGAAGTTCGACCTGGAAAAAGCCGAAAAAAGGGCCCACATACTGGAAGGCCTGCTCGTCGCGCTGGCTCACCTGGACGAAGTCATCGCTCTCATCAAGAAATCGCGGACGGTCGATGATGCCAGGAAAGGATTGATGAAGCAGTTCAAGCTGAGCCAGGAGCAGGCCCAGGCCATCCTGGACATGAGGCTGCAGAGGCTGACCGGCCTGGAGCAGGAGAAGGTCAAGACGGAGCACAAGGAGCTGAAGAAGGAGATCGCGCGGCTGAAGGAGATCCTCGCGGATGAAGCCAAGCTCAAGGCCATCATCGTCGAGGAACTTCTGGCTATCAAGAAACGTTTCACCGATCCCCGCAGGACCGAGATAGTCCCCGATTACGAAGACCTGGAGATCGAAGACCTCATCGCCGAAGAAGAGGTGGTGGTGACCATCACCCATTCCGGTTACGTCAAGAGACTGCCCATAACGACCTACCGCACCCAGAGGAGGGGGGGGCGTGGGGTGATGGGCATGAACCTCAAGGAAGGCGACTTCGTAGAGCACCTCTTCGTCGCGTCAACGCACCACTACATACACTTTTTCTCCAACCGGGGGAAGGCTTATCGCTTGAAGGTATACGAGCTGCCCGAGGGCTCGCGGGCGGCCAGGGGCCAGGCCCTGGTAAACCTGCTGCCGCTGACCTCCGGGGAAAAGATATGTTCGGTCATAGCCACCAAGGAATATCCCGAGGATGCCTTCCTGGTCATGGCGACGCGGCGGGGGATGATCAAAAAGACCTCCTTCAAGAACTACGACTCGCCGCGCAAGGACGGGCTGATCGCCATCAGCCTGGCGGAGGGAGACGAGGTCATAGATACCAGGCTGACGAGCGGCGCCAACGACCTCGTGATGGTGTCACGCGGGGGGCAAGCCATCCGTTTTGCCGAGTCCGACTGCCGCCCCATGGGCCGCGATACCCGCGGCGTCAAGGGCATGACCCTGAGCGCGGAAGACGATGTAATCGCCATGGGAATAGCGACCGAAGACGCCGACCTGTTCGTCATCACCGAGTTGGGGTACGGAAAGAGGACGGCCGTCTCCAAGTACCCCAAGCATCGCCGCGGCGGAAAGGGCGTGAAGACTATTTCCTTCACCGGCGGCAAGGGCCTGCTGGTGGGGGCGCGCGTGGTCAAGGAGAACCAGGAGTTGATGGCGGTGTCCGTCGAGGGAGTGGTCATTCGCATGGCCATCGACGACATCTCGCGCATGGGCCGCGCGACCCAGGGCGTAAGAATCATGAAGCTGGACGAGGAGGACGGCGTGGCGTCCATCGCACAGCTGGCCTTCCAGGAGGGTCTCCACGAGCCGGAGGCCGAGCTCGAGTCTGAGCCGGAGACTCAGGGGGAGGAAGGCTGACGGGATTCGAGGTAGTAGAGCACGCCTCAGACGTGGGCATCCGGGCCTGCGGCTCCAGCATGTCCGAGGCTTTCGAGAACTGCGCCCGGGGCATGATGTCCCTCATGCTCGACCTCGAGAAGATCAGGCCGGAGCGGCGCGTAAGGCTGGCGGCGCAAGGCAGGGAGCGCGAGTCCCTGCTGGTATCATGGCTCTCGGAGATCCTCTACCGGGTGGAGGCGGAGGGGTGGGCTTTCCGCTCCTTCGAGGTGAGCGAGATCAGCGACACCTCGGTCAGGGCATGGGGAACAGGGGAGGCGCTCGATCCCGAAAGGCACGTGACCGGCGCGGAGATAAAGGCGCCCACCTATCACATGCTAGAATTAAGGGAGGAGAAGGGCCGCTGGACGGCCCAGGTCATCTTCGACGTGTGAAAAGCGCGCGACACGCCCGCAGGAGCCGATACCCAATGAGTCTTCTCGGCAGTATAAAAAAAGTGGATGACTTCACCTGGGAAATACCCCCGGACGCGCAGGAGGGCATGCTCGTCCCCGGCGTCGTTTTTGGGGACCGCGCGCTCCTGGAGAAAGCCGACAGGGACAACGCCCTGCAGCAGGTCATAAACGTGGCCTGCCTGCCGGGGATCGTCAAAGCCTCCCTGGCCATGCCCGACATACACTGGGGATACGGCTTCCCCATAGGCGGTGTTGCGGCCACCGGTGCCGCGGACGGCGTGATCTCGCCGGGGGGCGTCGGCTACGATATATCCTGCGGCGTCCGCCTGATAAAAACGTCCCTGACCCACACCGAAGCGGCAGGCAGGCTGCGTGAAACCATCGATCTCCTCAACGTGAGTGTGCCCAAGGGGTTGGGGACGAAGGGGCGGCTGCGCTTGGAGCGCAGGGAGGTGGAGCGCATGATGTCCCGCGGCGCCGCGGCGCTGGTCGCCAGCGGCATCGGCTGGGAGGAGGACCTCGAAGCCATGGAGGAAAACGGCTGCTATGCGGGGGCCGACCCCGGCAAGGTCAGCGACAAGGCTGTCGCGCGCGGGCGTGAGCAGGTTGGAACCCTTGGGTCTGGTAATCATTTCCTGGAAATACAGGTAGTGGACGAGGCGGGTCCCCTGGCGGAGAAGCTGGGCATCTTCGAGGGCCAGGTTGTAGTGATGGTGCATTCCGGATCGCGTGGCCTGGGACACCAGGTATGTACGGATTATATCGAGGTAATGGGGGCGGCCCTTCCGCGTTACGGATACCGGCTTCCGGACCGGCAGCTGGTCTGTGCCCCGGTGCAGTCGAGAGAAGGGCGGGATTACCTGGCGGCCATGGCCTGCGCCGCGAACTTCGCCATGTGCAACCGCGAGGCAATCACGCATTGGGTGCGCGAGTGTTTCGAGAGGGTGTTCGGGACGGGGGCAAGGAAGCTGGGGATGGAGTTGCTCTACGATGTTTCACACAACCTGGCCAAGGCGGAAGTGCACGAGGTCGACGGAAAGCCGGCATCATTGATGGTGCATCGCAAGGGAGCGACACGCGCCTTTCCGGGCAGCCGCCCGGAGGTTGCGGAGAGGTTCGCGCAGACCGGGCAGCCGGTGATCATCCCGGGCGATATGGGCAGCTACTCGTTCGTCCTGGTGGGCACGGAGGAGGCGCTGCGCAAGAGTTTCGGCTCCACCTGCCACGGGGCGGGCCGGGCCATGAGCCGCAAGGCGGCAAAGAAGCTGGTGCGCGGCGAAGAGCTCAGAGAGAGGCTGGAAAGCCGGGGGATAATGGTGCGCTCCGGGCACCTCGCCGGCTTTGCTGAGGAGGCCCCCGAGGCGTACAAGGATGTACAGGAGGTAGTGGAGATCTGCGAGGGGGCTGGGCTCTCACGGAAAGTGGCGCGCATGCGGCCCCTTGCGGTGATGAAAGGCTGACGGCATGAGAAGAACGATTGCGGCCCTGTTGCTCCTGCTGCTGGCGGCCGAAACGCTTGCGGCGGGCTGCGGTGGAGGGGAGGGGGTGTCCTCCCCTCGCGAGCAGTCTATGCAGGCAACCCTCGAGGGCAGCTACCAGGTAAAGGGGACTGAGGATGGAAGGACTAGGGGGGTAGGCATCTACGACGGGGGTTCCTTCCGCATCATCCCAGAAGACGGCTCCCGCATGGTTATCTATAACCGGGACACGGAGGAGGGCTGGCTGATAAGCCTGGCGACGAGGACGTACGAGCCCATAAGCTACGATGAGGCGATCCTAAAGGCGGGGTTCATGCCCGAAATGGTGATGAAGCCTTATTTCGAGCTGGAGCAGTTCTGGAACGGGCAAGAATTCCGCATGGATACGGCGGACGGGAGATCCATACGGGCTTTCCTGGAGGGGCCCGATTATCTCCCCAGCGCCTGGGTGGCTGAATCGCAGGGCGATCCCCTGAAGGAGATAAGCTGGGAGTACAGGCGAGTAGGGCAGGTCTCGGCCGCCAACTTTCAGCTGCCCGAGGGGCTGGAGCCCGCGGGATAGATGCAAGTACAATATATTGTGTACACAACGGAAGATATGCACAAGATATTGTTGAAAATGTGTAAAACCCGCATATCTCTTCCGCGCAATGCCGTTTCTTGTCCGGGGCGCCGTAAGGGTCTATAATCTTTTTCTACGAGGGCCTATAGCTCAGTCGGTTAGAGCGCACGCCTGATAAGCGTGAGGTCACTGGTTCAAATCCAGTTAGGCCCACCACCCTTCGCAAAAGCCCTCTCGCGAGGGCTTTTTGCTTCGGCTTCCGTGACCCGATCATTTCCCGCTGCAGTACAGCCGATCCAGCACCTGCAGGACAGCCTCTTTCAATCCCGCGCTCTCCACGTAATCGCCCAGGTGTTCTTGCGCAACCCACCGCCGCTCGCGCACTCCCTCTTCCCTCCAGTGTTCGTGCTCTTCGGTCACCTGGAGCGGGAACAGCGTGACGGCGCATCTCCCATTCCACTTGTCGTAGTAATACGACGACTGGATCTCATGCATCACGATACCCGAAACGCCTGCTTCCTCGAGCGCCTCTTTGACCGCCGAGTCCGCTGGTGAGAGATCCGGCTCGACGATACCCTTCGGGATTATCCACCTGCCCGCTTTCCGGGTGGTAACGAGCAGAACCTCGCAGCCCGCATCTTTCTTGCGGAAGGGGACGGCCCCGGACTGCTCGAAGTGCCAGGGCGGCCGAGACGCATCCTTCCATTTGCGCAGAAGTGAAGCGGGAAGGCCCTGCAGCGCCAGGTTCTTGTTCTTGAACCCGGCGTCGCAAGAGACGTCCTCCCCCAGCCAGTCGGGAGGGGAGAAATCCTGCATGCTCTCCCGCGAAGGGAACTCGACTTCGGCGACGGCCAGTCCCTCCAGGGCGTCCTTGTAGATATCTATTTCCATCGTATGATCGCCATAGGGGAAGTCGATCCTTTTCTTGTGGATCGGCACGCCGATAACGTGCAGCCTGAACTCCTCGTATTGTTCTCTTGTTATCTCTACCTCGATCTCGTCTCTCGTCGTCCCCGAGCCCTTCTTGAACGTCAGCGTGTACGACAGACCCCGCCTTCTGATGCGCAGCTCCTCGCTCTCGGTGACGATTATATACCCCTGCTCTATGGTCGTGGCGGGATATGCGTACAGCTTCTCGGGCGGCTCCTGCAGAAGGAATTTCCTTTCTATCTCCATTCTATACCGACGCCCTTTCAAGGACCTCCCGCCATAACGACACCATCTCCCGGGCGCTTCTGCTTTCCGGGTAGACCGCGGGGAGAGGGGCTCGGAAGGTTCCCATTTTTTCGATGTCGGAACGATAGGGTATATAGTGTTCCAGAAAACCGGGATGGGCACCGCGCAGATCTTCCATCATCTGCTTGTGCATATTCTTTCTCCTGTCGACCATCGAGAAGAAGGGGATCACTCGCTCAACATCGATTTCCTGCTTTAACAGGAAATCGCAAAGCTGCTCGTAGGTTCGCCTGGAAAGCGTGGTGGGAATAACGGGAACCAGCATTATGTCGGATACGCGAAAGATGTTTTCCGAAAGAAGGGTGATGTTCGGGGGGCAGTCGATGAAGAGCGTATCGTACTCGCCATCGAATTGACGGAAGGTGTGTTTGAGTTGGCTTTTCGGCTTCCTGGCCTTGTCGATCTGTATATCCAGTTTTCGAAAAGAGATGTCCGATGGGAGAAGATCGAGGTTTTCGTAATCGGTTGCCCGCACGAACTCCGACGCTTTCCTCTGCGCGGAAACCAGCATCTTCGAATTCTGCCCGCTCATCGGTTTGATGCGGAAATAGAAGGATGCGGATGCCTGCGGGTCCAGGTCGCAGAGGAGCGTTCTTCTTCCCTCCCTGGCGTTAAGGTAGGCAAGGTTAACCGCTGCGGTGGTTTTTCCCACGCCGCCCTTTATGCTGTAAAAAGAGAGTATGCGCACGCTAACCTTCCCCGAAAAGTTCTTTGCATAACGTATGTACCTGCTTTGAGTCGAACTCCGCGAAGCTATGGAAGAATTCCTCCCTCACTTCATTCTGTCTGTTGCTGAGAACGGCCAGAAGGCCACCGATCGCCGCAGACCTGAGCTGGTGCTGAGGCGCGTTGTGCCCGGAACGTGCCAGATACACGCTGAGATTGCCCTGCTGTACAGCAAGGTCGTTGAACTCGCCGAGATTATCCTGGAGGCCTTTCATGTGCTTGATGAGCCTGTCCATCTTTTTCGCCGGGAATAGCGACGCGAAGAACTCGAGCAAGTAGCGCAGCCTCTTGCAGTCTATGCGCAGGCTATGCAGGTCCTTATCGGGGGAAGCAGTTGAGATCTTCCTGCCCTTCTTGATAATTTTCCTGAAACGATCGCGAATGCGCGACCTGGCAACCTCGATTGCCGGGGGGCTGCCGGCGGGAGTTTGCGGGCTCTCGAGGAAAGCCCCCCAATTCTCGAGGGTAGAGGCAAAGGTCTTGGTCTGGAGAAAATCCGCAAAGCTCTTGTGTTGAGCTTTTCTTCTGCGCTTTATGTGCGCGAAATACTGGTCAAGTCCCTGGTGGAGGTGCTGCGGCAGCAGGTCGTAGTAGCGTTGCTTTTCAAGAAGGTACACGTCCAGGTCCCGCAGCACATTGCACCTCTGGGCGATCTTTTTGAAACCGGCGTTATACTCAGCCGCAATCGCGGGGGGGAACGCCTCCTTTATCTGGGAGAGGCAAGCCCTGGTCCTCCGGGTGGCCACGCGGAAATCATGGAGGAACTCGGTATCATAATCCTGGATTATCCCGGGGATATTCGACCTCATCGTGGACAACAGCTGCCCGTGAATGGCAAGCGCGGCTTCGGTGATGGTCTGGGTCCTACGCAACCCGATGTCCAGCTTCGAGCTGTAATCCCCGGGATGGATGTCATGCACGAGAAGAAGATCTTCCAGTAGCGGGCACGGCAGTCTCTTCATTCCGGATTTCCTGGCCATGGCGCTGAGGGAATCCCGCTCTTCCGCATAACCCCTGAGAGGCTCTATCAGCAGGTAACAACGCGCCCCGTCTTCGCTTGCCGCATGGGTCAGAATCGAAAGGCGGCCCACTATTTTCCCGTCCTCGTTTCTCACCCGATGCTTCTGTTCGTGGATCTCGAGCCCGGGCAGCGGAAGAAGAGCCCTGATGCCGGTGATGTTTTTCAGCAAGGCTCGCAGGCGGTCGTCCTTGAACTCCCACCAGAATCTTGGCACGCTCCTCATTTCCCGTTCGAGGAAAGGAGAAGGCGCGAGAGATTCCTGGATATTGAACGAGGTTGGCGTTGCATACGCGAAATACCCGTTCCCGTACATCCTCCAGTCAAAGGTATCGTATGGCGTGATAAATGATTCATGCGGGGATTCGCTCTCGACCTCGAACCTCTCCTCAACCCGGAGCATAAAACCCCCGGAGTTTACGTCTTCCGTTCGGAAGCAGAGTATTGACATGCCCTCCCCTTAGCCGTTTCCGCTTCGCAGTTTCTCCTCGAGATATCCATATATCGCGTCCTGGGACCTAAGTGTTTTTCTCCCCGCAACGTTCCTCTCGCAATTGTCCTGGTCTGCGTTGATGACCCTTGCCTTAACGTTGTCGCTGAGCTGGATGGTTATATAGTCTATCAGCTCCCCCTTGATGCCATCGTCATAAATCGGAACCCCGACCTCGATACGACGTTCAAAATTCCTCGTCATCCAGTCCGCGGAAGATATAAAGACCAGGGGGTCGTTGTCGTTGCAGAAGATATAGATGCGCGAGTGCTCGAGGTACTTGTCGACGATGCTGATCACCTCGATATTTTCGCTCAGATTCTCTACACCGGGCACGAGACAGCATATGCCGCGATTGACCAGCTTGATCTTGACCCCGCTCTTGCTGGCTCGATAAAGCCTGTTGATCGTCTTCTTGTGTGAGAAGCTGTTGAGTTTGGCGTAGATATAAGCGTCCTTGCCATCCTGGGCGTTCTTGATCTCGTTCTTTATATATCTGGACAGTTTCTTGGTCAGGGAAAAGGGAGAAACGAGGAGGTGACGATAGGAGAAGGATTTGAAGCTGTTTTCCAGGAACTCGAACAGGTTGCCCACTTCGTGGGTGATTCTGGGATCGCCTGTAAGCAGGGTGTGGTCGGCGTATATCCCGGCGGTGGATTCGTTGAAGTTACCCGTACTGATGCCCGCATAGCGCTGCATGTCCCTCTTGCCTTTGCGCGTTATGAGAAGGAGCTTGCAGTGGACTTTTACGCCGGGTATATCGGGGATGATGTTGGCTCCCTCTTCGGCCAGCCTTTCCGTCCAATAGATGTTCGCTTCTTCGTCGAAACGGGCCTGGAGCTCCACGACTACAGTGACTTTCTTGCCGTTTCGCATCGCGTTGATAAGGGCGTTCACGACCTGCGAATCGTCCGCAACCCGATACAGGGTCATCTTTATGGACACAACATCCTTGTCTATCGCCGCTTCGCGCAACAGGTCGATGATGTAATGGAAGGACTGATAGGGAAAATGGAGCAGGACATCCTGCTCGGAGACGGCCTGCAACACGCTTGTGTAATTTCTCAGGACCGCGTGTTCCAGTGGTTCGGGATGCTCGTATCTCAGCCCGTGGAAGCGCTTGCCCAGGTCGGGAAATGTGGCCATGTCCCGGGCATTATGATATTTGCCGCCGGAGATCATTATCTCGTGCGAAAGGCGGTTCTTCTCGGCGATGTAGCGAAGAAAATCTTCGGGAATCTCCCTGTCGTATACGAAACGAACGGGGTCCCCGTACTTGCGGTTCTTTACCGAGCGTGAAATCTGCTCGAAGAGGCTTGTCGTGATGTCTGATTCGATGTCCAGCTCCGAGTCGCGCGTCATCTTTATGGTATATGCAGACAGGTCATCGTAGTCGAACATGCAGAAGATATCCTTGAGGCCGTAGCGGATGATATCGTCAAGCATGATGATGTAGGCTTTTCCGTCGCCGCCGGGTAATCTGCTGAATCTGGGTAATACGTCCGCGGGGACTTCTATCAATGCATACTTGTACTTGGAGGGCGAGCCCTTCATCTTGATTACGATGGCCAGATATATGACGAGATTATACAGATAGGGGAAATCGTCGATATTGTCGAGCATGATCGGGATGAGCCTGGGGCGGACCTCTGCGGCGAAGTAATCTCTCAGATATTCTTCCTGCTGGGGGCTCAGGCCCCTTTCGTCCACCATGATGACGTTCTTCTTTTCCAGTTCCTTCAACACGGTGGCAAGGTCTATCTCGAATCTGCCGCGCAGGGCTTTGGCCCTGGAGAGAACCTGCTCCAGCACCGTTTTCGGCGTACCCCCAAGAAAAGTCGCGGGTTTCTGGCCTGAAGCGATGAGGCGTTTCAGCGTTCCGACCCTTACGCTGAAGAACTCATCGAGGTTGGATGAGAAAATACCCAGGAACTGCAACCTGTCGAGAAGCGGAACCTTGACATCCTCCGCTTCCTGCAGGACCCTCTCGTTGAAGGAAAGCCAGCTCAATTCCCGGTTCACGTACCTGTTGATCTCGGCGCCTCCCGTTTATACTCGCGCGGATATATATAGAATTCCACAAGCCCGCCGTTCTCCCGGAGCTGCCGCCAGCGCTCTACGTCGAAGCTGAAACAGGCAACCGCCGATGTGGGCATGGCAGCCTCAAGGGGTCTTGCACCGAGGAGGTTGGCTGTTTCGGACAACCCGGGATTGTGCCCCACTATCATGATGCGGTGGAGTATATCCTCTCTATCCCTGATAAAAGCGAGGATCTCGCCTGGAGATGAGCCATACAATTCATCCGAAAGCGTGACGTTCTTTTTCTTCAAGCCGTAGAACCCGGCCAGCGTTTTCGCGGTTTCGGCTGCCCTTACGGCATCACTGCTGAATATGTGTTCGGGCTTGCAATCCTTCCCGGTCAGAACCGGTTTCAGCAGCCACAAGTCATTAACGCCGCGTTTCTTGAGCGGCCGGTCCCTGTCGGGCAGAGACGTATCTTTCCAACTCGATTTGGCATGCCTGACCAGAAAGACTATTTTCAAGCGCAACTCACCCGCCAACTGCAGACTGGTTCTCAAGGCCTCTCGTGCAGGCCCATGGAAAATCCTTTTCACCCCTCGTCTTTATGGCCAAAGGCTCCATGTATAAAAATATCCAGTACTGCAGGGCCGTGTCAATCAGCCGGTATGCCGCCACCCGGCCCCCGGCGTCCCCGGTGGCGCTCGCAATGAAAGGCACGGCACCGCATTTGACCGGCACTTCTGGCCGCTATGTCATAGCCTGCGGGTAGTATGTAGAAGAGGGTGAGAAGCGAATCTTACATGGACGAGAGACCGTGCGGTCGAGGCGGTTTTCCGCCGTCCACTCTGCATCCTCGGGTAGCGCACGCCGCCTTCATCCTCAAGGAGAAAGCGGGGAGAGGAAAGAAGATATAACGGGGGAAGGAACCTGGGAGGTAGGTTTGCCCAAGCAGCTGATCAAAGACCTGGAGCCCGGCGTTGAAGTGAAGAGCGCCTTTATCGTTTCCCGCAAGGAATTGCGCAAGACCAAGGCCGGCGCGCCATACCTTGCCCTGGAGCTGGCAGACAAGAGCGGCAAAGTGGATGCCCGCCTCTGGGACGGCGTGAGCCGCTACAAGGACGCTTTCTCGGAACGTGACTACGTGGCGGTGAGTGGCCGGGCGGAGAAGTACCGCGACCAGCTCCAGGTGGTCGTAAGCTCCCTGCGGCGCTGCCGGGATGAGGAGGTGGACACCGCAGATTTCCTGCGCGTAGTCGGTACCGATCGCGCGGAGCTGGAGGGTGAACTCCGCCAGGCCCTGGAGGAGGTGCGCAACCTGCACCTCAAGAGCCTGCTCCTCGCATTTCTGGACGACCCGGAATTCATGCGCGGTTTCACCACCGCCCCCGCCGCAAAGAATTACCACCATCCATACCTGGGGGGATTGCTGGAGCACACCGCGACGACCGTACGTATCTGCCGCATGATCTGCGACCTTTACCCGGATATCGACCGCGACCTGCTGATCACGGCTGCCGCCCTGCACGACATCGGCAAGATCCAGGAATTGGAGTACGAGCGAGCGATAGACTTCAGCGACGCGGGCAGGTTCCTGGGCCACCTGCTCCTCTCGGACGAGATGGTCCGGGAACGCATCGCCACTCTCCCCGCGTTCCCCGAGGACCTGGCGCTGCGTCTGCGCCACGCCGTTCTCAGCCATCACGGGGAGTTGGAGTGGGGCTCGCCTAAACGCCCTAAGACGCTGGAGGCAATCGTCCTGCACCACGTGGACAACCTGGACGCCAAGGTGAACAGCTTCCGCGAAGTGGTGGTGAGGTCGGGTAACGGCGATTCACCCTGGACGGACATGCGCAACCTCTTCAAGCGCCCCCTGTATGCACCCAGGGCTCTAAGCCAGGAAATGGAACTTGACCTGGAGGAAGACGTCCCGCGATAAGTACCCCGGGGATGGCGGGACCCGGCGAGCCGTGGATGATCTTGGTACTGGCCCGGGAGAGCCAGCCTTCCGCTTTGCCGCTCGGAGCAGTCAGGCGCCGGTATGCGATGCGCGGGAGCGTCGCCTGCGGAGGCGAGGCTTGAAGCATTTCTCTATCTGTTCCAGGGCTGCGGCCAGGCCAAGCCTCAGGCGACGGGCATCATTTTCGTCCAGGGACGACTTCCCGTAACGGGCCCTCTCGAAGAGCTGCAGTTCACCGGAGAGGTCGAGTCCCGGCACCATGGCGGAAAGCCCCCCCATGAACTCTCCGGCTGTCTGGCTGGCCCCTCGCCTTATGCCGAGGGAGTCCAGGGCGCCCAGGAAATCGTGCATGGCCAGCAGGGGCCCGTCCAAGGCGGCCGCAGGTGGCCCTTTGGCGCGCTGCAGCCTGCGGGCCAGCCAGAAGAGGGGGATGATCAACAATACCAGGGCCAGCAAGAACAGCATCCAGGGGGCCTCGCCAAGAGAGTAGAGGAAGCCATCCGCGAGAGCCGTCACCGCGGAGGCCACAGCCGCAAAGCCGGTTTTAAAAGCCGAACGCAGCGGGGCGGGCAGGAGCGCTGACAGGTTGCGGCCTATCCAGGAGAAGAAGTCCCGGAAAACCCAGAGGGCGCCCGAGCCCTGGCTGGGTTGCGGCATGGTGAAGCCCGGGGTCGGCTCGCGCGTCACCCAGCCTATGCCCTCCAGGTAGATCTCAACCCAGGCGTGGGCATCGCCAAGGCTGACTTCGTAGAGCCCCGTGAAGGGGTTGTAATCGCCGGTGGAGTAACCGGTAACGACTCGCGAGGGTATGCCCGCCATGCGGCACAGAACCGCGTAGGCGGTGGCGAAATGCTCGCAGTAGCCGCGGCGGTGCTCAAAGAGGAAATAGTCGACGGCATCCTCTCCGGAGGGCAGGGGAGGCACGTCGAGGGAGTACGCGTACTCGCTCTCAAGGAAGTCCTCGATGGCCAAGGCGCGCCCGTACGGACCCGCGCCCGGGGGAACGATCTCGGCGACCAGGTCGTGTACCCGTTCCGGCATGGGCGGCAGTTCCAGGTATGGCAGGAAGCCACCCTGCACCTCCATGCGGGAGCTGGAGAACATGCTTGAGAAGTTGATGCTGGAGGAGACTACGCTGTAGACAAGTCCGTCGTCAAGGGGAAAGGGGCTCTTGAGCCCGGACTCGTCCTGATAGATATAATCGGAGGGATAGTAGAGCAGGTCGGGCCGGGAGGCGGCGAAGATCACGCTCGGCTGTTCCGCCTCTATGTAGTAGGTCTGGATGATCGTATGCGATGCAGCATGGGCCTGGGTGGGATCGTAGTCGATATTGAAAGGCTGGGTGGTGGTGCGCACCCGCTCGGGTTCTTCCTCCTGGGTAAGCCATGCGTATCCGTTGTATTCCCAGAAGGAGAGACCCCTCCAGTAGGCCGGTTCCGTCGAGCGTACCTTCATCACCGGGAGGTCAATAAGCGTGCCGCGCGTGCGCAGATCGAGATAAGGCCCGAATCCGAAATAACCCTCCGGGTTGGCCTTCGTAGCGCTTTGCGGCGGCCTTAAGGGCAGGTCCGGATAGGCCGGATTCGTGAAGTGGTAGCTGTCGGAGGAGAAAAACGCCTTGCGTATGGAGAAAGGCAAGGAGCGCACATAGGTCGTATTCAGGCGGGGCACAAATGCCCCCACCGCGAGGCCTCCCATGGATATCATGACGATGAGGACGATCAGGATCACCGCGAGCCGCCCCGCCGACAACCCGGGGATACTGTAACGCTCCGGCTCGGTGGAGAATTCGCGCAGGCGGGATTGCTGCGTGTAATACAGTGCGGGCAGGGCAGCCGCAAGCCAGAACAGAATGACCAGCCCGAATGAAGCCGAGAGAGCAAAGGAGCCGGCCAGGGCGAGCAGGATGAGCGAGCTCACCAGCGACAGCTGGAGATCTTTGCTGCGCGGCAGGTCGAAGCTGTGCAGAACCTGTACCCAGACGAAGAGTTCGGCCAGGGGCATGCGGGGGTCGTACGGCTGCGCGTAGACCTGGCGCAGGAAAGAGACCAGGGCGGCCACGGTCAGGATCATGATGAACACCTTGACCGCCATGTTGGGCCGGTACCTGCGCCGCCAGCTCATGAACGAACCCAGGCTTACCAGGGCGATGGAGGCCAGGGCCACCGCCAGGCTGGTCACTCCCTGCAGGGCAAGGGCGAAGATGGAGATGGAGACCGACGCCCATACCGCCACGCGCAGCTGCCGGGAATCCTCTATCTCCCTCGGGGTATTGATCCGCCGTAGATAAGCAATGGTTTTTCCAGACACGTTCTCAATCCATCCCCCCTGCGATGCAGGGATATGCTGAAAAGCCCCGGGAAAGGCATCTCGACCAGACTGGTGATGAGTTGCTCGGAGCTGAGAGGCGCGGGATGCGCCGAGCCGTTTCCGTTGTACGACGCCGGGTCCACGAACACCAGTGCGACGTGGCACATGTTCGGCAGGGCGGCGGCGAGACGGGAACGGTCCAGGGCGCGCGCCGGAGTGATGCAGCAGAAGAAGGACCCCGGCGATAACTCCGGCCACAGTCCTTCCGCCTGCTGCTCCAGGCCGGCACCCCCGACCGGCTCCAGGGCCGCCAACCACCTCAGAGCGTCGTGGAAGCTCTGCACGTCGTGCAGTTCCGGGTTCTCCCCGCGGTAGGCGGCCATGGTCACGGGGTGCCCGGCGCAATGCGCATAGTGCACCACGCTGGCCGCGAGCCGCGCCTCGGCATCCAGGAGGACGCCGTATTCCTTGCGGGTATCGTTGCCCGCCCGGTTGTCGACCAGTACGACCAGCGGGGTCCCGGTCTCCCGCTCGAACTCCCTGACCACCAGCTCGCCCCTGCGGGCCGTGGTCTTCCAGTGCACGTGCCGTAGCGGGTCCCCGGAGCGGAACTCCCGCACCCCATAATAGTCTATCCCGGCGCCCTTCTTGGAGGAGTATTCCCGCGAAGTCCTCTGGGGATGCAGAAACGAATCCACCAGGGGAAAACTACCCAACTCAACGTAATGCGGCGTGACCATAAGGCGAGGCTCGGCCGGCAGGCGGCTGGTGTGGCGGGCCAGGCCGATTATCCCCTCGGAGTAGAAGAAGCATGGCCAGGACCGGTAGATTCCCCTGCGCAGCCCCCCGCGATGATAGGAGAGGGAAGCTTCGCCGCCGCCCTTCAAGAACGGGATAAGAAAAGTTGCGCGCCCACCGGCATCGGCCGGGGATTCCTTCTCGGCTGGACGGGGGTCTCTCATGTGTTCGCGTAGTGCCTTGCGTTTCGCTCTCAATCGCGGCCGCTTGCGCTCGCCAGCGCAGGGGTCCTCGTCAATGACTGCGAGGAGATTGCGGGGGAGGCGGCCGTGGTTATGGACCTGCAGGGTGACCCGCAGCGTATCTTCCTCGTCTATCTCCGGCAGGTGCTGGCGGACCAGGGACAGCCCTCTCACCTGGAAGAGCGAAATGAACCAGGAAACGGCCAGGGCCGCCAGGAGCAGGCCGGCAAGCCAGTACATCCACCCCGACTGTGAGTTGACGCCGATGAGGATCATGGCGATGGAGAGGGCGAGCACAATAAGGGAGCGCGAGAAAAGCAAGGCGACCTCCTATACCACCGGGACCGGCAGGCGCGCCAGGATGCGCGATACCGCCACGCGGGATTCGTTCAGCCCCTGCGACCGCGAGGCGGGAATGACCCGGTGGGAAAGTACGGGAACGGCCATGGCCTTGATATCGTCGGGGGTGATGAAATCCCGTCCCGCGAGAAAGGCCCTGGCCTGGGCGGTACGTACCAGGAATATGGTTCCGCGCGGGCTGGCGCCCATGGAAAGGCCTTCGTCTTCCCGCGTCGCCCGCACCAGGCTCACGGCGTAGGCGAGGACGTCGGGGTCGACGGATACCGCACGGGCAGCCCTCTGCAGCCCCGATAGCTCCTCGGCCCGCAGCACGTTCCGCAACCTGTCTACGGGGTGTTCCTCGAGCTGGCTCTCCACGATCTCCTTCTCGTATTCCTCGGAGGGATAGTCGAGGGTCACGCTCATGCAGAAGCGGTCCAACTGCCCCTCGGGCAGCGGGTATGTGCCGTGGTATTCCACCGGGTTCTGGGTGGCGATGACGAAGAAGGGCCGCGGCAGGGCATGGGACGTACCGTCCACCGTCACCTGCCCCTCGTCCATGGCTTCAAGCAGGCTCGACTGGGTGCGTGGCGTGGCACGGTTGATCTCGTCGGCCAGCACCACATTGGCAAAGACCGGGCCGGGCCTGAACTCGAACTCGGCGCTCTTCTGGTCGAAGACGGTGGTGCCGGTGATGTCCGAGGGCAGCAGGTCCGGGGTAAACTGGATGCGGAAGTAGGAACCGGAGAGGGAAAGGGCCAGGGAACGTGCGAGCATGGTCTTGCCTACTCCCGGCACATCCTCGATAAGCAGATGCCCTCCGCTTATGAGGGCGACGACCGCCATCTCCACCTGGGCGTCTTTTCCCCTGATGACCAGGCGTACGTTTTCCACCAGCGCCCGCGCGCGGCTACCCAATGCCTCCAAATCATCCGCGTGGGTCATCATACCTCCATCTCCGGCTTTAAGCCTCATCATTTATATATCGAGCATAGGGACGGCGATGTTAATAGACAATGATATGAACCGCCCGGCCTGCAGGTCTTATGTGAAGGGACCCCCCGAACATGTTTCGGCAGCGTCTCCCGGGAAGGATATAATCATGAAAGATGAAAGCGAGAGTCAGCGCTGCTGGCTGCGGTCGCGGGGATGTTCGTCTGCGCATCGTATCTAAACAGGAGAACCAAACGACTCATGAATGAATTGGGTGAGAAGCTGGATTCCCCGTACCCGGGTGAAAGAGGGTAGCGGTGGTCCCTGGAATAGACAGCATGTCTCATCGGCCGGACAGGGTGATCGGCCTGTCCCGGGGCGACATCGTGGATGGGTGTGCCGTGGTGGAGATGGCGGGCAGGGACAGCATCGCGGCAACGGTGCTGCTGGCAAGAGAGGGAGGCCTGCGCCAGGTGCTTCCCACCGTGGCTTGCACCGCGACCGAGTACGGCGACGTCGCGGCGCTGCCCGCCAACGTGGAGCGCCTGCGGCGGTTGCTAAAACCCCTGGGAGTTGAGGTCTTGGAGCCGGTCGTCCTGGGCTCCCCCATGTGGTGGAGGGCAACAGTCGGACGCGTTAACGCCGTGCTATCCCGGCTCTACGGCCCCTGGCATATCTGCGTCGGATGCCACATGTACCTGCATGCGGTACGCGCTCCCCTGGCCTGGGAGACGGGGATCATACGCCAGGTCGGGGGCGAGAGGCTGCAACACAAGGGCCGGGTAAAGATCAACCAGATCCGGCCGGCCGTCGAGGCCTACCGGAACGTCCTTTGCGATTTCGGCATCGGACTGGAGTTGCCCCTGTTGGAGCTGGATGACGAGGAGGCTATCCTGTCGCTGGCCGGCGATTGGGAGGAGGGGGAGGGCCAGCCTGGCTGCGTCCTTTCCGGCAACTACCGTGATCTGGACGGCGGCGTCTCATATAAAGAGGACAGGCTCCTGCCTTACCTGGATGACTACCTGGTGCCGGTCACTACCCGCATCCTTGCCTCGTTGCGGGAAGGCGAAAAAGCCGGATACGATGCCATCGTCCGGAAAGTCCTTGCGGAGCGGGAGGTTGGGTGATGAAGGTCCTTCTGCTGGTGATTGACGGCCTGGCGGACATATCCCATGCCGAGCTCGCCTGGTCCACGCCCCTGCAGGCCGCGTCTACCCCCACCCTGGATCGCCTGGCCCGGGAGGGCTGTTGCGCGCTGATGTACCCATTACGGCCCGGTATCTGCCCCTCGAGCGAGGTCGCCCACTGGAACATGTTCGGATACCACCCCGAAGAGTTCCCCGGACGCGCCTACTTCCACGCCCTGGCCGCTGGCCTGCCCTGCGCGGAGGGAGATGCGCTGTATATGTTGAACCTGGTGCCGGTGGAGGTGAGGCGGGAAGGCACCTTCGTACTGGACGGCAGCCCCGCGCCCATGGAGGACATCTGCATGGCATGGGCGGAACGGCTGTGCGAGCTGGCCCCCGCGGGCATGAGGCTCTTCCCCGTGGGAGGCATCGAGTTCATCGCGGTGATAAGAGGAGGTTCCCCTCACCTGCGGCCTACCGACACCTTCCTCCACCATCTGCCCGTAGAGGAACTGCGGCCGGCCGAAGGTTGGGAGGGTGACAGCGCCGCGGCAGCCACCATGCGCACCCTTTCCGCCTTCATCGCCGTGGCGGAGAAGAAGCTTAACGAGAAAACTGCCCGGAAGGAAAGCAGGTTGGGCCTGATCGTGAAGTGGCCCTCTCAGGCGCGTAGAGCCGAGCCGTTCGAGAGCCGTCACGGGATGCGGGCGGCCGCGGTGGTCTCCACGCCATGCTTCCAGGGTATGGGCGAGACACTATCCATGCGCGTCGTAACGGTGGGGGCGGGGGAGGCGGGGAAAGACCTGGAAGCGAAGCTCGCAGCCGCGCGCAGCCTGTTGCGGGAGGGATGCGAGTTCGTTTTTCTTCATACCAAGCATGCCGATGAAGCCGCCCACACCGGCGATCCGGCGGCAAAGGCGGAGGTGATAGCGGACATGGACCGTGCGTTGGACTCCGCAGCACCGTTGTGTGATGATCCCGATCTCCTCTTGGTGATCACCGCCGACCACACGACGCCCACGACCCGCGACCACAGGATCATACACGGAGGAGACCCCGTACCCGTTCTCTTCCACGCCGCGAGCGTGAGAAGAGACGACGTCACGGGCTTCGACGAGGTGAGCGCGGCGCGCGGTGGCATGGGCCAGCTGGCAGGGGAGGACCTGATGCCGGTTATCCGCTATCTTTCCAGGAATGCTCGCTTCTATACCGGATGAATCGGGCCCCTGGGCCTGGCAAGAAAGAAGGCCCCGCTCTAAAGCGGGCGCCTTTCCTTCTCTCCCGAACCCGCCGGTCTATCCGGGAGATTCCGGCCTGTCCCCAGTCGCGACCCGAGATACGAACCCCTGTTAACTTATACCCATGCTTTCAGCGGACTAAACCAGGCGTCTCAGGCATTTTCGGATCGGTAACGCGGCCTTTTCGCCGCACGGGCATTGCACGCGAGGGCAAAGCGCGTACATGCCTGGCGTCGGCGTGGGAAATGCACGCCCCGCCTGTCGCCGCAGGGGGGCGGAAATCCGGCCGGATCATAGTAGAATGATGGCATCAGGAGGTGGATACATGAGGAATGACCGGCAGATAATAAGCGATGTGGCCGCATGGATCAGCGATCTCGATATCGCAGCCATCCCGCGGCGCGTAAGCGACAAACTGCGCCACCAGGTCCTGAACATGCTCGCCGCCGCGGCAGCGGGGACCCGCTCAAGCATCGGCGAACGCCTGGCCCTGGCCTTCTCCGCGGGCGGCGGGGATGCCTGGTCGCTTCCCGCGGGCCGTGTTTACTCCCTGGAGGAAGCCGTCGCCCTGGGAAGCTCTCTCACCATGACTATGGACTACGACGATTATCTCGTCTTCGGCCATACCGGCCATTCCGCGATAACCGTGCCCCTGGTTTTGGGAGATCGTGAGGACATGCGGCTCTCAGAGGTCCTCCCGGCCATGGCGGCGGCCAATGAGATCGCAGGCCGGCTGGGAGCTGCCACGCTGCTCGGCCCGCGCAATGGCCAGATGTGGTCGTATATTCACCTGGCCGGGGGAGCGGCGGCGGCGGCACGCGTGCTCGGGCTTGACGCTCGGCGTACCGCGCACGCCCTGGCGCTGGCCCTCTACCAACCTGTCCTGCCCCTGTATCCGGGCTTCATGGGCGGGGAATCCAAGGTGCTTACCGCCGCGGGACCCACGGTGACGGGGGTCCACGCGGCCTTGCTGGCGCGCGCCGGGATCGAGGGCAATCTCGGGATAATGGAGGGGGATGGCGGTTTCCTGGACGAACTATCCTTCCTGCCCCTCCCCTTTTTCTTCAGCGGTTGGGGAGAAGCCTGGGTGACCGATACCCTTGCATTCAAGCCCTATCCCGGATGTGCGTACCTGGACACCACCCTGGATGCGTGGGACGGGATAAAGCGCCAGGCCGGGGAGGGCGGTATGTCCTTCCATCCCGATGACGTGCAGGAATTGCTCGTCGAGGCGAGCATGCTCACCATGGGCATGGACGATCTCGCCAGGAAATATCGCGATTCCAAACCGCTCGCGCCGGTCAACGTCAACTTCTCGCTTCCCACCTCACTGGCCCTGGCCGTACTCAACGGCAGGTTGACGCCGGCATGCCTGGAGCCATCCTACCTGGACGAAAACGCGGAACGCATACTGAAGCTGGCCGGCAAGGTTGAGCTGGTCCACGACTGGGGGGCGACCCTCGAGCTCCTGGAAACCCAGGGGCGTACGCTGGATCTCGCCGCCATATTCGGCGGATTCAGTATCAGGGAGCTTGTGCGCCTGAGGCGGGAACTCAGGAACAACCTGGCCCAGGCCGACCTGGGCTGGCGTGATGTAAGGGACTTGTGGCATGCCCTCCCCCCGGCCGTCAGGGGCGGGCTGCTGCGCGCCCCCATGCGCCTCATCGTCAAACCGCCGGGAAGGAGGCGGGCCGTTCCCATCGATTTCGGAGGCGTCAACCTCGAGAGCCTACGCCTTCCCTTCCCCGCCCGCCTCACCGTGCGCTTTCGCGACGGGACCGCATATTCCAGCCGCTGCAGCATCCCGCGGGGCGCGCCGGGAAACCCCTCATATCTGCAGGAGGTCGGCGAGAAGTGGCACAGGGAAGCGGCTCCGGTGCTGGGCGAGGAGAGAGCCGCCCGCGCTGCCCGCCTTATCCTCGAGGAGGACCCGCCTCTCCGGGAGCTGCTGGACCTCGTTACCCCATCATCGTGAATGCCTTGTTGGGACGAGAGGTATGATGCAAAAGGCCATAAGATATGGCCTGACCCTTTGTTGATAGCGTGGAAAGCAAGATCCATGGCTTGCGGAGGTTTCCGATCTGGAGCGTCGATGGGAAACCCCGAGCCGCCGAAAGCGGGACACGCGAAGAGACGCCTTCCCGGCGTTGTGGTCATGCGGAGGTATGGAAATGCACGAAAGGGAGCTGGTGTTGGACTCGGGCGGCGTAACCTTGAGGGGCATGGTGATACTGCCTTCGTCGCGGAAGGGATGGCCGCTGGCGGTCCTCTGCCATGGCATACCCAGCGGCTCAGCTCCCACCCCGGGCGACCCGGGATATGAGGCGCTGGCCCGACGCTGCGCGGAGGGTGGGGCCGCGGCATGCTACTTCAACTTCCGTGGCACCGGGCTTTCCGGGGGCGATTTCTCCCTGGGCGGGTGGGTTGCCGACCTGGAGACACTGCTGGATATGGCTCAAGAGGCGCAGGGAGCATTTGCGGGGTGCGACCCCCGCCGCATCGTTCTCATGGGGTTCAGCGGCGGAGGGGCGGTTTCCATCATCTGTGCCGCCAGCAGAGTGGGTCTCGCCGGAGTGGTCACTCTCTCCTCTCCCGCTGCCTTCACCCGGCTGATAACCCGGGAGGGCATGGGAGACTTCATCGCCCACGCGCGCTCCATCGGGATCATCCGGGATCCTTCCTTCCCGCCTTCGCAGGAGGCATACTTCGAGGAGATGCTATCCCATAATCCCGTCGATTTCGTAGGCCGCGTGGCGCCTGCTCCCCTGCTCATCGTCCACGGAGACGGGGACGATACCGTTCCCGTTGAGGAAGCCCGCCTCCTCTATGGTGCGGCGGCGGAGCCCAAAGAGCTGTACATCGCAAGAGGGGGAGGCCACAAGTTGAGGCTGAACCCGGAGGCGATGGACAAGGCGGTCGCCTGGACGCTGGAAAGGCTTGGAGCCTGAGACGATCCCTTACATGCTCTCGGGGGCCGAGACGCCGAGGATAGCGAGACCGTTGCGGATAACCTGCCGCGCGCAGCGCACCAGGAAGAGGCGTGCCGCGGTGAGTTCGGCATCGTCGCTTATCACGCGGTGGCGATTGTAGAAGACGTGAAACACGGCGGCCAGCTCCTCGAGGTAGCGAGTGAGCCGGTGGGGAGCGCGATCCATAGCGGCATCCCTCACCAGTTCCTCGAATTCGAAGATCTTCAAGGCCAGGTCGGCCTCTTCCTCCGATTCCAGCAGCCGCAGGATCTCCATGCCCGGGACATCCTCCGAGAGGTCTACCCCCTTCCCCGAACCGTAGCGAAGGATGCTGCATATACGCGCATGGGCGTACTGAACGTAGTACACAGGATTGTCCATGCTCTCCTCTACGGCCAGCTGGATGTCGAAATCCAGGGCGGTGTCCTGGCTGCGGGTGAGGAAGAGATAGCGGGCGGCATCGCGCCCCACCTCCTCCACCAGTTCGTCGAAGGTGACCATCTCGCCGGTGCGTTTGGACATGCGCACCGGTTCACCCCCCCGCTTCAGGTTGACCAGTTGCCCCAGGATTACCTCCAACCCGTCCGGGTAGCCGCGCGCCTCCATGGCGGCCTGCATCCTGCGCACGTAGCCGTGGTGATCGGCGCCCCATATATTGATGAGATGGTCGTAACCCCGTGCCATTTTGTCCAGGTGATAGGCGATGTCCGCGGCGAAGTAAGTGGGAGCGCCGCTACTGCGCACCAGGACCCGGTCCTTGTCGTCTCCGAAGCGCGAGGTGGCCATCCACACTGCGCCGTCCTTTTCGTAGGCGAGGCCGTCTGCGATGAGGCTGCGCACCTCCTTCTCCACCGCGCCGGCCTGCTGCAGCTCCCTCTCGCTGGCCCAGGCGTCGAAGGTGACGCCGAAGGACGCCATGGAGTCCTGGATGTGGGACAGGGCCATACGGTATGCCCTCTCACCCAGTTCGGAGCGGCGCTCATCGGGGGGCTTCTGCAACGGCCGCCCGCCGTCCTCTGCGAGCAGGGCCCTGGCTATATCCGCGACATAGGCGCCATGGTATCCCTCGGCGGGGAACTCGAATTCCAGCCCGGCAAGCTCGAGATAGCGCGCCTCCACGGAAGCCGCGAAGACATCCATCTGGCTACCGTAGTCATTGAGGTAGAATTCGCGATCAACCGCGTACCCCGCTGCCTCGAGCAGTTTGCACAGGGCATCGCCCAGGGCCGCCCAGCGCCCGTGGCCCACGTGCAAGGGGCCGACGGGATTCGCGGATACGAACTCCACGTTGAAGCGCCGCCCCTCGCCGAAGCTCCAGCGCCCGTACGTCTCTCCCTCGTTGGCCACGCGAACCAGCTCCCCGAGCACGCGGTCCTGGCTGAGAGTGATGTTGATGAAACCCGGCCCGGCTACCTCTACCGACCGTAGTGTACCCGCTCCCCCGTCGGCCCCCTGGGCCTCCGTGCCTTCCTGCAGGCGGCGGGCGAGGATGTCGGCGATGTCCCGCGGGCTGCGCCCCAGGTTTCGCGACAACGCCAGGGCTGCATTGGTGGCCCAGTCTCCATGGGCCTTGAGCCGCGGGCGCTCGAGGACGAAGTCGGGAGCATCCACCGGGGGTATCTCGCCGGCAGCGACGGCATCGTTGATGGCCGCGACGATCATCTCTCGCAGTTCTTTGGCGATCAACACTCCTCCTCGCTGGCTTGACGCATCATGCTGCGGGCAAGCATGACGATGCCGCATATTGCCCCGGGTAATGCAGGCGGCGTGGGTTTTCTATGCGCCAGGCCCGCTTGCCGGCAGCCTCGAGAAGATTATAACCGCTAGGCACCCCGTTTCATCAATACGCCGGCATGCGATGACCTCTGCACAGGCCCGTTTCGTCAGTGAGTGTAGCGCGAGATACAATCGAGATCGCTTCATCGTGAGATCTCGCAACGCGGCCTCTCGTTAGGTGAAGAATCCCGTTCCGACTCCTGCGCTGCCCGCGGAGTGTATCGCGCCCGCCCGCTTCGCCAGGGTATCTTGCGCGCGAGGACCGGCGGCGCCCCCGGTGCTTCACCGCACTCAAGTAGCTGGGTACCAAGCGGGTGATATCGCCCACTTCATACGCCATTCTGACCGCGGTATTCCAGGCAGGGGAGGCAAATCAGCTGGGCTTTTCTTCGAGGACGGCGGTCACCTCTTTTTTCTCGTCACCGCGGTAATAGGTGATGGTGACGCTATCGCCGATCTCGTGCTTGCGTATCTCCATCACCAGCTGGTCCATGGAATCGATGGAAACGTCGTCAATGGCCACGATGATGTCGCCGCGTTCCAGGCCCGCGCTTGCTGCCGGAGTGTCGGCGATAACGGTGCCCACGATGGCGCCCGTATCCACGGGCAGGTCATAACTCTTCGCCGTCTCCGGGTCGAGAGTCCCTCCCGAGATGCCCAGCCAGGGATGGGTCGCGGAGCCGGTCGAGATCAATTGATCGATCACCGGCTTGGCGCTGTCGATGGGGATGGCGAAACCAAGGCCGTCGTAACCCCCGCTCTGGGAGTAAATGGCGGTATTAATGCCTATCACCTGGCCTATGCTGTTACAGAGGGGGCCACCGGAGTTCCCGGGATTTATGGCTGCGTCGGTCTGGATGACATCGAGCAGCGGCGCTCCGCCGGGGACATCGATATTGCGGTTGAGCGCGCTGATAATGCCCGAGGTAACGCTTCCCTGGAATCCCTCGGGGCTTCCGACGGCCACGGCAAGCTCCCCCGGCACCAGGTCGGAGGAGGTTCCGAGCGTGGCGACCGGCAGGCCGGTTGCATCGATCTTGATCACCGCGAGGTCCGTATCGGGATCGGTCCCTATGACCCTGGCGTCGTAGGTCGAACCATCTTGAAGGGCCACCTGGATGCCGGTCGCATTCTCAACCACGTGATTGTTGGTCACGATATATCCGTCCGGGCTGTAGATGAAACCCGAGCCGATGCCGGCCCCGAAGCTCCCGAATGTCACCTCGATATTCACGGTGGCCGGCAGGGCCTGGGTGGCTGCCTCGACTACCGCCTCCTGGCCCGCCTTGACCACGCGCTCCTCGACCGTCTTGACCTCCTGCACCGTCTCCGTGTTTTTGCCGCTGAGCACGTCTATGGGATTTGCGCCGAAGATCAGGGGCATGAGGAACACTACACCTACCGCCACCATAAGCGCGACTACTACGGCGATGATGACGGTCCTGGCTCCCCCTCCGGGCTCGGGTCGGGGAGAGGAAAAAGGCGGTTCCGGCGGTATGCGCGGCGGTTCGGGAGGAAGCGGCGGCGCTGTATAGCTCTCATTCATGCTCATCACCTCTGTTCATGGTGCGGGATCCTCGTCCGCGTGGTGCCGCTACGACACAACCAATATTATTCCCGAATACTCAACTTATGCAGACGGGATTTCGGAACCCGAGGTTCCTTGTTTCCCTCATACGACTGTCTGCTGGTTGTTGCCGCCATAAGAAGCCGACAAAAGAGTATCGCTATCGTTATATCATATGGTTCATCTCCGAGAAGTGTGGGTGAATAGTATGGTGATGTTGTGTCAGGCCTGACCCCTAGGCCTGAAGGTAGCTACCCACACTTCTCGGAGATGAACCTATCATATAATCCTGTGGGAGAGCGGGTGGGGAGAACGAAAGCGATAGCAGGTGATTCAGAAGAATAAAAACAGGCGCCTTCCAGGGAGGACATTAAGGCTCACTGCAAGGGAAAAGAGAGTGTGCGGAGAAGGATTGTTGGATGGAGGTGATGACGATGGACGAGCATGATGACAAGGCGGGGATGGAGGAAACACCGGAGATGCCGGGTACCGGGGAAGGTGGAGAGGAACCTCCGCGCAGCAGGCCTCCCGTACAGGTCGAGAAAAAGCGCCGCAAGGTCAGCTTGATAGGGGCCATCGTGGTCAACGTGGTGACACTGATCATCCTGGCCATAATACTCCTGGCCGTTCTGCTCCCCGGTTACCGCAGGTCTTTCACGGTGGCCCGAGCGGTCAGGGGGGCGGAAGAGGTATTGATAGTCGTACGTACGAGCGAAGCGATGATGCGGGAGAACAGCACCGATTTCATCAAGGCCCAGGACGGCTTGAGGAACGCTATCCAGGAGGAAGTGGAGGGCGGCAACAACGTCTGGACTTACGTGCGCGACAATTTTCCCGATCAGGCCTGGGTGAAGGACAACCTGCCGGAGAGCATGCAGGAGTGGCTCGAGGAGCTCTACCCCAAGCCCGAAGTGAGCGGGGAGAACATGCCCGGCGAGTCGGTCCAGGGATTCGGCGCCCAGCCTGAGGAGGGCCAGCCGGCCGAAACCGGGGAGCCGTGAGCCGCATGACCGCGAATTTGCTCCTCGACTCCCTGCGGAACTTGTGGGACGGCTTCGTCACTCGCCTGCCGTCGATAGTCACCGGCTTGCTGGTGATAGTGGTTTTCTATCTCCTCGCCCGGGTAATCCGCTATGTGACCAGAAGATCCCTGAGAAAGGTCAGGGCATCCGAGCACGCCGCGCAGATCACCGCCCGCCTCGCCTTCATCGGCGTCATGGGCCTGGGTGTGCTGGTCTCCCTGGGGGTGATGGGCGTGAATGCCGGCGCCCTGGTGGCTTCGCTGGGGCTGGTGAGCGTGGGGATTGGATTCGCCCTGAAGGACGTCATCGAGAACTTCATCGCCGGACTGATCCTTATCTTCCAGAGGCCTTTCGTAATGGGAGACGTCGTCTGTTTTGGGGACGTGGAGGGCAAGGTGGAGGACGTCAGGGTGCGGGACACGGTTATCCGCATGTTCGACGGGCGGCAGGTGTTCGTGCCCAACGCGAGCATCTTCTCCAGGGCGATGATCAATAACAACCGCAACCGCAGCCGCCGCCTGAGCTTCGAGGTGGGTATAGCATATTCCGAGGATGTTTCCGCGGCCATGGCGGAGGCGAGCGCAGCCCTGGCCGGGGTGGCGGACATACTCGCTGACCCCCCCAGCCTGGTCGTCGCGGAAGAACTGGGTGAGAGCTCGGTGGTGCTCAGGATTTATTTCTGGATCGACCCGGTTGAGACAAGCATACTGGATGTCAGATCGGCGGCCATAACGGCGGTGAAGCGGAGCCTGCAGAACGCCGGCATCGAGATACCCTTCCCCGTGCTCACCGTCAAGCCCTCGCCTTAGTACACGGTCCGCAAATACGGTAACGTACCGAGTGCGTCGCTGCGGGACGTAGCGTCAGAGCGCGATACCGTAGCGGCGCGCCAGCTCCACCGCCTCCATCTTCTCCTGCGGCGAAGGCCTGCGGTCTATCTCCGGGTAGAGCGCGGCGCGGTACTCCGGCCGGTACTGGAACATGAGGTTGAAGTAGGTATCCGGGATATTCTCGGCGACCCATGCCATTATCCTCGCCGTACAGCACTCCAGGTGGCCCGGCAGGAGGAGCTGGCGGAGCATTATCTCTCCCTGCCGGTACGCGATGGAGAAGTTGCGGCTCACCACCGCGAAGTAATCCTCGACATCCGAGTAGCGGCTGGCGCACTCGTCGTTTCCGTAGCGGAAATCGGCCAGGTAGACGTCGATGATGCCTTCCAGCAGGCGCATGGCTTCCCGGGAGGTGTACATGTTCGAGTTCCACACCATGGGAAGGTGCTTGCCGTCGTCGCCCAGCGCGATGATGGTACGCAGGATGGTGTGCAGGTTGGGATCGGGATTCCCGCCCACGAAATTGGCGTTGCGTGAGCCCTGGCGTATCCCCTCCCGCAGGCTGTCGGCCAGGTAGGCGGGGTCGGCGGGGCTGCCGATACGGGCATCCATGGCGATATCCCAGTTCTGGCAGTAGGCGCAGTGGAGGGTGCACCCGGAGAAGAAGATCGTGTGGGACGGGACCAGTTCGGGCTCCTCGCCGAAATGGAGGAAGTCAGAAGCAATGCGGGACACGGCGCCGACCCCACAGTAGCCGGTCTCCCCCCCGGCCCGGTTCACCCCGCAACGGCGCTCGCACATACGGCAAGCGCCCAGCATGCTGCCGGCCAGCGCTGACTTGAGGTCGAGCAGGGAGGGGCCAGGCACGCGCGGGGTAAAGGTTTTTTCGCGCCAGCCCTTGTTCCAGGTCCGCATGGCCGCGGCGTGGAGTTCCCAGAGCTCCTCCTCCGCCAGGCCTTGCAGGGATGGGACTCCGGCAGGAGTGCGGGAGGCCGCCCAGTGGCGCGCCGCGGTTTTCCTGTCCAGGATAGAGAAATAATCCTCGAGCATGGCATCATCACCATGTTAAATTTAGGACAACCGGCTGCGGTTCACAAGAAAGGTTCTTCTCCAGGAGGAGCACGTGTACGATGATGACAGGACAATCAGGAAGGACGCAGCTTATCGGAGGCAGGTAGCTGGAGCGGTGAAGGAGGGGTCGTTTGGCAATCTGGGCGATGATGTTGGGAATGGCGACCCTCATCAATATCACCATGGTAGGAGCGCTGGTATCGCTGGCCGGCAACATACCCGACAGCTCCTTCCTGGTTATTCTCTCCCGCTATCTCAAGAAGCGGGAAGAGCCAGAGGGGGCCCTCCTGTATCCCGCAATGGCCGCTTCCCGCTTGGAGCGCCTACGTAGGAGAGCGTTGCAGGTCGCTGCGGCGGTGGCAGTGATCGCTGCGGGATTGACCGTCTGGACCCTGCTTGACGCATGGGGCGCGGCGGTTATGCTGGCTGTGACCGCGTGGACCGTGGCGGTAAACCTCGCTTTCTACCATATCCCCCTGGCGCTGTGGAAGCGGAGGGCGGGGAAGATGCGCGAGGATGCCGTCGAGGAGGCCTGGCGCAAGTCACGGCGGATACCGCCGGAGCAGCAGGCGGAGGGGAGCGGCGAGGACACAATGCACGGAGAGGCGGTGGGGGGCGAGCTCTTGGAAGAATGAGATCGAGGGCGGGGAATCTGGAAAGGGCGGACACCTCCGTACGGCCAGGATATAATGACGGACGCAGAGGGCTCGGTAGACCGGGCCCTCCGCCATGACCTATGTGGCCACTATGGGATTGAGGCTCAGGCAGGATTCCAAGCCTCAGACATGTGCGGCTGACCCCCGCCCGTCCTGGCGCATGCTTGGGGAACGTCAACGGTAAAGGGCGCATGCAATACCGTATTCTTGGGAGCGGTGGGTTACAATTGAACGGGACGAGTATGCACGGTGAAAGGAAGCGCAATTGCTGCAAGGAGAGTATCTGGAGGCCCAGGAGCTCTGCAAACGCCTGGCCTCGGAGATAGATCCGCCCCTCTTCTACGTCGACAAAGGAGGAGAATACGAGGCGTCTCGCAGGGCATTCGAGAGCGACCCCGTGGTACAGCGCGCCCTGGCTATCGTGGAGGAAAGGGGTGACGTGCTGGGGCATGGCCTCTCACACGTACGCAAGGTAGCTGTGGATGCTGGTGCCCTGGTCTTGATCGAGATGGACCGGGGCGCCTCGGAAGAGGAGAAGCGGAGGGCGCTCCTCCTCGCACACCTGGCGGGCGTACTGCACGATATCCGGAGAGAACAGCCTGAGCATGCCCAACGGGGCGCCGATGAAGCGGAGGCCATACTCATGGACTTCGACCTCGAGGAGAGAGAGCGCACGGCGATCGTTCAGGCCATCCGCAACCATGAGGCCTTCAAGCCGGAGGTGCCCCTGGGCGAGCCCTCGCTACAGCTGCTTTCAGACGCGCTGTATGACGCGGACAAGTTCCGCTGGGGGCCGGACAACTTCACGGAAACGGTGTGGCTGATGGTGGCTCCGTTCAAGGTGCCGCTCAGCGCCCTGCTGGGACATTTCGATACCAGCCTCGAGGGTATCGTGAGGATCAAGGACACTTTCCGCACCCCGACAGGGCGGGAATACGGCCCGGATTTCATCGCCAAGGGCCTGCTTATAGGAGAGAGGCTGTACGAGGAGCTGGCAAAGACATACGAGATAGGCAAGAAGAACCCCTGAGCCCGGCTGCCGCCGCATGGGATCACCGGGAAAATCGGGGGACCGGCACGCGGCCGGATCCGGCCGCGGGAGGGGATGAGCAGCATGTTCAGCAGCATAGAAGAAGTAAGGGAGAAGCTTGCCGATCAGAAGTACATCTGCAGCACGGAGATCGCCACCGTCGTCTACCTCGCGGAGAAGCTGGAGAAGCCGGTACTGGTGGAAGGGCCGGCCGGGGTGGGAAAGACCGACCTGGGAAAGGTAACCGCGGCGGCCCTGGGCCGCGATTTCATCCGCCTGCAATGTTACGAAGGGCTGGACGAGGCGAAATCCCTTTACGAGTGGGAGTATTCCAAGCAGCTCCTCTACACCCAGATCCTCAAGGACGTGCTCGCCGAAGAGCTGGCGGACGCGAAGAGCCTGGCGGAAGCGGTGGACCGCGTGGCCAGGCAGGACGAGGTCTTCTTCTCCCAGAAGTTCATCGTGCCCCGCCCGCTGCTCAAGGCCATCACCTCCGAGAAGCCCGCTCTCATCCTCATAGACGAGGTGGACAAGTCGGACCCGGAGTTCGAGGCCTTCCTGCTGGAGATACTCTCCGACTTCCAGGTGAGCATACCCGAACTGGAAACCCTCGCGGCTACACATATCCCCATGGTCGTGCTCACCAGCAACAACGCACGCGAGCTCAGCGACGCCCTGAAACGGCGCTGCCTCCACCTCTTCATCGATTTCCCCGACTGGGAGCAGGAGCTGGAGATCGTGCGCCTCAAGGTCCCGGACATAAGCGCACGCCTGGCGGAACAGGTGGTGAAGGCGGTACAACGCCTGCGCAAGCTGGATATCAAGAAGACCCCCGGCATCAGCGAGACCCTCGACTGGGCTCGCGCCCTGATGGTCTTGGGTGCCGACTCACTCGACCAGGAGCTGGTGAGGAATACCCTGAATATAATCCTCAAGTACGAGAAGGACATCCAGAAAGCGAAGGAAAGCCTGCGCCAGATCGTGGAAGGCTGAGCGCCGTGGGGAACGCCGGCCCGGTCACTTGAGGGCAGTCCTGCCCGCGAGGAAGGGCCTGCGATACCATCACGGAGGGATGCAGTGGAGGAAAGAGTCCTGGATTTCATTAATGGACTGCGGGGGCGCGGGGTATCCGTCTCCACCGCGGAGAGCATCGATGCCATGGGTGCCATCGCCGTGGTGGGAGTGGCAGACCCCGGGCAGTTCAAGGACGCCCTGAAGGCGGCGGTGGTAAAGCGCAACAAGGACACCCCCGTCTTCGAGGAGCTCTTCCCGCTCTATTTCTACGGCCTGGAGGGCAGCGGAGAAGCGGACAGACTAGACGAGGAGCTCCTGGCCCGTCTGGATGAACAGATGCGCGCATTCGCGCAGGACAGGGAGATGAACTCCATGCTGGCCCTGCTGCTCACGGGCCGGTCCGGGGAATGGGAGTCCCTTATCCGCATGGCGGCAGGCGAGGTGGGGACGTCCCAACTCGCGACCCGCATGCAGGTGGGCATGTACACGCGCCGCATATTCGACGTCTTCGACTGGGAGGAGATGGAACGGGAGCTGCGGGAGCTTCTCGAGCAGCTCCGCGATGAGGGGTGGGACGAGGAGGAACTGCAGCGCGTGGAGGAAGCCTTTCTCGGCAACCGTGACGCGCTGCGCAAGCAGGTGCGCCGCTACGTGGAGCGGGAACAGGCGCGCAACGCCGACAAGGTCCCCAGCTCGGAACGGGTGGAGAGGCTCATGGACCGCCCCCTCTCGGGCCTGGACGAGTTCGAGCTGCAGCAGATGCGCAAGGCCGTGGACATCCTGGCCAGGAAGCTGCGCAACAAGATCAACCTGCGCGAGAAACAGCTCAAGCGGGGCAAGCTGGACGTCAAGGCCACCCTGCGCAAGAACATGCAGCACGGCGGGGTGCCCTTCGAGCTGAAGCTGAAGCATAAGCGGATGGAGAAGGCGGAGCTCATGGTGTTGTGCGACATCTCGTCCTCGGTGGCCAGGGTCTCGCAGTTCATGCTGCAGTTCGTCTACACCATCCAGGACTGCCTGGCCAAGGTGCGCAGCTTCGTGTTCGTGGACGAACTGGGCGAGGTGACGGATTTCTTCCGTGACGAGGATATCCAGAAGGGGGTGCGCCGCGCCCTCTCCGAGGCGGAGATCTCCTACAACGCCCGCAGCGATTTCGGGGAAGTCTTCGGGATGTTCTGCGAGCAGTACCTCCAGGACGTCGGCTACCGCACCTACATCCTCATCATCGGCGACGCGCGCAATAACTACAACGACCCCGGCATCCACGCGCTGGAGAGGATGCGGGACAGGGCCAAGGGGATCATCTGGCTCAACCCGGAGACCAAGCCCTTCTGGGATACCGGCGACAGCGTCATGGGGGAATACATTCCCTGCTGCAAGGAGGCGCGGGTGTGCCGTACCCTCAAGGACCTGGAGGATACGGTAAGCTCCCTCCTCCTCTAACGTATTATAGGATCTACACTCGACAGAATGCATCGCGTAAGCGACAGTGCCGAGCGAAGCGAGGCGCGGCGGTGTCCAGCGCCTGGACAATTCCGATTGTCCAGGCCTGGCACGCATGCATAACGGAGGCGAGATGCGTAAGCGACAGTGCAGAGCGAAGCGAGGTGCGGCGGTGTCCCAGCGCCTGGACAATTCCGATTGTCCAGGCCTGGCACGCATGCATAACGGAGGAGAGATGACCGAATGTCTGCGATAGTTCCGCATCGCGTAAGCGACAGTGCCGAGCGAAGCGAGGTGCGGCGGTGTCCCAGCGCCTGGACAGGTTAAGATAAGGTTTTCTGTTGTGAAAATCAGCATAAACCTGTCCAGGCCTGGCACGCATGCCTTCGAATGATGATATAGGGCAGTAGTTCTGCAGAGCGCCGGGTTTATAATCGGAGTTGTAATGCTATAACATATATATCTACTTCTCTAGCGGAGGATGGAATGGAAGAACGGTCCTTTGATGCGGCGATTATCGGGGGCGGCCCCGCGGGTTTGACGGCGGGCATCTACCTCTGCCGCGCGCGCCTGGACACCGTGCTCATCGAGAAGCAGGGTCCCGGCGGCGCGCCGGCCCTCACCGAGAAGATCGAGAACTACCCCGGGTTTCCCGAGCCCATCTCCGGGTTCGAACTGGTGGACCGCATGCGCCGGCAGGCTGAAGGCTTCGGGCTGAAGATAAACCCCTATAATCCCCTGGAGGGTTTGCGCGACGAGGGCGATTACAAGGTGCTGAAGACGGCGGAGGGGGAGATGAGAGCCCACGCGGTGGTCCTGGCTATGGGTATGCGCCCGGCAACCCTGGGGGTGCCCGGGGAAGACACCTTCCACGGAAGGGGTGTATCCTACTGTGCCACCTGCGACGGCGCCTTCTTCCGGGACGCGGTGGTGGCCGTTGTGGGGGGAGGAAACACCGCGGTGGAGGAAGCGGTGTTCCTGACCCGCTTCGCCAGCAAGGTGATACTCATCCACCGCAGGGACCGCCTGCGGGCCGGAAAGATCGTGCAGGAGCGCGCACTGTCCAATCCCAAGATGGAATTCAAGTGGAAGAGGACGGTAAAGGAGATACGGGGGGAACAGACGGTAAACGGGTTGCTCCTGGCGGACGTGGAGGACGGCAGCGAGGAGGAGATAGCGGTGGACGGAGTATTCCTCTACGTGGGGAACGTGCCCAACACCGAGGAGATAAAGGGAATAATAGACCTTGACGACAAGGGATTCGTCCTCACCGACGACTCCCTGCAGACCAACGTAGAGGGCGTTTTCGCGGCGGGGGACGTGCGTTCGGGCGCCGTATGGCAGGTGGCCGCGGCCGTCGGAGACGGGGTAAGAGCGGCGCTGAGAGCGCAGTTCCACGTGGACAGCCTGAAGGGAACGGCGTATATCTAGGGGACATACGGGGTACCTGGACGCAGTGTGGATTTGAGGAAGAGGGGGTGCAAGAGAAAGGAGCGCCGAGCGGCCGCCGCGGCGCGAATGTGGCGGCGGAAGTTGCGAAGGAGAGGAACGAAAGAGACGGGAGGTGTGACCCGTGGCGGGTAAGATCACGGAATTGAACGATGGAAATTTCGAGGAGGAGGTCATCAAGAGCGACCTGCCGGCCCTGGTGGACTTCTGGGCGCCCTGGTGCGGTCCCTGCCAGATGATGGGGCCTATCCTGGAGGAGGCTGCCGCCGATTGGGAAGGCAAGATCAAGGTGTGCAAGCTGAATGTCGATGAGTCCATGGGGGTGGCGCGGAACTACCAGATCCAGTCCATTCCTACCATCATCCTCTTCGACAAGGGTGAACCGGCCAAGAAGATCATCGGCGCCCGACCCAAGGCGGCCTTCGTTGAGGAGTTCGAGGCCTGGCTCTAGCGAGGGAGAAAGATAGATGAAGGTAGCCGTTATCGACGGCATGGGGGGTTCCATCGGTCACCAGATGATCCTGGAGCTGAGAAAGAATCTGCCCGAAGATACGGAGATCATCGCCCTCGGAGCCAACGCCATCGCTACCGGCAACATGATGAAGGCGAGGGCCAACCGCGGGGCTACGGGGGAGAACGCGGTGCGCGTGTGCATCGGCGAGGCGGACGTGATCATGGGCAGCGTTTCCATCCTGGTTCCCAACTCCATGATGGGCGAGCTGACGCCGGAGATGGCCACGGCCATCGCCACCGCCCCCGGGCGCAAGATCCTGCTGCCCTTGACCCATCCCCGCATAGAGATCATGGGGACCAGCGAAACGCCGCTCCCCAAACTCATAGAGCAAGCCGTGGAAATAGTCAGAGAGATGAGCGAACGGGAAGGAGGCGGCGATGTGTGAGGCCGCGGTCTTCCTGGACAGGGAAGGCGAACTGGAAAAGGTGATGGATGACGTGGTGGAGATAAAGCCCGAGGAGGGCAAGCTCCTGCTGGTGGACGTCTTCGGTGAGCAGAAACTGGTATCGGCGAAGATCAGCCAGGTTGAGCTCATGGACCACCGCATCATCCTGCGCGAGAGCGGACCGTCTTAGTCTAAGGTAATGTAACGCGGGAAGAAAGACCGGAGGGGGTCGTGATTATGGGAGCGTCTTCGCTAGGGGATGTAGTGGTGTACGAGGTGAGCGGCGGAATCGCGTGGGGGATAATCCTGGGCTCAATCCTGGCCGCCATCGTCTTCTACGTCCTGTCGGCATGGCTGCTGTACCGCATAGGCAAGAGGTTTGGCTATGAGAACAGCTGGTATGCGTGGGTCCCTTTCCTGAACCTGTGGATGATGACCGAACTGGCGGGGAGGGACACGACCTTCTTCGTCATCCTGCTTCTGGGGACGTTTTTCTGCTTTATCGTCGCCCTGGTGATGATGATCATGCTGTGGATGGATATCGCCGAGAGATGCGGCAAGGAGAGCTGGTACGGTATTCTGATCATCATACCCATCGTGAACTGGATTATCATGTACATCCTGGGAAGCGGACCGGCGATCTCGCCCCAGCCCCCCGCGGCGGGATATCCGGGACAGTACGGGCAGTATGGCCAGCCCCCCCAGGGGCCCCAACCGCCGTACGCCCCGCCGCCGCAACCGCCCCAGGGAGGGCAGCCGCCCTACACGCCGCCTCCACCACCACCCCAGCAATAGCGCGGCGTTAACCGCATCGTTGAGCCCCCGCCGTGCGCAAACGGCGGGGGTTATTAACGGCAAACCTCAACGGGCCCACGCCGCATGGACGCGGCGCGGGCCTTCTCCTTTCCTGAATGGATTCCCCATGTAAAGCAATCTACTCCGCGGGCGGCGCGGGAGGAGCCTCGGAAGGGGGTACCGCGGCGGCCACCGGCTGCTGCGCCGCCGGAGGCTCATATGCGGCGAGCTTCATATAGGCATAGGCATGCGCCAACATGGCGGTGGGGGCGGCCCAGAAGAGGCCCACGCAGCAAGCGAGCAACCCCAGCAGGACGACGAGAAACTGCAGGATGCCCAGCCAGAAGAGGTTCCACCATGACCCCCGGGTAATGCGCCCGCTCATCTTCATCGCCTCCACCGGACCCACGTCCCGGTCCACGATGCAGAACCCGTAGAACTGGTATCTCACCGCCCAGTAGATGCCGGGAATGATCAGCAGCAGGATCCCCGCGAAGACCAGCAGGCCGTAGAGGATGGAGCCCACCAGGAACTCCAGGAACTTGGGGTAGCCCATCCACAGGTCCTCGAACTCCGCCGTCTCGCCGCGGTTGAAGCGCAGGGTGACGCGGATGACGGCCAGGCCGACGAAGAGGCCGACTATCCAGCTCAGCAGCGAGAAGATGGGAGACCAGAAATAGTACCTGCCCCAGTAATACCCGGAGGGTGCGTTGAAGATCGCCTCCGCCAGCCAGATCACCAGCAGGAACAAGACGAAGAAGCCGATATTGGCCTTGGCCGTCTCCCAGCCGAAGCTGATGGCCTCCTTCTTCAGGAACTTCTTATCGGACATTACCCTTCCCTTTCTCCTCACTGCCCTTCCGCCGCCGTATTTTCTATGTCCGGTCCCAGGTGCCCACAGGACGTTTCGCATGCACTACTTCTTGACAAGATTATACTGCCAGGCAGGGCAATAGCGTTATAGGCGGAACTTTGTGACACTGCTCCGCCGATCTTCGACGCAACAGGGGGACCGTCATGGGGGAGGCTGTGGCAACGTCCGGATGCCCTTCTGCCCCACTCCGAAAGCGCAGGCGAGAACCCCGTGCTAGGCGTCCAGAGCTTCTTTGCCGGGAGTTGGATTGCCGCCGGTCGATCCCGGGTTACGCGGACGCTCGTTCAGCGCGTGGTGGCACCGGCGGGCTTCATGCCGGGGAGGTCCAACTCCCACTTGCCGCAGCGGCCGCCCCAGCGGGCTAGGACGTCGCCCTCCACCATGATCTTCACGATCTCGCAGTTGTTGGAACACCCCTTGCAGTTGAAGCTGGAGGTGCGGTAGTCGATCTCGGTGACCCGGAATCCCTTGAAGTTGGTGGCGGGAACGTCAAGTTCCTGGGCGAGCAGGGCGGCACCGATAGCCCCCATCACGGCGAAATGATCGGGGACCACCACTTCCACCTGCAACGCCTCCTCGAAGGCCCTTTTCATGCCCACGTTGGCGGCTACTCCCCCCTGGAACACTACGGGCGCCGCGATGCTCTTGCCCTTGGCCAGGTTGTTGAGGAAGTTCCGCACCAGGGCCTCGCACAGCCCGAAGATGATGCTGTCGATGGGGTGTCCCACCTGCTGCTTGTGGATCATGTCCGATTCGGCGAATACCGAGCAGCGGCCGGCTATCTGCACGCCGCTCTCCGCCTGCAGGGCGTAGTCGCCGAAGTCCTCGATGGGTATGTCCAGGCGGGCCGCCTGGTGGTCGAGGAAAGAGCCCGTCCCGGCGGCGCAGACGGTGTTCATGGCGAAGTCCACCACGATGCCGTCCTGCAGGATGATGATCTTGGAGTCCTGTCCGCCTATCTCCAGCACCGTGCTCACCTCGGGCACCACGTGCAGGGCGGCCACGGCGTGGGCGGTTATCTCGTTCTTCACGATGTCCGCGCCGACGATGATACCGCTGAGGTGGCGGGCGCTTCCGGTGGTTCCCGCTCCCAGCACCTCCACGCCGGAGGGCAGTTGGGCTCCGAGCTGACGCAGGCCTTCCTGGACGGCACGTATGGGCTGCCCCATGGTGCGCAGATAAACCGAGGCCGCCACCGTTCTGTTCTCCTCCAGCAGGACCAGGTTCGTGCTGACCGAGCCCACATCCACGCCGAGATAACCCCTCAAAGCCTCCTCCTAGTCTTCATAGAGCGTTACGGCAACGCACTACATTCTATTTCCCCGCGTGCGATTGGGCAAACGCAGGGAAGCAGCCGCGCAACAATGTAAACACGTCCGCCCGTAGGATGTTTCGCCCGCCGCCGCCATGCGCACCCCGGACGGTCCCCGCTGCGGCACGGCGGGGGAAAGCCGTGCAACCGGAACCCGAACCCTCACCATCGTCGTTCATCGAGAACCCCCGGCCCCATCGTTGCATGCGGGAAGATTGTAAACGGTGTATGCACGGGGTCCGGAGCGAGGCGAGGTACGGCCGGTCGGTGCGGCCGGCAGGCCGGCCCAACGCGTCACGGCATCTCGTTTCTCCCCTGGAATCCGCGTTGACTTATGCGCGCCGGTCGGTTCTCATATAGAGAGGGACTTCCCACCTGGGAGCGACCGGGATGTGTCGTACACCGCGGAGAGGCACTGCCGTTCGCGCCGAACCGCGGAAGCAAAAAAGAGACAGGGGGACCGCGGTTGCTTCGCGTCGCCATCGTCAGCGACACGCATGGTTACAGCGTGCTGGATACGGCATTGCCCACGCAGTGGACAAGGAACACCAACGTGCTGCGCAACAAGACCCTGCTCGCACCCGATTACGGGGTGATGTACGTCGCGGCTTTCCTCAAGTCGCGGGCATTCGAGGGCCTGGACCTGCAGGTGATCAACCTGGTCGCGGACATATTCGGCGAGGTGGAGCTGTACCGCGACGTGGGGGAGGGTCCGCCGCATGAGGGTTCGGACTGTCCCCTGAACTGCGAGGAGCGGAGGGCGGAGGCGCGCAGCTATCTGCGGGACGCGCTGCGCGATTACGATCCCCAAGTGATACTCTACCCCCTCTCCTTTTACTACCTGGCCTTGCACGCCCGCGAGGCGCTCAAGGAGATCAAGGAGACCGTCCCGGGGGCGTGGCTGGTAACGGGCGGAGCCTATGCCACCCTGCACGCCCGCGAGGTGCTCGGGGACGGCGCCGCCGACTTCGTCGTACGCGGGGAGGGGGAATGGACCACGCTGGAGTTGCTGCGGGCCATCGAGCGGGGGGAGGTGGAGTTTTCCCGCATACACGGCCTGAGCTGGAGAAGGGACGGTGCGTCATTCCACAACCGCCCGCGGGAGAGGGAGAACGACATCGACCTCTTCCCGCACATGTACACGGTGGCGGAGGAGTTCAAGATCGGCCTGCGGCACCGCATCCTGAACGAGCTGCGAACCTACGAGGACTACATCCCCGGCAACGGCATGCTCACCTCACGGGGATGCTACGGAGCGTGTACCTTCTGCCTGGATCCTGTGCTGTGGGGCAGGAGGACCCGCTACCACTCGCCCGAGTACGTGCGCCGTGCGGTGGAATTCTGCTGGAATAATTATCCGGATGAAAACCGCCTTTTCTACTTTGGGGACGCTACCTTTGTAACGGGGCGTTCCCGCTTTTTCAAGATGCTGGACGGTCTGAAAGGTATCCCCTACGCCTACAACGCGCAGACGCGCACGGAGTCTCTCTCTCCCCAAGTGCTGCGCGCCATGGCCGAGTGCAACTTCGCTACCGTGGGCATGGGGGTGGAGAGCTTCAACGACGCCGTACTGCGCGATTCGGTAAGGAAACGCAGCAGCCGCGAGGAGGTGCTGCGCGCCGCCAGGGAGGCAAGGGATCTCGGCATGAGGGCCATCCTCACCTTCATCGTGGGGCTGCCCGGCGAGGACCGCGACAGCATCGAGGAGAGTCTGGAGATACTGCACAGGGAGGGTATCGTGGACGCCGCCTTCTTCCCTCTGGTGGTTTTCCGCGGCACCGAGCTGTACGAAAGACTCGTGGCGAGGTCGACCCCGGAGGAGTTGGAGGAATTGCGGCTCACCCCCTGGTCGGAGGAGTACTACATGGTGGGAGAGGAATTCCCCACCGTAGCCTCGCTGGTGCGCTACGCGGACGAGCTCAACCTGCGGGTCAGGGAACCCTCCTGACCCGATGATAAACACCGCCAGACATCCCCATCGGGATGCTCGTTCCGGGGATGGATACGCCTCCCTTAATCCGCGATCCTTGCGGAGCGGATGAAGGCCACGCCGACGGGAAGCGACATCCACAGGAAGCCCAGCAGGAAGGCGCCGAGAACGGTTAAGGCGCTGAGCCTGCCCGCTTCATCGACGACGTAGAAGGCATAGATCGCCAGCGGCACGTAGAGGAATAAGGCGGAGGCGGAGCCCGGTGAATAACGCCGTACCATGGCCATGGGCACCAGGTGCATCACGGTGTTGATGAGCAGCAGGGCCGCGATGGAGAGGCTGAAGAAAGGCTGGTCCATCCCCACTATCGCCCCCGCGACGCAGAGTAAGATGAAGAGCGCGTTGACGGCGATGAATGCGGCCAGGTCGATCCCGGCCGTGAAACGCGCCGCGTAGCGTCCCTTGAGACCGCGGGTGAAGTCGAGCCAGCCGAACAGGTACTCCTCGGCGACGTGCACCACGGCGGCTCCCGCCATGGCCCAGAACACCCAGTACATCTTGAGACCTGCTCTCATTTATGGCGTAGGCGGCGCAGCATGATCTACAGGCCCAGCGAGTGCGGGCAGACCATACGGCACACATAGCACTTCTTCAACTGAAAACCCCGCGCATTCGTGACCATGGAGTGCGGCCGGCATTTCTCCTGGTCCGCAGTTTTTCCGTCCAGTGCGCCCGCCGGGCAGGAATCGATACACAGGTCGCAGTCGGGAAGGCAGCCCTCGTAGGCGGCGAGGGGATCGCCCTCCAGTTCCGCGTCGACCAGCAGGGCTCCCAGCTGGATCATGTTGCCGAAACGTTCGTTTATGAGCAGCGTGTTCCTGCTCAGCACCCCCAGGCCGGCCAGCATGGCGGCGTGACGCAGCGACAGAATCCCCCTGCCATACATGCGTTCCGGCTCCCAATGTTCGTAGGGGTCGTCGGAAGGGATGACCACGCTGCGCATGCCGAGCTCCTCGAGGCGTATGGCCGCCCTGAAAGCGAGCGAGTCGGCCTCCTCGATGGCCTGGTCGTTGGCTCTCGTATAAGGGACGCAGCTGGATGCCGCCAGGACCCCGGAGGGGAGCCGCCTAGCGAAGGCGACCACAGCGCGGCATTCCCCGTAGATGTCTCGGGGATGGAAGCCCGTGGGGGCGTCAGCGAACCTCTCCACCGGCGCGATACCGCAGAGGTCGGCACCCAGATCGTACAATACGCTCTTGACCGTCTCGCTCTCGACCATGGTGGTCCCTCCATCGCACGGCGCACTATAAGCCTCTCTTGTCAGCCATTCTATCAGAGCATCGCAGGCCTCATCGTAACAGCGCAGGATTTTCCACGGCCGTGGAATTCATCGACGCTAACCTGGACAGCCAGCTGCGCATGGCTTTTTTCACAACCTTGCTTCCAGCCCCGGAAAAGGACAGGGTGGTGCACATCCCGGGAAGGACGCAGCGCCTCTTTACATCTCTGTTGCTCTCCCTGCCGCGGACTGGGAGGTACAGGTTGATCTGGCCGGCGTGGAGGCGGACGTGGCGTGGGTGACGGGATAAACGCAGCCCATCGTTGCCGCGAGCCGTTGTCTCAAGAGGACAGCTCGCCGATGTCGAGGGGGGTGCCCTTGCGCTCGTCTCGGACCAGGCTGAAGGCGTCCTGCTTGCACCCGTCCACGCACAGGCCGCACCCCATGCACAGGTCGAAGATGACCACCGCCTTGTCCTCGCCGTCCAGGGCGATGGCCTTGAAGGGGCACGACTTCACACACGTGCCGCAACCTATGCACAGGGAGCGGTCCACGCGCGCGCTGTATCCCGATGCCAGGGCAATGCCGGGAGGGTTGTCCACCTGCAATCTCCCGGCGATCTGGGCGGCCTCCAGGGCGTCGCAGACGCCGGGGCCGCAGTTGCAGATGGCGAAGAACCCATCTCCTGCCGCGTCCTTGAACCAGGCGGTGGGGATGCTCCCCTTTGCCCGCGCGCGGCGCATGATCTCTATGGCCTCCGTGGCGCTTAAGCGGCGGGCGTGCAGGCGCTCCGCCCCATGCTCCAGCCAGAAACTGGCCACGGGTTCCCCCACGGCGATGCACACACCCAGATCCTCGAGGTCCGTTACGCCGCGCTCTATCCTGCACGCGCAGTCCATCACCACTATGCTGCCGGGCTGGTTGAGCACGATGCGGTTGGCATGGGGGTAGGGGATGATGCGCGAGCTGCATTCCGGTGCGACCTCTATGTCGCGCTCCAGCCGCAACAGCTTCACCGCCTGCTCCTCGGTAAGCACCTTGCAGTGGTAGCGGTTGAAGAAAAAGTCGAAGATGAAGCGGCCGCGGGGCAGGAGACGCACGTATCTCCTGGCGATGGCCATGAGGGTCTTGATGTAATAGTCGATCCAGGTGAAATAGACATAGCCGTGGATGGCCCGGTCGACGCGCCAGCCGTTGAGCTTGAAAAGCGCCTTCGTCGAATCCTTCATGACCCCCCAATTCTTTTGTAGTGGCTGGAGCGCGACGTCATCGCGAGCGCCAGCGAAGCGATCTCGTCCGCACCATGCTCGGCCTCCGGAGGAGATTGCTTCGTCGGCGAAGACGCCTCCTCGCAATGACATAGACCATCGCCGCGCCGCTGCGGCACGCGACCCGCGCCTTCCGTCGCGACGCGCATATCTCGGTGGCTTGAGGCCACCCGATCTTTCCTACTCCGCCCCCCCGCCAGCCTGCACTTTCTTGCGCTTGCGCGGGGCCTTCTTCTTCGCGACCACCTGGTCCACGAAGGTCTTGACCTCCTCCTGGAACATCTCCATGGGCGTATGCCTTTTGTCGAATACGTCCCCGGTGAGCATGAGGGTGGGCAGGCCGGCTCTCTTCATCATCTCCCGGCGGAAGTAGGCCGCCGTGCCCAGGGTGTGCTTGCAGGCATGCACGCCGCCGAAGATGCAGGCGTCCGCCCCCAGGTCTTGCGCGGCCCAGGCGACATCGTCCAGCCAGCGCATGGAGATGGATTCCCCTCCCATCTGCCGGGTCATGGGGTAGTCGAAGGCGATGTCCGCCATGCCCCGCAGCATGCTCTCCTTGGAGGAGAAGTCCATCTCCGGGAAGTAATGGATGGCCAGGATATCTCCGAGGATGGTTATCCCCTCCTTCTCCATCCAGGTGAAGTAGCCGGCGAAGTCGAAGAGCCAGTAGATGTAGGTTATGTACACCCGGGCCAGCTCCTCGTCGGCGGTGTATTCGCCCGTGCGCAGCCGCTCCTTGGACATGTCCACCATCTTCTGCATGACGTCAACCGCTTCCTGCCGGCCCCAGCACTGGCTGCGCAGCACCAGCAGGGTCATACTGAAGATGTTGGGCACCGGGCAGGGCCTGGCCTTCTTGAGCTCCCAGAACTCGTTGTAGAGCTCAACCGCCTGGTAGGATTTCTCCATCACCTCGCGCAGCCGCTCCTCCCGCATCTCACTGCCTGACCATTCCTCCAGCTCCTGGACGAACCTCTTCAAGTACTCGAAGTAGAGCTCGCGGCCCCGCGCCGATTCGTCTACCGGCTTCTCCAGGATGAACTGGGGGATGCCCAGGTAGTCAGAGGCGAAGGCGTGTATCTTGGCGTTGGGGTTGCAGCTGCCGGCGGAGTTGTAGACGATGGCGTCGGCCCTGAGCCCCGGCCCCATGAAGAAGGGCATGGTGCCGATGGTGTTGGCTGAGCAGAGAGAGTCGGGCAGGCCCAGTCCCATGGCGAAATCCCAGAAGCGCTCCCCCTGCCCGTAGCAGATGTTGGTGATCAGCCCGCCCACGATCTCGGTGCACAGGGGAAAGATGTTGTCGAAGGCGTAGAAGATCTCGGGGGGGAAGGTGAAGGGGATGAAGACCAGCTTCTTGCCCTCCGCCTGGGCGTTCTGTGCCTCCTTCAGGATGCCCAACAGGAGGCGGAAGAAGAAGAGCTCAAGCTCCCGGTCGGCCGGTAGCTCCAGCAGGCCGATGACGGTGTGTTGCAGCTCCGGGAAGACGAAGTTCTTCGCGGCCTCCACGTCCTCCTCGCTCAGGTTGTCGGGGAGCTTGTAGATCATCTCCAGGATGGCTATGGCGCGCTCGAAGCCGTTCTCCCCTTCCCGCATGACGAATCCCTTATCCATCACGCTCCACCTCCTATCCTCTCCATGAAGGCCTGCACCCGGGTCTTGACCCTCCCGATGTCCGCCTTGGCGCTGTATTCCTTCTCCAGGACCAGCACCGGTATCCCGGCTTCCTCCAGGTCCCGGCGCACCAGGACGGAGTCCACGCCGTGCAGGTCGCAGAACTTGTTGTAAAGGTAGATGGCCCCGTCCACCCGGGCCCTGCGCGCCGTCTCCATGAGCAGATCCCGGCGCCGCGCGTATTCCAGGTACATGCGGGGGCAGAAGATGCTCGAGAGATAGCTCTCAGCCAGCCGGTGCAGGGGGTCGCCCTCACTGACCATGGCGGTGGCGAAAGCGCGGGAGCCGAAGCAGAGGGCGTCGGCGACCACCACCGCGCCCAGGCGCTCGATCTCCTCGAACCACTCCACCTCGTCGGTGGCGGGCCCGCAGAGCATCAGCCTCGCCGCGGGCCTGATCCCCGCTGCGTTCTTTCTTTCCTCCATGAATTGCGAGAGCATGCGGGAGAAGTCCTCGCTGCGCATGGAGGAACCCTTCACCTCAAGGGCCAGGGCCTCGCTGCCGGTGACCTTGGGCTCCTCAAGCTCGCGCAAGGCGGAGAGCTCCCTCCACTTCTCCCTCACCGTCTCCCAGCCCCGTATGGCCTCCTCCAGTGCTTCGTCGCTCACCCGAGTGGAGAACTTCTCCTCCAGGAGCTCCTTCAGTTGTTCCAGTTGTTCCTCGAAGTAGGCCAGGGAATCGTCACGGAGAAAGTGCGGCACCTTGAGATAATAGAAACAGTCGAGGTTCTTCTGGTGCTGCCAGTTCTCGAACATGGCCCGCAGGTGATCGCAGCCGTTGGTCTCGACGAGCCCGTCGAGGAAATCGTACGTGCCGTCCAGGCCCAGCTGCAGGCAGGCGCGGCAGAAGGAGCAGTTAAAGAGGGACATCTCCCCATCGGCCAGCTCCGTATCGGAGTTGCCCAGGGCCTTGATGCGGTAGGGGAGGAGGCCCGCTGCCTCGATGAGCTCCACCGGGGTGGCTACGCAGGCATATCCCACCACCTTACCGCCCTTGTCCTTCCAGTCCTTGACATAGTCGTTGTATATCTCCGTTTCCCTCCCCAGGGTCTTGGTCGTCTCCATGGTTCCTACACCCCCTTCGCCTTCCTACGGGCCGCAAGGCCCTTGACGTATCCTTTTACACTCCCGTAAAGGATGGACATCGCCGCCTTGAGGAGCGGTTTCATCACCGCCGGGTTGCGGGATAACGCATCCGCTACCTGAGCCGCCGACGATTGCGCCGCCTGGCCGAGCTGTTGCGCGTCGACGCCCGCCAGGAAGCCGTCGAGGGCTCCGGCCACGATGCCGGGGTTGTCCCTCACCCACTCGTTGTAGAGGTGAAGCCCCCGGTTGGTCCTGGCCGCCAGGGTCTCCGGGCTCACCTCGAGCTCCAGAGCGGAGAGTGCTTCCCGCGACATCGCGGCGATGAGCTCGGGGTTCTCGGCGATCACCCTGCGGTTGAAAGCGGCCAGGGAGACGAGCGCCCTCCCCAGCTCCTTGACCTCCAGGTCCTCCGCCACGGCCGCGACCATCTTGTTCACCATCTCCTGCGGCATGGCGTTCGCCTTCTCCAGGATGTCCGCGGCAGCCCGGAAGGAGGAGTTGGCCACAAAGACCGCTGCCTCGGTCAGGGGCAGCACCAGGTCCTCGTTGGCCAGTACTTGACCCGCCAGGGCGGTGGAGAGCATCTCCCCCTCCTCCCCGATGGCGACTATGGCCTCGGCGAGCACCTGCCCGTCCAGCGTGGAGACCAGCTCCGAGCTGATGCGGGTTAGAGGCCCCCTGGTGTAAAGGCTGCCGTCTCCCAGGATCATGCTGCCGCGGTGCACGTTGACGACGAAGGCGGCCAGGCCGTTGATGACGGCGGCGACGTCCTGCCAGTCGAGGTCCTCCATGATCTTGAAGAGGGCGTAGGTAACGGCCTCCGCGGGCAGGGCCAGGATAGCGAAGAGGGCTTTCAGCACCTGCAGGGCGTCGTTCACCAGTGGGGCGACCAGGCTGAAGATGTTTATCAGCGCCATGGGGTTTTCCCCCAGCAGCTCCACCTCCCTGCGAGCCAGATCCAGCCTGTCGCCGAAGTGGTAGGTTGCCGCAACGCGCAGCTTGCCGAAGTCCGTGGCCTCCATGAAGTCGGATACGATTCCCACCCGGTTTACGGGAAAGAGCTCGGGGTTCTCTTCGTGCAACCTGATGACGAGGCGGGAAAAAGCGTTCACTGCTTCGGCGATCTCGCCGCCTTCCAGTTGGGCGTAGGCCCCTGCCACCAACTCGGCCCCCTTATCCGCCGGCAGGCCTTCCATCGACTCCACGAACAACTTGACTGCCTCTGCCGCCGCGCTCACCAGGCGTGGTACGGCGGCGATCAACGCCCGTGAGAACTCGCCGTCCTCGCGGAATAACTCCCCGGCCAGCTCCCCGGGGTCACTGGCATTTAACCCTTCCACCAGGCGTGATATCGTATCCCTCATTTGCTCCGCCGTGAGAGGAGCGCCTCCTCCCTGCGTTTCCATGTGCATCACCTCGCTATCCCATCCGGTTCCATACCCTGTACGTCCATTACGGAAAAAGGGGCTCATGAAGTGCATTGAAAGCGGTATCGATCGGCCCGTATGATGGACGTTCTTTTCCGCTCACGCGGCCCCACTTCCTCGCGGTAATAATCCGGGGCCTTCGCTGTCAACGTGGTGTTATGAAGAAATGCAACGATCAGGCTGCGGCTGCGAAGGACAGCCGATATCCATGCATATCATAGAACAGAACCCTTGTCCCGATGCCGTATATTCGCAACCCGCGGCGGCTGCGCAGCACGCCGCACCGCGGATAGAACACCGTCGCTACACAGCGGACGCCCGATATCCGAATGTCATGGTCACGCCCATCCGCTCTCGCGATGATATACGCATTTCCGTTCCCGCCCCGGCTTCAGCCGGTACCCTCTTCCCCGCAGCACGCACCCTTTTTCCATGGGATGGCCTGGGAAAGCAAAACAATGTAGAGCACGAAGAACCAGAGGATGAAGTGCAGCCCCCAGGAGGACACTTCCTTCTTGCGCAGCTTACCCGCAATGAGCGCGCAGGTAGCCGTCTTGTACATGATCTGGGTGTAGAGGATGGGAAGGAATTTCTCGTACTGCGCCTCGTCCTGTAGTGCCGCCGCAGAGAGGACTCCGACGGAGGTCACGATGGAGCCATAGATACCCATCATCACCGGGTCATCGTACGGCCACTTCAACAACTTGCGGGTAAAGCCCTGCGCGAGGACCATGGGCGGACCCGCGCTTAAGCACATCGCGGTGTTATAACCGTACATGAACTTCTGCCACTTCTTCTTTTTCTCGAGGTATCCAGCATTATCTCCCATTGCCCACCTCCTGAGTGGAATGATGCCGCTCGCACAAGCGAACATTTACCGCGGGCTATCGAGGCCTGGTGCCTCACGGGTTCGCTCAGCGGCTTCTTATCTTTTTTATCAACACGAATAAAGCCAGCACCGCAGCCACTCCACCCACAGCCGCCGCGGTCTTGGGGGTTTTGCCGCCCTTCTTCTCCTTTGGTTGCCGCGCTACCGCCAGTACCAGCTGGCCGACGCGCCGCAGGGACCGGGCCAGAGTGGCGGTATCCAATTCCTTCACGCCCAGGGCCAGGGAACGGGCGATGTCCGCCCGGTTGTCCTCCAGCTTGACGGTGAGGTTGTCGAGTCCCGACAGTGCGGTGTTGAGCGCGGTGATTACCGCATCGCGCGCCTCCTCAGGGGTCTTGCCCTCGCCGATGAGGAGGCGCCTGGCCAGCTGGCCGTAGACCGCCGGGAACTGCTTCAGCCGTTCTGGGTCGATACCGCCGCCGACCTGGCCGAGGATGTCCTTGAGCAGCGGCTCCGGCAGTCCATTGAGCTGCCTCCCCAGTTCCAGCAGCAGCTCCAGTAGCCAGTTTACGGCGTCCGGCAGGGCGCCGAAGAGGCTCATGGATATGCCGGGGTCTCCCCACAGGAGCGTCCTTACCACGCCCGGGGCGGTCTCCGGCTTGATGTCCTTCATGCGCATAAGGACGATCTCTTTTAATGCGGGGGTCGCGATTACCTCTCGCATCAGGCGTTCTGACAGTCCCTGGACGGGTTTCATCTCATCCATGCCATCCACCCCCTCATTCCTTTTTTGACTGCTTGGGCTTGGCGGGCTTCTTTGCCGCCGCCGTGCTCTTCTTGGCCGGGGCTTTCAGCGCCGGCTCGAGTAGGGGCTTGAGGACGTGTTCCACGAAGTCGGGGTTTTTCTTCATCGCCTTGCCCGCTGCCTGGATAATGGCGTGGGTGGTAGAATCCTTGTCCCTGGCTTTCTCGGCGACACCTGCCATCCAGTTCTCCAGCCGTGCGGTCAGGGGAGCCTCTCCCGCTGCCTCCTCATAACCCCGGCTGAAGCCCTCTCCCAGTGCGGTCAGGCCTTTCTTGAGCACGCCGTCCGGTTCGGCAAGGTTCAGGGAGAGAAGCATGGATATCATGCCGCCGATACCCTCACCCAGCGCTGCCCCGTCTACGCCTGCCACGACGCGGTTGAGGAAATCCTGCAACAGGGGAGCGGGCATGGTGTTCATCTGTAACGCCATCTCGGCCAAGGCCTCACTCCCCACGTTGATCATGGCGGGCAGGCTGCCCATGATGGACATGAGCAGGCCGGGGTCCTGCCAGAAAAGGGTACGCACCAGGCTCCTCGCCGCGGGGGGGTCGATGGAATTGAGCAGGATGATGATTGATTCCTTGAACTTGGGCGTGCGGATGAGTTCCCGCATGATGCGGTCAGCCGCGTCTACGAGGCCTTTGGTCTGGATCTGGGCCCTGGCCTTGGACTCGATATCAGTGATCATTTTCCTCACCTCAGAGGGTCTTGGTCCCGTAGAACCAGCGGGCAAAGTCGTGCTTGGCGAGCTCATACGCACCCAGGTAGCATTGGACGGTCTTGACATCCCGCCAGTAACGCTCTAGCTGCCATTCTTTGGCATATCCGGCAGAGGCCATGAGCTCCATGGTGTGATGGATGGTGTTCTCCGCGGCGACGTAGGCCTGGTGGACGATGATAAGGGCGGAGGTGAATACCGCCAGGGATCCGGCATCGCCGTAAGCCCCGGGCTCCGCCAGTATCTCGGCCAGGTTGTAGGCTAGGAGGCGGACGACAGCGATATCCTTGGCGATCTCGCCCATCAGGGCACCGGTCAGAGGGTTCTCCTTGAAGATCTGCCCGCGCCCTTTGATCACCCGGTTGTCGCCCCATTCCTTGATGATCTCGTAGGTGGCCAGCAGCGCTCCGGAAGCGGCGGCTGCAAGCCCCAGGTAGTACCAGGAGAGAAGGCGGTATAGACCCTCGTCCCCCCGCCAGGCGCAAGCGGATGCCGGCACCTTGACCGATGCGAAGCCCAGGTCGGCGTTGCGGCTTGCCGCCAATCCCGTCTTCAGAAACTCCTCGCCGCGGGTCAGTCCGGGAACGTCTCCCGGCACCAGGATAAAGGCAGGCTCATTCTCGCCTTCGACGGCGCACCATACTCCAAAGAGGTCAGCATCTGCCCCGGAACAGGTGGGCCGCACTTTTGCGCCATTGAGCTCCCATGTATCACCACTGCGTCTGGCTTTTACCTGTAGGCCTTTGCCCCTCCACTCTGGGACCCCCTCCTCCTCCGCGAATGCGGGGAGGATGAAGGAGACGATCAGGGGTTGTGTGCCTTCGCAGAATAGCGGGGATATTGCCGCGCACTGTTGTTCCATGTAGTTGGCCTCCAGGGCCAGTGCTGCCTGCAGCGCCAGGCTGTGAGCGGCCTGGAAAGCCAGGCCGATATCCGCCCTGCCGACCTGCTCCAAGGCCGCGACAACGGTATAGGCTGCACCGGGCTCGTTGTGTTCCTCGCCCCCCAGCTTCTCCGGCCAGAACATCCTCTGCAGCCCGATCTCCACCATCAGCTTTCCCAGGGACGGTTTCAGCAGCTGCTCGTAGTCTTCCTTCAGCTCCAGCCGTTTGTCCATGATCTGCTTCTCGACCAGGCCCTTGAGGCTGGCGGCCAGGTCCAGGTCGGTCGCTTGTAGCCTGTGCTTAGGATAAGGGAAAAGTTCCAGGTCGTTCATTGGCACCCTCCTCGCTTCCCGTATGAGAACCGATCTCTGTTCCGTAATTCATCCAACGGTATATCTCCTTGGCGCTGACCTCACAGGGTCTCGCATGCGTAGAACCAGCGGGCCACCTCCATCTGGCAGAGCTGTTTGCCACCCAGCCAGAGCTGCAGCATCTTCAGGTCACGCCAGTGTTTCTCCACGTCCAGCTCCCGGTCTGCGCCGCAGGCCTCCATCAGGTTCATCGCCGTATCGGCGACCTCCAGACAGCGGTCCACGGCAAAATAACGGTGGGCACGAATCTTCGCCACCACCTCAGGGCTCCACCTGTCACCGTATAATTCGGGGCGGTCCAACATGCGCGCTGCCTGGTAGCCGATCATCCTCACCGCTTCGATGGTGGCCGCGAGGTCGGAAAGGGCGCCCGCCACGGCGTCGTTCTCCTTAAGGGGTTTACCTCTGTATATTCTGGAACTGGTGTATTCACCCAGTTTCTCGTAGATATTCAGCATCACTCCTGCGGCCATGGCTATGGTGCCCATGTTGCCCGAAGCGACTATCTCCCCGTAGTATTTTGCATCGTCGCCGGGTCCGTGCGCGCGGTACCAGAGGGGAACGCGCACGTTTTCGAACCATATATCGCCGTTCTTGTCGGCGGCCATACCCGCCTTCTCGTAGGCTTCTCCCTGGGTCACTCCGGGCCTGTCTGCCGGCACGAATATCACCGCTATGTCGCCCGGGTCGTCGGAGCCGGGATTGGTCGTGCATATCACGGCCATGAGGTCCGCTACTCCGCCCGTGTTGGTCGGCCACAACTTATGGCCGTTGATCACCCATTCGTCACCGTCCTTCACGGCGGTGGTCTGGATGGTGCTCCCCTTGAGCAGCTCCACGTTCTCGATATCCGATCCTCCCTGGGGCTCGGTCATGGCCATGCAGGAGAAGACGGCCCGGTCAGTCTGGCAGAACATGGGGGCGAACTCCTCGCAAAGCCGCCTGTTTACATGGGGCTCTACCGTTATGTATACGATGGGCCACAACACTACGCCGATAGCCACGCACATGCCGGAGTCGGCCCTGGCCATCTCCTCGACCAGGCGGTACACGGCCACATAGAAGTAGTTGGATTTGCCCATGCCCCAGCCGCCCAGATCCTCAGGCCAGAGGAATCGCTGCAGCCCGTATACCCCCAGCAGCTTGTCCATGGCAGGAAGGATGAGCCTGTGATCCTTCCAGTCCTCGTCGTACTCCCGGCGGAAGGGGATGACCTCTCTCTCCGCCCAGTCCCTGACTATGTTCCCCAGGGGTTCAAGGAGTGGCGTTGTGTACTCCAGGGGAAGCGAGAAATCGTCTATGGTCCTCATGCCGGCGAACCCCCCCTAATAGGTCTCAGCCTCGTAGAACCAGCGCGCCACCTCAATCTGGCAAAGCTGCTTGCTGCCCTCCACCATCTGGAGCATCTTCACATCGCGCCAGTGCTTCTCCACGTCCCAGTCGCGGTCCGCGCCGTAGGCCTCCATGAGGTTCATGACCCTGCCCGTGATGTCGATAAAGCGGTCCACGGTGAAGTAGCGCTGGGCGCGCATCTTGGCCACCAGGCCGGGGTCCCACAGGGGGCCGTAGAGGTCGTGGCGGTCGCACATGCGCGCGCACTGGTAGCCGATGATCCTTATCGCCTCGATGTGGGTGGCGAAGTCGGCCAGGAGCCCGGCTACGGCATCGTTCTCTTTCAGGGGCTTCCCCCGATATTTCTTACGGTTCACGTACTCGCTGACCCGCTCGTAAATGTTCATCATGGTTCCGGAGATCCAGGCGATGATGCCCATGTTCCCCGTGGACATGATCTCCCCGAAGTACTTGGCGTCGTCGCCGGGGCCGATGGCGCGGTACCACAGCGGCACGCGCACGTTCTCGTACCAGACGTCGCCGTTCATATCCGCCGCCATTCCCGCCTTATCGTAAGGTGGCCCCTGGGTCACGCCGGGCATGTCGTCCTTGACGTAGATGACCGCGATGTCCCGTGGATCATCTGAGCCGGGATTCGTGGTGCATACCACGGCCATGAGCCTGGCCAGCCCGCCGGTGTTGGTGGGCCAGAGCTTGTGGCCGTTGATCACCCATTCGTCCCCATCCTGGACCGCGGTGGTCTGGATGGTGGTGCCCTTGACGATCTCGACGTTCTCTATGTCCGAGCCACCCTGCGGCTCGGTCATGCACAAGGCCGCGAAGGTCACCTCGTTGGTCCCGCAGAACATGGGAGCGAACTCCTCCAGGAGACGGCGATTGACATGGGGCTCAAGGGAGATGAAAAGCAAGGGCCAGAAGACGACGCCGAAGGCCATGGCCATGCCGGAATCGGCGCGCGCGATCTCCTCGAACATGCAATAAGCGGCCACGTATAGGTAGTTAGAGGTGCCCAAGCCCCAACCCCCCAGGTCCTCGGGGAAGAGCATGCGCTGGATACCGTACTCGCCCAGCAGCTTCTTGAAAGGGGGGTGGATGAGATGGTGTTCTAGGTAGTCCTCATCGAACCGCCTGCGGTAGGGTATCACCTCCTTCTCCGTCCACTCTCGGAAGATGGATCCCAGCAGATCGCACATGGGTGAGATGTATTCCAGCGGACGCGTGAAATCGTCAATGGTCCTCATCCTTACCTCCCCTTACTCTCGGGTGCCGGAAATATAACGGGGGGCGGCCACAGGCCGAGTCTTGTGCAGGAAAATGTCAGAAAGCAGAGTGAACCGGCGCACCCCCATATCACTTGAACGCATAGACATGTTTTGCCTATATATATTATGCTTTCTGCTTCGTAATAGCTACTAAGCAAGGCTGGGAATCGAATGCTATGGGGCAATATTATGACCAGGGTCAGTTTTTGTCAATACAATTCTCACACATTTATTCATTCATGGCTCTTCCCGAGGCTTGACCAGGCCAACCTCCCCATCCTTTGCCCGCATTTCTTGGAGAAGAGCCAGGAATGAACCCCTATCCCACCTGGCGAGGTTTCCACTCCACATCTCGGCTTTCAACCCACCTCATAGAGGGGTATTACATGGATCAAGGATCCAGTCATGCGGTATCATCTCACGGACCTGGAGCCCTTGATCAGCAGGTCTATCGATCCCTCGAACATCCTTTGCATGTTGTCGGGATCTACGACTATGGGATCCTCCAGCAGTGCCAGCTCTACCAGACCGGTTGCCATCCGCCATGCTGTGACGCTGAAGGCATAGGGATCCAGGTCCGCGGCGAACACGCCGGAGTCGATGCCCTCCTGCAGAAGCCTGCTCTCGTTCTCCAGCCAGCCCTTGATGATGCCGGAGGTCTCCTCGATGGTGCTCCTGGACAGGTTCTGCCGCACCTGCTCGAGGAAGGTATCCCGCAGGACGCGGAACACGGCCGGCTCTTCCAGCGAGTAACGGATATAGGCGAGGTATACCGCTTTGATCCGGTCCTCCAGCCCGCTGGCGCTTCTTCCGGCGGCCTCCAGCCTCTCGCCGAACCCGGCGATGCCCATGACGCATACCGAGAGGTACAATTCCTCCTTGCTCTTGAAGTAGAGGTAGACGGTGCCCTTTGAAAGCCCGGCCCTCTCGGCTACCTCCTGCATGGTGGTTCCCTTGAAGCCCCACTCGGAGATGAGTGCCTGCGCAGCGGAGAGGATAGCGGCTCTACGCTGCAGCTTGTTGCTCTCTCTCTTGGACAGCTTGGTCAATGGCTGACTGCTCCTTTTTATGCCCCGCGATGACGCTCATGAACAAAGAAATAAAGATTGTTTGAAAAAAATGACCATAGTCATATAATAACTTTACGCTTCTTTGCGCAATTGTAAAGAATCGGCTCCGGCGGGGAGGGAAAATGTTGGCGAGATACATCGGGGGAGGGTTGCGGAGAGCGGTTCGGCGGGGACCTTTCCGGCAGGCGCTCAAGCACGCCGCCGACCCGGGTGTCGGCGAAGCCGGGGGGTTGAAGGGAACCGGGTTTAATTCGGGCATCGGGACCGCATAGGAGGGATGTCGGCATGAAGGAATCCACGAAGCGGGTGTTCAAGTTGCACGGCTGGAGGGTGGACCGGGCCATCCACAACTACATCTATTTCATTTTCTACGATATCTACGTAAAGGCGGCGTTATATGCCACCAAGGCCATAGTCGTGCTCTTTTCGCGCGTGGAGGCGACGAAGTACATCCCCGGGTTCATCTTCGACCGCTACCATGCCAAGGTGCTCTCCCGGGGAGATATCAACAAGATCCTCGACCTGGAGGAGACGGTGATGCTCGGGCCGGACACCACCAACCGCATCGTACCTTTCAAGCACGCCAACAAGATCATCCTGCGAGAGCCGACCCATCTGGCCGTAATGGATTGCCCGTGCAAGAAGGAACTCAAGGACCCCTGCCAGCCCCTTGCGTCATGCATCGCGATAGGGAGGCCGGTGGTGGACTTCTGGATGGAGCATTGCGACAAGTACAACGTGCGGCGTATCGACAGGGAAGAGGCCCTGGACATCATCGACCAGCACCGCAAGAGCGGCCACATCAACCAGGCCTTCTTCAAGGTGGCCACGGGCGGAAGCATGGGGGTGCTGTGCAACTGCTGCCCCAAGTGCTGCGTGTCCATGCGCGCCACCGCCATGGCCCAGAAGATAAAAGGAGCCCAGGACATCTCCCAATATGTGCCCTCCGGCTATACGGTGGAGCACGATACGGCGAAGTGCGAACTCTGCGGTACCTGCGTGGAGTCATGCCACTTCGGGGCCATCGAGATCGTAGGCGGGATACGCGTTTACCATCCGGAGAAGTGCTATGGCTGCGAGCTCTGCGTAGAGAAGTGCAGCGAGGGCGCTCTGTCCCTTGTCTACAAGGAGACGGACAGGGGGCTGATCCCTCTGGATATCGACCTGGCCAGGGAGATACTGGGCTAGCCTGTACATATTCGTTGCGTACTCGTCCCAGGCCAGGCCTCGCCCTACTGGCGACTGGCACCGTCGCGCCGCCCGAAGTACCCCGCTTCTTGAATGAAAACGTGGTACTCGAACGAGCTTGCCGCGCCGGCATCGCCTTGCAATACGCCTTTTCAAAGACGTGAGATCCTCCTGTCGTGACGGAATACTCAATCGAGGTTGCCGCGCCGCTGCGCTCCTCGCAATCTGCTTTCACGCTGCGCGAAAAAGCCGACTTGCGCGATGCAGGCTGTCGAGTGATGTTGGAAAGACCAGGGAACCGAAGATCGAAGTTCCGACCCTCTATTCCGACCTGCGGCTTATATCCCGGAAGTGCGCGTACTGGGATATGAAAGCCAGCTCGAAGGAACCGGTGGGGCCGTTACGGTGCTTGGCCAGGTTCAGCCTCGCCTTGCCTTTGACCTCGTCGTTGTCGCGATCGATCACTTCCTCGCGGTGGATGAAGAAGATGAGGTCCGCGTCCTGCTCGATCGCCCCCGATTCCCGCAGGTCGGAGAGGATGGGGGGCCGGTTGTGCTTCTCCGGCTCGCGCGAGAGCTGTGACACAGCGATAACCGGGATGTTGAAATCGCGGCCGAGGATCTTGAGGCCGCGGGATATGGACGCTATCTCCTGCACGCGGTTCTCCAGGCGGCGGTCGGATGCCATGAGCTGGATGTAGTCCACGATAACCATGCCGATATCGTGCTGGGCCTTGAGGCGCCTCACCTTGGAGCGCAGTTCCATGATGCCGATGTCGGCGTTGTCGTCGATGAAGATGGATGCCGAGGTGAGTTCACCCGCCGCATCGGAGAGACGCTGCCAGACGTCGTCGTCCTTGAAACTGGACTTGAGCTTCTGGCTGTTCACCCGGGCGCGGGAGCAGAGCATCCTCTTGGTGACCTCCTTCGCGCTCATCTCCAGGCTGAAGATGGCCAGGGGCACGCCCTCCCTTATCGCCACGTACTCGGCGATGTTCAGGGCCAGCGATGTCTTGCCCATGGAAGGGCGGGCCGCGAGGATGATGAGATCGGAGGGCTGAAAACCCTGGGTGAGCTCGTCCAGGTCGGAAAAGCCGGAGAGGATGCCGGTCTTGACGCTGCCGTCAGCTATCTGCTCGAACTCCTCCCAGGTCGCCTCCATCAGTTCCCGCAGGGGCCTGATGCTCTCGCGTCTCTCCCATTGGCCCACATCGAAGACGACGCTCTCCGCCTCGTCCAGGGCCTCCGCCAGCTCCTCCGGCGCCCGGTAACCCACGGCGGCGACTTTCGCCGCGGCCGCGATAAGGCGGCGATAGGTGGCGAGGCGGGACACCACTTCCGCGTAATAGCGGGCGTTGGCGGGGGTGGGCACGGAGGACATGAGGTCGAGGATGTAGGAGCGGTCGCCCACCTTCTCCAGGTTCCCCTGCGCGCGCAGGGATTCTGCCACCGTGACCGGGTCCACCGGCTCCCCGGAGGCGTAGAGAGAAAGGGCGGCCGTGAAGATGAGGCCGTGGGATTCCTTGTAGAAGTCACCCGGCTTGAGGATCTCCGATACCTCCGCTATGGCCTCCTGCGAAAGGAGCATGGAGCCCAGCACGGACTCCTCCGCTTCCAGGCTGTGCGGCGGCAGGTGGTCATGGCGGTCAAAGGCCTGGACTACCGTGCTCATGCCCCTCGATCCCCCATCAGAGCAGGGCGGCTGCGCGCCCGGCCCCGTAAAAATGCTCTATTCCGGTATTACCTTGAGGTGGACTATGGCTTCAACCTGGGGGTGCAGCTTGATGCGCGCCTCGTGAAACCCCACTGTCTTTATATGCTCATCCATGTGGATCTTCTTGCGGTCCACTTTGATGTGCAGGTCGTTTTCGAGCAGTGCCGCTACGTCCTTCGAGGTGATAGTACCGAAGAGTTTTCCCTCCTCCCCGGTCTTGGCGGTGACCTCAAAGGTGTGGCCGGTTATCGACTGCGCGGCATCCTCCGCCTTCTTCAATTCGCGGTCGGACTTGGCCATCTTTTCCTTCGCCTGCTGTGTGGCTTCCTTTGCCTTACCCTTGGTGGAGCGGATGGCGAGCCCCTTGGGGATAAGGAGGTTGTTGGCATAACCGTCTTTGACCTCCACCATGTCGCCACGGCTGCCCAGTCCCTCCACGTCTGCTACCAGGATCACCTTCAAGTCGAACTCCTTGCCGTATGGTATGTCGGACCTCAATCAGTATAACAAAACGGAAAGCGGTTGTTGCGGCTGAGACTACCCGATTTCTTACTTGATCTCTCCCTGGCGCGAGGTATAGGGAAGGAGGGCCAGCTCCCGTGCGCTCTTTATGGCCAGCGCCAGCCTGCTCTGATGCTGTGCGCAGTTGCCAGTGACCCGGCGTGGACGGATCTTCCCCTTTTCCGATACATATTTCTTCAGGAGAGAGACGTCTTTGTAGTCGATAAAGTCCATCTTCTCCGAACAGAAATAGCAGACTTTCTTGCGGGGCTTGCGGGCGTAGCCATCCCGGGATCTCTTCTCCTTCCCGCCGGGTTTCCTGCTCTGATTAGGGCTCATCTTTCCTCCAGTCGTGATTCACGTTCTCCTTCTGGGTGTGCCTGCTGACTCAGAACACCACCTCGTCTTCGACCCGGGCCTCCAGGTCCGTGGAGAGGTCTTTCTCCGTGAAGTCCACTTCGACCAGGTCGTCTATGCCGTCATCCCGCTTTTCGCGGCGGCCCAGGAATACGACACGGTCGGCGACGATCTCTATAGTCGACCTCTTCTGGCCATCGTTCCCTTCCCAGCTCCGGCTCTGCAGCCTGCCGGTCACGGCGACCTGGCGCCCTTTGCTCAGGTACTCGGCGCACTTCTCCGCCTGGTTGCGCCAGACGACTACGTTGAAGTAATCCGTCTCTATCTCTCCCTGCTGGTTCGTAAAATTGCGGTTTACGGCCAGGCGCAGCGTCGCTACCGGCAGCCCGCTAGGCGTATACCTCAGTTCGGGATCCCGCGTCAGGTTCCCGATCAACACGACATTGTTCAAACCAGCCATGATATCCTCCCTTTCCGCTCTTCCCGACGTACAATCTTATTCTATTGCGGTACAGTGACATCGCCGGGAAGGGGCAAGGTTACTTGCGCTGATCCATGCGGAAGATCTTGAAGCGTAGGAACTCGTCGGTGATGGAAAGGATACGGTCCAGCTCCCTGATGAGTTCCTCCCCGCCCTTGAACGTGAGCACGACGTAATAGCCGTCGGTCTCGTGCTTGATGGGATAGCCCAATCTCCTCTTGCCCCACACGTCCAGGCCGGTCATCTCGCCGCCATCGCGTGCTATCAGCCCCGCGACTCTTTCCTGCAGGGCTTCGTACTGCTCGGGTTCCAGGTTGGGCCGGGCGATATACATGAGCTCGTATTCGCGCATCTTCACCTCCTTTGGTCTAGCGGCCCCCGGTCCTCGCCGGGAGCAGGAGCGGCGTCGAGCACAAGTCGATATTATAGCACCCGGGAGGATGGTAGGCATAGGCGTACGCATGCAAGCTCAACCCGTGGCGGCGCGAGCCCTGTTGCTCGACCTGCGCTGGAACGGGTGACGAGTTTCCTGGAGAGGCGCGGCGCACCATGGTGTAAAGCCCATATGAATGAGATAGAATAAACCCGGGGAAGGCGATCAAGGAGGTGCCCCAGTGCTTCTCAGAAACTACATGGAAGAAGTGGTGAACAGGACCCTGGAGGAGATTCTCTCCCCCCGTGACGATGTCTGCAAGTGCGAGAGGTGCAAGCTGGACATCATGGCGCTGGCTTTGAACCACCTGCCCCCCAAGTACGTAGTGACCGATATGGGGTATATCTATACCAAGGTCAACGAGCTGGAGAGCCAGTTCAAGGCGGATGTAACGGTCGCGGTCACCAACGCCCTGAAGATCATCCGCAAGAACCCCCGCCACGAAGAAGAGAGCTGACGCGAGGGGATCATCTGGCGCTGATGTGGCGCCTTCAACCCCGCCCTCCCTTCAGATGTATACACAGAGCGTGATAACCTCCGGGCGTGGCGGCGGGGGATTGGAGGGCCGATGCGCATACCGGAGCGCCACCCCCTGGACGTGAGCGTGGCGGAAGCCAGGGCAATACAGGAGCGGTTACGCGGCGAAGTGCGTGAGGAGAGAGTACTGGACCCGGCAGAGATCGGGCTGATAGCCGGGACCGACATCTCATACCTGCGCGAGCACAAGCTGGCCCTGGGGGCGGCGGTGCTCATGGACTACCCCACGCTGGAGGTGCTCCAGGTGTGCACGTCGGCGGTGGAGGTCGCCTTTCCCTATGTGCCCGGCCTGCTATCCTTCCGGGAACTCCCGGCCCTCCTGCCGGCCCTGGAAGCCCTCGATGGCGCGCCCGATCTTCTCCTCGTAGATGGCCAGGGGCTGGCGCATCCGCGAGCGTTTGGATTGGCTTCCCACCTGGGCGTCCTGACGGGTATACCCACCGTGGGATGCGCCAAGTCCAGGCTGGTAGGCGAGGCAGGGGAGCCGGGCCCCGAGGTGGGTGACTGGACACCCCTGCTCTACGAGGGAAGGATCGTGGGAGCGGTGTTGCGCACGCGGCGTGGGGTCAAGCCGCTTTACGTCTCCGTGGGCCACCTGATCGACCTGGCGACATGCGTGCGCATGATCCTCGGCTGCCTGCGGGGGGTGAGGCTGCCGGAGCCCCAGAGGAGGGCCCACCTTGCGGCGGACGAACTGAAACGGGCGGTCAAGCTTAAACTGTCCAGTTTTGAATTTTGATAACACGCCTGCGCGTCGGCTTGACAAGGGGACGGGCGGAGAAGATAATCTATGCACGTCGTAGACATCCAGGAAAAGGATGGTAACGTGAGAGAGGTTATCAGGCCGAGAGAGGGAGGATTCCTCTGGTGGTGGCAGGCTCGCCGTGGCGGTGCTTGCCCACCCCGCGTCTGGTAGCCAAGGGCAATCACCGAAGAGGCCACGGAGAGAAGCGCTCCGCGGCCGTTTTTTATGGGCTGAGAGAACAGGAGGTAGGAGGAAAGACGATGAAAGAGAAAACCAAGATGATCCGGTTGTCCGAGGAGCACATCCCCGAAGCCTGGTACAATGTGCTTCCCGACCTGCCCGTACCCCTGGCGCCGCCGCTGCATCCCGTAACAAGGGAGCCGATCACCCCGGACGACCTGGCGCCGCTCTTCCCCATGGGGCTCATCATGCAGGAAGTGAGCCAGGAGGGTTACATCGAGATACCGGACGAGGTGCGCGAGATCTATAAACTCTGGAGGCCTACCTCCCTGGTCAGGGCGTTAAGGCTGGAAGAGTACCTGAAGACCCCGGCACGCATCTACTTCAAGAACGAGGGCGAGAGCCCCGCGGGAAGCCATAAGCCGAACACCGCCGTGGCTCAGGCTTACTACAACAAGAAGGAGGGCGTGAAGCGGCTGACCACGGAGACCGGGGCCGGGCAGTGGGGAAGCGCCCTGTCCATGGGCTGCAACTACTTCGACCTCGAACTGCAGGTGTTCATGGTGCGCTCCAGCTACGCGCAGAAACCCTATCGCCGGGTGCTTATGGAGACCTGGGGCGGGAAGGTCAACCCCAGCCCCAGCGAGGCGACGGAATTCGGAAAGAAGGTGCTCGCGGAAGACCCGGATACGCCGGGAAGCCTGGGCATCGCGATATCGGAGGCGGTCGAGATGGCCGTACAGGGGGATGACGTCAAGTACAGCCTGGGCAGCGTACTCAACCACGTGCTCCTGCACCAGACGGTCATCGGCATGGAAGCAAAAAAAGCCTTCGAGATGTTCGACGACTATCCGGATATGGTCATCGGCTGCGTTGGCGGGGGTTCCAACTACGGCGGCACCGCCCTGCCCTTCGTGAAAGAGAAGGTCGACGGGAGTGACATCCGTCTCATCGCCGTGGAGCCCACCTCGTGCCCCACGCTTACCGGAGGCCGCTATGAGTACGATTACGGTGACACCGCGGGAATGGCGCCCATCGTGCTCATGTACACCCTGGGTCATGACTTCGTGCCGCCTCCGTCTCACGCGGGAGGTCTGAGATACCACGGCGACTCGCCCATCATCAGCCTGCTGGTAAAGGAAGGCCTGATGGAGGCCGTGGCCTATCATCAGGTGGAGGTATTCGAAGCCGCTATGGTCTTTGCCCAGACCGAGGGATTCGTGCCCGCGCCGGAGACCGCCCATGCCATCAAGGCGGTCATCGACGAAGCGGTGAAATGCCGGGAGAGCGGCGAGTCTAAATGTATCTTTTTCAACTTCTCCGGCCACGGCATGCTCGATCTCTCCGCCTACGACGATTTTCACAGCGGAAAGCTGAGCGACGTATAGGCATCGCGCAGGAACAAGGGAGGCCGCAAGGCCTCCCTCCCGCTTCGTGTGCCTGAGCGGTAGGGGCACAAGACCGTAAGCGATCATATCCGAGCGCTGGACCCGGGCTGCGTGCCATGGTAGTCATCGGGCGGGAGGAGCAACGTTACCTCGTAATGAACCCCGGGCCATACTCGCGGTCCGGCCACCCCGCACCGCGAGCTATCCGCATTCGTGAAGGCTGCAGCGGGCAAGGCAGCGGACAGGCGAGCTACCGTAGGCGAGCTACGACTATAATAGGTACATGAAAAGGACGGCTTCGATTATCATCGCGCTGATACTGCTCCTGCAGGTTCTGGCGTCCACCGCCGGCTGCGGCGGCGAGGAGAAGAAAAACCCCGACGAGGAGCTGGCTATCTACGCCATCGAGAACATCCTCATCCCCGATGAACGCGATTCCGACTTCATCGTCGAATGGATGAGGAGATCGACGGGTATCTCCGACGTATCCCCGGATGAACTGGGTCAGCGATTCTGGAAATGGGAAGGCGGAGCCCTAACCGAGATTACCCTGGAGGATTTCAAGGAGCTGGCCTCACAGCGGGTGGATGGGAACCCTGATGCCTGGACCTACAGCCAGCACTCCATCACCGTACTCGAGGTGGACGAAAAAGAGGAGCAGGCGGTAGTGGAGATAGGCTCCCTCTACAACCCCCTCGCGGGATCCGGCGTCCGTTACCTGCTGCGCAAGGAGGAAGGCACATGGACGAAGGTATCGCAGGAAACGGTCTGGGGTTCATGAGATACAAAAGACGCATGGTCGTGGGCAGCGGTCGCATGGCCGAAAGGGATCCATCCCTTGCACCGGTTTCCTTTACGGGCAGGCTCTTTTCCAGCGGGCGGCACGGATCTACTGGGCGGAACAGTTTCCTATCATGGTGCATCCTTTTGTACTTGCCTGTCATTTTGTTCACGGCCGCCGCCGGCTGCGGCGGGACACCCGTATCCACCCGCCCGGAGGGGGAAGTGGTGGTGGAAGATGTTCTGCGTGCGGCACTGGAAGGGGAGAAAGCCGAGTTCGTGACCATGGTGGCGCCCTCGTTCCTCGCGGCGGTCAGGTCGGAGATGCCGGACACAGACGACGAGACCCTGGGAGGGGTGCTCATCGCCGGCTTCCTCGAGAATATCCCTTTCTCTGCCGTGGTAGACGCAGACTACAGCATCGATACCACGGGAGACAGGGCGGCTGTCTATGTCTGGGGCGTATTCCTGGACGGCAATGGGCTCGAGATGGAGATCGCTGAGGCTGCAGCTGTACGCATCCCCCTGATCCGCGAGAACGGCCGCTGGTACCTGGACCTGCTCGACCTGTAAAGGGGAGACGAGCGGGCGATATCCGGCGCGGGCGAGGATATTACCGCCACTTCACAGGCCCAACTCCTCGAGGCGGGCCAGGGATTCTTCGTCCTCCATCACGGGGGGGCAATTCTGCGGGAGATGGGTTCCATCTATCAGCGCCGCGGCGAAGGCCATGCAGCTCTGCAAACCGCATTCGCCGCAGTTGGTACGGGGAAGCAGCTTGAGGATATCGAGTACCCTTGGTTTCGACCTCGTCGTGTAATCGGGGGTTATTTCGTCCCGCCTCTCCCATATCTCGTTTATCCTGGAAACAGCCTTGTGCACGAATTCGTATGCCTGTTGCCGTTCCCAGATCGTACTCACGGCCAGCTCATGCGGGCGCAGGGCATAGGCCCTGTCGCCCTCCCTCCATATTATGTACCGGTTGCCCGCGCCATACTGGGCGCGTTCAAGGACGGCGTTGAGATAGGGCATGACCTCCGAGACATCGTTATGGAACTGTGCCCTGGCCGCATAGAAGGGGGCACCGGGCACGCAGGCAGGATCTTCCAGTTCGATCTCATAATCCTCGATGAGGGGTTTTTCAGCCATGTTCTCCACCCTGCCTCCCCTCAGTTTCCAGGAGCGATACCGTCGGGATCCTGTTCCAGTATCCTCCGGAAGTGTTCGTTCAGGAAGTCCTTAGCCTCGCCGTCCTTTATTCCGAGGTAGGTCCAGAGCGGGACGCTCAGCCTCTCCTCGCTGGCGGCAGAGAGCCCGCCGTCACGTACCAGTTCCGCTCCGGCGCTCTCCAGAGCCTCGTAGAAAGGCTGCAGGGCGTGCTGCGGCGTCTCCACCCAGTCCAGGATCTCCCCGCATCCCACCAGGATCTTTCCCGCCATCTCCATGATCGGCCTCCCCTCCTCGTCCACCACCCTGGTGCTGATTGCCTCGAGGCCGTCTGCGAGCAGTGAGAATACGGACTCATCCCATAGCAGTGCGTTAGCCACCAGAACCGCTTTCTTCCTGATGCCGGGATAACGGCACAGGTGGACCAGGCCGTTATCGGTCGTGGTGAAGTAAGGATGGATGACCAGCATGCCGGTGCGATCGAAGAGCGTCCTCATGTATACGGTCATGTTATAGGCGTATACCGGCGTTGCGTAGACGATCAGGTCCGCCTCGGCCATCTTGCCCAGCACCAGCCCCCAGTCGTCTTTCTGGGTGCAGAGCCCGGGCGTTTTGAGCCAGCAGTTGAAACACCCCAGGCATGGTTTGAGGTCGAGTTTTCGCGCATAGATCTTCTCCACCTCCGCGCCGGCTTCGCCCGCCCCCCTGAGCAGCGGAATGAGGATCCGATCCGTGTTGCTCTTCTTCATGCGGGGGCTGCAGTTGAATGCGAGGATCTTCATGGCCTTCACTTCCTTTCCACGGGCTTTTTCGCCCTCTTTCCTCTCCGCCCGGCCGTCTCCCCCCCTCGCGCCTCGCGGTATCAGGGCATACCGCGGATCGAGGGCCCTTCAGGCTTTGGGGCGGAAGTTGTAGGTGAACTTCCCTTTCTCCACCAGCTCGAAAAGACCCCCGCCGGCGACCCCGCCCTTTATGCTCTCCTCCTTCATATGGTGATCGCTGAAAGAGAGGATGCCGTCCGGCTTCAAGACGCGGCGCAGTTCCCGCAGTACCTCCTCGCGGTTACCCAGCATGTGGAAGATATCATAGAGCAGGGCCACGTCGATGCTGTCGTCGGGCAGGCCGGTGGCGCAGTCGGAGACGATGGTCTGGATATTCGCAAGATGCATCCGCGCGGCCTTGGCTTCTACCATTTGCGAGGCCAGAGGATGGATATCCAGGGCGTATACCCTGCCGGATTCCCCCACCGCCTGCGCGGACAGTACGGAATAGGCGCCAGGCCCGCACCCGTAGTCCAGCACTCTATAGCCCCGTTCCATCCTCACCTCTTCCAGGATGGCCTCACGGGGTCTCAGGCGATCCCGCAGATAGAACAGGACGGTCATCCCCCTGAACTGAAGGTTGCTCATCGTTTTCTCCATGCCGGCCTCCATCGATAGTTGCTGCTGAATATTACGGGCCGTCACCGACGGCCTGCGATCCCATCCCTCCGCTCCGGTTACCCCGTGAACATGCGGCAAGTGCCCGGCCGTACAATCCGCAGCGCGTGGCTCCAGCTATCGCAGCTCCTCGTATTTGCGCTGGAACCATGCGATTATCTTCCCTGCTTCCTCGACGCGCGAGGCGAAGAAGGCCAGGGACTCGTCCCCCGCCTCCGTTACGCGATAGACCTTGCGGTCGGGCCCTCTCTCTCCTCGCTCGCTTTCCGAGACCGCCAGTCCGATCTCCTCGAACCAGCGCAATGTCTTGTATATGGGGGAAGGATCCATGTCAGGGCTCACCACCCCGAGTTGCGACAACTTCTTCATTAGCGCATAGCCATGGGTCGGTTCCTCTTTCAGCAGGAGCAAGATAGACGGGATGAAGAGGGGCGGGATGATTATCCCCTTGGTCGCCCTGGGATCCACGCGAGAAAACCTCCTGAAGGCATGGCTGTTTTGTCTGTGGTGTCCACCGCCGTCAGCCGTCAATTGCTACGACCTCCTGATATAATGCAAATCAAACAATAATGATTATAAAACTATATTGTTATATATACAATAGTAGGTCGAAGATTATCTTGCCCGGGGTTCTGATCTGATACGCATGTCCGGAATTCCCTTTGCTATCGTTGATCGGAGTGGAGGCAGGCGACTTCCTTCAGCCGCGCGCGCCTCAGTAATTGAGGGCGCGGAAGACGAGCAGGCCCAGGTTCTCCGTGACCTTTTCGTTCTCCCCTTCGATAAAGCCGGACTGGCGACCGTAGGAGGTGAACCCGACCAGGGTAACCAGTATCTGTGAGGCTATGCGCGGATCGATGCCCTCGCATTTGCCCGCGCCCCCCATCTGCCGGATCTTGCTCTCGAGGATACGCGAGAAGGTGCTGTGGAACGCGTTGAACACGTCGCTGAAGACCGCGCTTTCGAGAGCCGCCTCGATGTAGACGTTGTTCAGGTCGCCGTGGCGGTTGAAGATGTCGCTGATGCCCCGCAGGAGAATGCGAATGGCGTCGTAGTCGTCGAAGGCTATACGCTCCATGAGGATGCGCGAAGACTCCCCCAGCCGCTCCAGTTCCAGGATGAGCTCGCTGAGGATGGCCATAAGCACGTCGTCCTTGCTCTTGAAGTAATCGTAGAAGGTGCCGTGCCCGCAGCCGGCCCGCTCGATGATGTCCACGACCTTGGTGCGGTGGTAGCCTTTTTCCACGAACACATCGCGGGCGGCGGCCTTGAGCCTTTCGCGGGTGATGTCGGATTTGCTCGGCTTCGACATCCTCGACACCCTCTCTGCCGTTCCAGAAGACCGATATACGGATTGCTGCGTTCGACTTGATGTCGGTTCCCAATATAGCATATCTCCGTATCCCAGTACCAAGGGGTACGGATAGGGCGCTCGACTATGTTATCGTATAAAAACCGGCTGTAATGTTCATGATCTGGAAGGGGGATCGCATGAGGCTCATACCCGACAAATTCGCCCTTGCCCTGCAGAAGGATATCTCCATGGCCGATTTTCACCACCGTATGGCGGAGCTGCGAGGAGACAAGGTCATCTGCAAGCTGCACGAGCCGCTGCGTTATCGCGATTTTCACAAAGGGGAACTGTCCTTTAACGATGCCGCCTTCTTCGTGGAGAAAGCGTCGTCGGCACTGGGCGATATGGGGATCCGGCCGGGCGAACGCGTGGGGATATGCACGTCGAACAACGTGGACCTGCCGCTCTCCATCTTCGCCATCGCACGCGCTGGTGCCGTGGCCGTGCCCATGAATTACATGCTCAAGGCCGGGGAGATGCGCTATATCCTAGAGAATTGCGGGTCGGAGACCTTCATTGTGGACCGCGAGGTCTTTGCGGCGAATATCGGTGACCGGGACAAGCTCCCGGGAGTGAAGCGCTGGATCATGGCCGGCCCGCATGACGACTGCGCCGAGGGCTTCATTTCCATGGACGAGGCTTTGAGCGCGACGGATGGAGGCGGCGCGGCCAGGCTGGACCCCGACGAGGTGGCAGCCATCTTCTATACCTCGGGCACCACCGGCTTTCCCAAGGGAGCGATGATGACCTCCCGCAACCTGCTCACGGCCCAGAAGATAGCGGCTGCCCTGCTGCCGGTGGGGCCGAAGGCGAAGGGCGTCTTCTGCCTGCCGGCCGCCCATGTAATGGGCTTCGGCTGCTACATCATGGGGTGCTGCGTGGGCTTGCAGGCCTATTACATGCGGCACTTCAACCCCCGGGACGTCCTGGAGGCCATGGAAAGAGAGGAAGCCAACCTCTTTGTCGGCGTGCCCGCCATGTACGCCATGATGCTCGCGGAGGGGATCGACTCCTACGACCTCTCCAGCCTGAAGATGCTGGGCAGCGCGGCCGACGCCATGCCCGAGGAATACGTCAATGCTCTCAGGGAGAAGGGCGCCCTTTTCAAGCTGGGGCCTTTTCGCCCCAAGGCTTTTTTCGCCGAGGTTTACGGCATGGTCGAGCTGGCCGGTACCGCCACGCTCAAGGTGGCCATCATGGGATTGCGCTATCCGCCGGGGTGTGTGGGCTGGCCGGTATGGCCGGTGCGCGTGCGCATCATCGACGAGTACGGCAAGGTGTTACCCCCGGGCGGGATAGGGGAGGTGGCCGTGTCCGGGCCGGGCGTTACGTCGGGATACTGGAACAATCCCGAGGCCACCGCCGAGCTCATCGAGGACGGCTGGCTGCGTACCGGGGACATGGGAAGGAAGGACAGGCTGGGGCGCCTGTACTTCGTGGACCGCGCAAAGGACGTCATCAAATGCGGTGGCTACTCCGTCTTCTCGGTGGAGGTCGAGAAGGAGGTCCTGGGCCACCCCGGCCTGGCGGACGCGGCCGTCGTGGGCGTTCCGCATCCCTTGAAGAAACAGGTGCCCGTGGCCGTGGTCACCCTCAAGGCGGGCGCGCAGGCGGGTGAGGACGAGTTGCTCGCCTGGTGCAAGGAGAACATCGCCGGCTATAAGTGCCCCCGCGCGGTGCGCATCATCGCACCCGAGGAGATGCCCTACGGCATGACCTTGAAGGTGCGCAAACTCGAACTGCGCAAGCGTTTCGACGACCTCTTCACCGAGGCATAGTCTAAAAAAAGACCCCTGGAGAGCTCCCGAGTACACCGTCCAGCCTGGTTACAATGTAATGGGATGTGGGGTCCAGGTCTTGTCATCTCTCGCCTGCGGCTCGAGACGCAATACCAGGCCCACACCCTGGACCATGTAACGAAGCGTTGGGTGGGAAGTAATGGGGAATGGGGTCAGGTCTTGTCATCTCTCGCCTGCGGCTCGAGACGCAATACC